>JANPCI010000101.1:0-3772 GCA_031430875.1 Actinomycetes bacterium | reverse complement strand
CTGCTCGAACGGCTGGCTCGTTCGGGTATCGCGTTGTCGGCAACCATGGGACGCTGTGCCGATGGTCCCCCGCTGCCGCCCATGCTTCTGGCGGTCGGGCCCAAGATCCGCGCGGCTCAGGCCGTCGTCCGAGAACTTGGTGGCAAGATCGTCGTGGGGACCGATGCGGGCATCAACGTCGCCAAGCCGCACGATGTCGCCCCGCAGGCCATCCATGATCTGATCTCAATTGGCATGACACCGGTCGAGGCGCTCGCGGCGATGACTTCTGGTGGAGCCGATGCACTCGGACTGCCCGGCAAGGGCCGACTCGCCGCCGGTGCCGACGCTGACATGATCGCCGTCGACGGCGATCCCCGTACCGATCCGGCCGCCGTGACACGAATCGTTCAGGTCTGGCGAGCAGGCGTGCCTGTCTCGCGCTGACCGGACCAGCGCTGCGTCGCCGACCTGACCGACGTAGCCGAACACTCGTAAACCGGCGAAGCCCCTCAACCGGACCTGCGATTGGACCGCGCTTGGCTACAGAACCGAACTTGTGTCCAAAGGTGGCTGAGCCATTGATCCCGCGGGGTCAGCCTGCGTCGATGCGGGCGCCGATGCGGCCGCCGAAGCGCAGCCATCTGACCTCGCCATTGACGCGTACGATGTCGAATCGCTGGCCGGCTATCGGCTCGGGCGACAGCGCAACCATCTCGTCGGGTGCGCTGAACCCAGCGAGCATCGTCGGAGGTGTCGGCCACCGCCGGCCACCGGGCAGTTCTCGGCTCTCAAACGACAGCTCCACACGGCGTTCACCCGACGGCACCAACGTCGCGATCGATGCCGGCAACTGGTAAGTGCCAGCGATCTCCTCGAGGTCGGCAACGATGGTGTCGTCGACAGCCACGGGTGCGTCGATCACGCCGAACAGCTCGTCGAGCAGGAGCCGGCGCACGTCGCGTATCAAGGTGGCGCCACTCTGGGAGTTGGTGCAGATAGCAACTGCAGCGTCGTGCCCTGGTAGCAGCGTGAACGACGTCTGGTAGCCGGGCAGGTTGCCGCCATGCTCGACGAGCGTGGTTCCTCCAGCGTTGCGCAGCATCAGGCACAGCCCGACACCGTCGGCCATGTTGTGGAACGGGACCCGTTGGCGGCGCATGTCGCTGGCCGCATCGGGGTGCAGTACGTCGGGCCGCTGTCCCAACTGCACCTCCGCCCAGTTCATCAGCCCGGCCATCGACATGACCACGCCTCCTGCGGGCGCCGAACTGGCCGGGTACGACCAGCGCCCACGCGGACCCGCCCGACGGATGACCACAGTCTCGCCGCTGGCGTCGACGGTGTGTGGCATTGCCACTCGCTCGGTGATCACATCGTCGGCGCACAGCCCGATCGGGTCCAGCCCGGCCGGGCCGGCCAACCGTGATCGGATGAGCTGCTCGAACGTCTGCCCGGTGAGCACCTCCGCCACGCGGCCGAGCGCCGACGACGCCATGTTGTTGTACGTGGTCACCACACCGGGCGGCGCCAGCACCTCGATGTCGGCCAGGTAGTGCGGCAGGTGAGCCAACGACATCCGGTCGGTGTCGATCATGTCGGTCGCCATCATCAGCACCGCGTCGCCGTTCCAACCGGCGCGATGGGTGAGAAGTTGCTCGATCGTGACCCCGTCGTCGCGCGGATACTCGGGCCACACGGTACGCAGCTCGTCGCTGAGAGACAGGCGCCCCTCGGTGATGAGCTGCATGATCAACGTGGCCGTCAACGTCTTCGACGCGGACGCGACGGGAAAGACCGTGCTCGGAGTAACAGCCAGTGGGTGCTCCACGCTGGTGACACCGAAGCACTCGATGCGCGTGCCGTCAGGCGTCCGCACACCAACGGCGACTCCGGGCACGGAACGCAACAACCGTTGCTCTTCGATCGCCGTCCGTAAACGTTCCAGCATGCTGCCCCCAAGAGTGTCGACCCAGTTCGGAACGTACCAGTCGGTGGGTTCCCAACGTCGGCCAGGGTGCTCAGTCCGCCGAAGGGTGTTCGGTCAAGGACGTTTCTGTTCGCGCTACGGTCAGGCGATGGGGAACGGACCGCAAGGCATCGCGACCGAGTTGTTGCAAACGCTGATCAGAAATGAGTGCGTCAACGACGGAACTCCCGAGTCGGGTTCGGAGTTTCGCAATGCCGAGGTGTTGGCCGGGTTTCTCGAAGGCGCGACTTCTGAGTCAGCCACCTTCTCGCCGCTCGAGGGAAGAACGAGTGTGGTCGCCCGGATCGAGGGCTCCGATCCGTCCGCACCATCGCTGTGCCTGATGGGCCACACCGACGTCGTTCCGGTCAATCCCGACGGATGGTCTCGTGACCCGTTCGGCGGCGAACTCATCGACGGTGAGGTGTGGGGGCGCGGCGCAATCGACATGCTCAACATGACCGCCACCATGGCTGTGGCGTTCCGGCAACTCGCGTCGAGCGGTTGGCGGCCAAAGGGAACCTTGATCTACTTCGGCGTCGCCGACGAAGAGGCCGGCGGCATCCACGGAGCGAAATGGATGGCCGACAACCATTGGGATGCCGTCGGGGCTGACTATGTCCTCACTGAAATGGGTGGGCTTCCACTTGGGAGCTCGGATCCCCGGCGCGTCTCGATCAACGTTGCCGAGAAGGGGATGTCATGGCGACGTATTCGTGTCACCGGAACGCCCGGCCACGGATCGATGCCGTTCGGGAGCGACAACGCCGTCGTCAAGGCCGCCGAAGTGATCCGCAGACTCTCGAGCTACCGGGCGGCCTCAGCGATCAGTGAGCGTTTCCGATCTTGGGTCGAGGCTTCCGCGTTCTCTGCCGACGTCAAGGCTGACCTCTTGGACCCTGACCGGGCTTGGTCGGCGCTCGAATCGATGCCGCGAAATCAAGCAGCAAGATGTCACGCGATGTCGCATACGACGATCTCACCGAACGTCGTGCACGGCGGTCAGAAGACGAACATGATCCCCGACACCGTCGACATCGACGTCGATATCCGCACCCTGCCCGGAGTCACCGCAGCCGATGTCGACGAGATGCTCGACGACTTGCTGGGCGAACTGCGCGAACACGTCGTCGTCGGTGACGCCTACGAAGGATCAAATCGCGCCTCGACTGAGTCACCCATCGGCAACCCGCTCTGGGATGCAGTGCGCTCAGCGACCCAGGTCGCATACCCCGGCGCTGAGTTGGTGCCGGGTCTGATCGTCGGGGCCACGGACGCACCGTTCTTCCGTCAGCGTGGCTCGGTCGCGTATGGCGCCGGGATCTTCTCGCCCGGCATCACAGCGGAAACCTTCGCCGGCCGCTTCCACGGCAACGATGAACGCATCGACGTCGAGTCACTGGGTCTCAGTGTTGACTTCTGGACCCACATTGCCCACACCCTTTGTGACTGACGGTCAGGGGTTCCCGATCACCCAAAGAACGATCGACGGGCGTTCGCGACGCTCTCGTTGACGACGTCCGGTTGGGGACCGCCTCCTGAGATAGCTGGCACCGCTTCCCTCATTGGGCCACCGGTCGCGTCCGACGCGGATATCGGACGGGTTCGACCCTTCTTGCGATGACATCATGGATCGTGTGGAGACAGTCACTCGGCTTGCGGATGCGAGCGATCTTGATCGATCGGCCGAGGTCCTGGGTGATGCATTCGCCGACTACCCATGGACACGGTGGACCGTGGATCATTCGGAACACCAGCGACGAATCATCGCGCTGCAACGAATCGCTCTCGAGCATTTCGCCCTGCCCTTCGGAGCAATCTCCG
>JANPCI010000100.1:0-6000 GCA_031430875.1 Actinomycetes bacterium | reverse complement strand
GATCGATGCAGCGCTGCGCGAGGCCCACGAGGAGGTCGGCCTCGATCCGTCCGCAGCGGTGGTCGTTGGTGAACTCGACCATCTCAACACGATCGTCAGTCGCAGCTACATCGTTCCGATCGTCTCGGTGCTCGACCGCCGGCCTGAACTGCAACCGCAGACCGGTGAGGTCGACCGCGTGTTCTGGACGCGGGTGAGCGAACTCACCCGGCCGGGTACCTACCGGCTGGAACGTTGGGGCAGAGTGCCGCTCGACCGGCCACTGCACTTCTTCGAACTCGACGACGAGACGGTTTGGGGCGCAACCGCCCACATGCTCGTCGACCTACTCACGTACTCCAGCCGCCGCTGAAGCTGAAGAACTGACCGGTCTGGAACCGGCTGGTGCCATCGAGCAGCACCGTCGTGAACGATGCCAGCTCGTCCATCGTGCCGAGCTTGCGCATCGGTACCTGTGCCTCGATCGCGGCGCGACGTTCCGGGTCGGTGTCGGCGCGTGACGCCTTGAGAAAGCCGGGGAAGTCCATGTAGTTCGTGCCGACCGCGTTGACTTGAATGGCTGATCGGGCGTACTCCAGACCGACCGCGCGGACGAGGCCGTTCGCCCCGGCGCGAGTGCCGCCGTAGATCGACGTGATCGGATCGGGACGTGCCCCGGTCGCGGATGTGAACACAACGACTTGGCCGCCCTGCGCTTCGACCATCGCCGGGAGCACGGCTTGCAGGCCGTGGAACACCATGTCGAGGTTCATGCGCTTGACGCGTTCCCACTGGTCGACAGTCATGTCGAGGAACTTGCCGACGACGATGAGGCCGGTGACGAGACATGCCGAGTCGAGTCGCGCGAACCGGTCGAGCGTTTGCGCCACGAGCGACTGGTTGCCCTCCGCCGTAGCGAGATCGACGTCGGTGACCGTCAACACTGCTGCACCGAGCGCCTCGAGTTGGGGGATCTGCTCGGCGAACGGCTCCTCGACGCCGACCATGGAGTCGTCGCCGTCTGCGCCCTGCAGCACGAGATCGAACCCTCGGCCCGCCAACGACCGGGCGAGCGCCGGCCCGACGTATCCACTCGCCATGGTGATCAGTGCGACGGGACGTGGGTTGGTCGTGTCGGTCATGCCGGTCATCCTGCCAGCGGCACCCACTTCAGCCGAACTCGTGAACAACTGCGCGGTCAGGCCGCGCACTTGTTCACGAGATGGCGGGGGTGAGAGTGGAGAGGAGGCTCCACGCCGCCTCGACGTGATGGCGCTCGGTGGCCCGGGCGCCGATCGAGACGCGCAGCACCGAACGTCCGTCGAGCACCGTACGTGTGAACAGCGCATCACCCGATGCGTTGGCTGCTTCGATGAGTTGGTCGGTCGCCCTATTACCAGCTTCGGGGTCGGCAGCCTCGACGTTGCCGGCTCGGACGGCGATGCACAAGAGGTTCAACGGGTGTGGCGCGACGATGTCGAACCGGTCGTCGTCGGCGACGTTCGCCGCGAGTTCCTGTGTGAGTAACACGTGGCGTCGGATCATCGACTGGAACGAACCGACGCCCTCACAGCGGATCGCAAACCAGAGCTTGAGGGCCCGGAATCGGCGACCCAGTGGGATCTGCCAGTCGCGGTAGTCGATGACGGCACCCGCCTCGGCCGCTTGCGAACGCAAGTACTCGGGCAGGATGCTCAGCGCACCGAGCAGTGCTGCACGGTCGGCCGTCCAGTACAGATTGCAGTCGAAGTTGACCCCCATCCACTTGTGGGGATTCGTGCAGTACGAGTCGGCGAACTCCGTGCCCTCGTTGACCCACCGATGCTCCGGCGCGAGTGCGGCGATACCCGACATAGCCGCGTCGACGTGGAGCCAGATGCCCTCGCGCGCACAGATCGGGCCGAGTGAGGCCGTCGGGTCGAACGCCATCGATGACGTGGTCCCATGAGCCGAACACACGAAGAATGGAATCAGTCCGGCTGCCTGATCCGCCGAGATCATCTCGTCGAGGGCATCGGCACGCATCGCAAACGACGCGTCGTGCGGCACGATTCGGATGCGGTCGGTGCCGACCCCGGCGATCCGCAGGCCCTTCTCGATGCTCGAGTGGGCCTGGGAGGTGGCGTAGGCGACGAGCCTGGTGGTGTCGCCGTCGGCGTTGACAGCGCCCGCGGTCGCGCGCCAGCGAGCCGACAGGATGGCAACGAGCGTCGCCTCGCTCGCAGTTCCCTGGATCACGCCGCCACCGTTTTCGCTGCGTGAATCGAATCGCTCGGGCAGGTCGAGCAACTCGCGCATCCAGTCGAGCATCAGCGTTTCGACTTCGGTACACGCCGGCGACGTCACCCAGCTCATTCCCTGCACACCGAGGCCGGCGGACAAGAGCTCACCGAGGATCGACGGGTACGACGTGTTCGACGGGAAGTACGCGAAGAACCCCGGGTGTTGCCACTGTGTGAGTCCGGGCACGATGATCCGCTCGACATCAGCCATCACTGCATCGAACGACTCTGGCCCGGTCGGTGGATGTTCGGGGAGCTGCGAACGCACATCGCCTGGTTCGACCATCGCTGCCACCGGCCGTTGTTCGACGTCGTCGACGTAGTCGGCGATCCAGTCGATGAGGGCGTGGCCGTGGGTTCTGAACTCTTCGGGGGTCACGGTGCAGAGGCTATGTCGTCCGCATCACGGCGCCGATTCCGCGCGACCCCCCACCCGACGCGACCGAAGATGATCAGGAGCCCGCCGATCATGGCGATCGCGACGAGGTACTGATGCCAACCGCCGCGCTCGCGGCTCCCGCAGCCGGGTCGCTGCAGTGTGCCGACGCAGGCGGTGAGGTCGACGTTTTCGGGGAGGAACGGATTGGCCGTATCGACGGGGACGTCGTCGGTTGACACCGGGACCGGCTGGGTGCTGCTCGCCGCGACCGTTGCGACGTGTGGGCCGAGCGACATCGCACCCACGACAGTGGCCACCACGATCAGGATGCGGAGCACCAGCGACGCTGATCTACGATTCACCCTCTTGAGTCAACCTCCCCATCACGACCACCACACCGTCCGGCCCACAGTGCTCGTTGTCGACTTCGGTGCCCAGTACGCCCAATTGATCGCCCGACGGGTCCGCGAGCTGAGGGTGTACTCCGAGATCGTCCCGCATCGCATCACTGCCGAGGAGGTCGCCGCTCGGCATCCGGCCGCGATCGTGTTGTCAGGCGGCCCCAAGAGTGTTCACGTCGACGGTGCCCCATCGCTCGATCCGGCCATCTACGAGCTCGGCGTCCCGATCCTCGGAATCTGCTACGGCGCCCAGCTCATCGGTCAACAGCTCGGTGGCGTGGTCGGGCGCGGCATGCAGGGCGAGTACGGCCGAGCGCGTATGACCCGAATCGGCCCGTCGTTGCTGCTGCCCGATGATGCGCCCGAGGTCCACGACGTGTGGATGAGCCACTTCGACGGCATCACCGATCCTCCCGATGGCTTCACCGTGACGGCCAGCACGCCGGGTGCGCCTGTCGCCATGCTGGAGAACGAGGAACGACGCGTGTACGGCGTCCAGTTCCATCCCGAGGTCGTGCATTCGCCGCACGGGATGGCCGTGCTCGCCCGATTCCTGCATGAGCGCGCCGGGATCGGTGCCGACTGGGAGATGTCGTCGGTCATCGATGAACAGGTCGATCTGATCCGCGAGCAGGTGGGGTCCGACCGGGTGATCTGCGGCCTGTCGGGTGGAGTCGATTCCTCGGTTGCGGCCGCCCTCGTCCACAAGGCGATCGGCCACCAGCTGACCTGTATCTACGTCGACACCGGCCTGATGCGCAAGGGTGAGAGCGATCAGGTGGTCGAGACGTTCCGGCGCAATCTGGGCATCGAGCTGATCCACGTCGACGCCGGCGAACGGTTCTTCGCAGCACTCGCAGGGGTGACCGAACCGGAGGCGAAGCGCAAGGCGATCGGCGAGCAGTTCATCAGGGTGTTCGAGGAGAACACGGGCGGGCTCACCGATGCCCGGTTCCTCGTTCAGGGCACGCTGTATCCCGACCTCATCGAGAGTGGTGGAACCGACGGCACTGCATCGGTGATCAAGAGCCATCACAATGTCGGTGGGCTGCCCGACGACATGACGCTGGAGCTCATCGAACCGCTCCGCGAGCTGTTCAAGGACGAGGTGCGCAAGCTCGGACTCGAACTCGGTCTGCCCGACGAAATGGTGTGGCGCCAGCCGTTCCCCGGCCCCGGCCTCGGGGTACGCATCATCGGCGAGGTAACACCCGAGCGCGTGGCGCTGTTGCAGGAGGCCGATGCGATCGTGCGCGAGGAACTTCGTCTCGCCGGGCTCGAGCGCGAGATCTGGCAGTCGTTCGCGGTGCTCGCCGACATCCGCTCGGTGGGCGTGATGGGCGACGAACGCACCTATGGCCATCCGATCATCATCAGGGCCGTGACCAGCGACGATGCCATGACCGCCGACTGGGCCCGCATCCCATACGACGTACTGGAGACCATGTCGCAGCGGATCATCAACGAGGTGCCCGGCATCAACCGGGTGGCCTACGACATCACCTCCAAGCCGCCCGGCACCATCGAATGGGAATGACTGTTCTTCATGGTGGCTGACACCACGAGTGACAAGTGTTACGAGAATCGCAGAGTTTTCGTCAGGCTTTCGCAACACATTCGTCATATTCGCTAGGCTGTCACCTTCCAGCTATGAGGCAACTTCTCCGTGTCATCCCGATCGCCATTGCCATGGCGTTCCTCGTCCCCGCCATGACCCCGGCGGTCGCGCAGGCGCAATCGGTCGACCAGCAGGAGCAGAAGGTCGCAGACATCGTCGACGAACTGGAGCGGCTCGAGGAGCAGGCATTGCAGCTCGGTGAGCAGTACACCGACGTGATCGACACCAAGAGCGCACTCGACGCCGAAATCGTCGATGCCGAAGCACGCATCGCAGAGAAGGAAGCCGAGCTCTCCAAGCTCCGAGGGCATCTCAGCGAGATGGCTTTGCGGTCCTTTGTCGGTGGCGGCGGCGCTCCGCTCGGCCCGCTGTTCCAAAATGCGGACAACCTCAACGATGCGATCAAGCGAGAGGAACTCGCCAAGGTGGCATTGAGCGCCGGCGACGTCACGACCGACGAACTCGACGCGCTGGTTGCCGACATCGAGGACGAACGCCAGGTACTGGACAACAAGCGTCAACAGGCCGAGCAGCTGGCTGTGTCGCTCACCGACGCCCAAGCAGAGACTGAGGCGCTCACCACCGGCTACACCAAGGCCCGCGCCGATGCCGAGGCGAAGCTCGGCACACTGATCCAGGAGGAAGAGGCACGTCGCGCCGCCGAGTCGTTGCGGCGAGTGCAGGCCCAGGCCCGAACCTCGCAGAGCGCCGGGACGTCGGGCTCCGATGGCGGTAACTCCGGTGGCACCACCACCGGCGACGGCGACGCCGCAACGACCAGCGCCGGTTCCTCGGGTTCCGGCGGCGGATACAGCACGCCCGCAGTGTCATCACGGTCCGGGCTCGCCGTGCAGGCCGCACTGGCCCAGCAGGGTGTTCCATACCGATACGCCACGTCGATCCCGGGCGTCGGTTTCGACTGCTCGGGGCTGACGGCCTATGCCTGGGGCGAGTCCGGTGTCGGCCTGCCGCACCAGTCGGGAGCGCAGTTCGCATCGACCCCGCGTGTGCCGATCGACCAGGCACAGCCCGGAGACCTGATCTTCTTCTACAGCCCGATCAGCCACGTGAGTATCTACCTCGGCAACGGCATGCAGGTCCATGCTCCCAACACGGGTAAGACCGTCACTGTCGGTGCGGTGAACTGGGGCAAGGTCGTCGGCGTCGGTCGACCCGGCTGATCGCGTTCACGAAGTGTCTGGGGGTTCAGCGGATAGGGCGCCAGGTGCTGTGTTTGGGGTGACTGATTCGGTGGACGAGGTGGATGGCGATGGCGAAGCAGAGTGCTGCTTCGCGGTGTTCGGGTTTTCGGTCGGTGTTGTTGGCGATTTGGCCGTTGTT
>JANPCI010000099.1:0-4806 GCA_031430875.1 Actinomycetes bacterium | reverse complement strand
GGATCACTGGAAGTAATCCCTGCTTCACCGGCGACTCGCTGGTGCATACCGACAAGGGTCTGATCCGCTTCGATGAGTTGTTCTCGCGTGCCAACACCGGTGAGGAGTTCCGGGTCTGGACCCACGACCTCACAAGTGCCGACGAACCGGCCGACGAGATGCACCTGACCACGCCCGAGGCGTTCATGATCACGGGGAAGAACCCTGTGCAGCGACTCCGGTTCAGCAATGGCATGGAGGTTCGGTGCACTCCGACGCATGGCATCTTCACGCTCAACCGTGGATGGGTCGAAGCACAGGAACTCACAGCTGACGATCGGGTTCGGTCGCTCGACCTCGCTGCTCCAGCGTCCAGCGCGGAATGGGCAGTTCCCGTCGCGTCAGACTGGGACGAGTATCGATCAAAGGGCGATCGCGACATGCCGCTTCGTCTCCCCGATGTGTGGAGCGATGAGTTCGCCCACTACATCGGATGGCTTGTCGGTGACGGGTCAACATCGGGAGTCTCGACCGTCACCATCTACGGCTCGGCGGATGACAACGCGGAGGTTCTCCCGTTGCACCAGACACTGCTGGAGGAAATCAACGATGGTCGTCCGATCAAGCTGAGCGAGCAGGGGAACGGAACGGTCCAACTACGTCTCGCCCGTCGGCCGCTCAAGAAGTACGTGGAGGCGCTCGGCGTCAAGTCGGTGACGGGCGAGCACAAGACGGTGCCATGGTCGATCGAGCAGGCACCGCCGGAAATTGTCGCCGCCTTCCTTCGCGGACTGTTCGATGCCGACGGATGTGCGGTGTTGAACCCACAAAAGGGCTCGTATGTCGGGCTCGGCTCGATCTCGATCGAGCTGCTTCGTGGTGTGCAACGCCTCCTCTCGACGCTCGGAATCTCGTCGCGGATCTACAAGGTCAAGGCAGCAGGGTCGAACTCGTTCGCGTACGTGCGCAAGAACGGGTCGACGGCGACCTACACGAGCAAGGCGTCGTTCGACCTACGCATCACGGGTCGCAGCATGCATCGCTACGCAGCCGAGATCGGCTTCTCGCTGTCGCGCAAGACCGCGACACTCCGGTCGGCGATTACCGATCACGAGGTCTACAACGTCGACACGTCGATTCGTCTGGTCGATCGTCTCGACGAAGGCATCGAATTGACGTACAACCTGTCTGAGCCTCGCAACCATTCGTACGTCGTGAATGGCGTCGTGGTGCGCAACTGCAGCGAGTACTTTCACGTCGAAAATTCGGCGTGCAATCTCGGGTCGATCAACCTGCTCAAGTACCTGCAGGACGATGGTGGCTTCGACGTGGGGGCGTTCACTCATACGGTCGACATGCTCTTCACGGCGCAGGAGATTCTCGTCGGTCACGCCGACTACCCGACCGAGAAGATCGGTGACACCACGCGAGCGTTGCGCCAGCTCGGACTGGGCTACGCCAACCTCGGTGCGCTGCTGATGGCGCTCGGTCTTCCCTACGACTCCGACGATGGTCGGGCGTGGGCCGCCGCGATCACGTCGCTGATGACCGGTTCCGCGTACGCGGCAAGTGCGCGCACGGCCGCCCGAGTGGGTCCGTTCGACGGCTTCGCCGAGGAATCCGACGCGATGCTCGGGGTGCTCGAAATGCACCGCAGCGCGGGTCGAGCGCTCGATCGCACGGGCGCTGTGCCATCGGAGCTGCTCGACGCGGGAGCGCAAGCGTGGGACGCGGCGATCGACGGTGCGGCGATGCATGGTGTGCGCAACAGCCAGGCAACGGTTCTCGCTCCGACCGGCACGATCGGCCTGGCCATGGATTGCGACACCACGGGGATCGAACCCGATCTCGCCCTCGTCAAGACGAAGAAGCTGGTCGGCGGCGGCACGATGTCGATCGTCAACCAGACGATTCCGCGGGCGCTGCGACAGCTCGGCTATCTACCCGAGCAAGTCGACGACATCGTCCGGTACATCGACGAGCACATGTCGGTGATCGGGGCACCGCACCTACGATCCGAGCACCTGGCCGTGTTCGCCTGCTCGATGGGCGACAACACGATCCACTACGAAGGTCACGTGCGGATGATGGCGGCGGTCCAGCCGTTCATCAGTGGGGGGATTTCGAAGACGGCCAACATGCCAGAGGATGTCACCGTCGAAGATGTCGAGGCGCTGCACATGCTGGCGTGGGAACTGGGCTTGAAGTCGGTGGCGATCTATCGCGACAACTGCAAACTCGGCCAGCCCCTGTCGACGTCGAAGCCCTCGTCGAAGCCCGTTGTCGCGGACTCCATCGGCGGGGTCGAGATCGTTGAGCGAAGCGTGCACCACCCGGTGCGCCAGAAGATGCCGCGGACGCGGCGCGGGCGCACGTTCGAGTTCCGGGTGGCCGACTGCAAGGGCTTCGCCACGATCGGCGAGTACGACAACGGCCAGCCCGGCGAGATCTTCCTGACCGTGTCGAAGCAGGGCTCCACGATGGCCGGGGTGATGGACGCCTTCGCCAAGTCGGTCAGCTACGGACTGCAGTACGGGGTGCCGCTACGAGCCTTCGTCGAAGCCTTCACGAACATGCGCTTCGAGCCGGCAGGGATGACTGACGACCCCGACATCCGCTTCGCGTCGTCGATCATGGACTACCTGTTCCGCCGGTTGGCGATCGAGTACATGACCTACGACGAGCGAGCCGAGCTCGGCATCTTCTCGGTCGACGAACGGCTGCAGCCCACGTTGCCCGGCCTCGACGAGCAGGTGACGCCGACCCATCAGGGTTCCGACCTTGCCCCCGATCCCAAGTCGCCAGTCGGTGACGCCGGACAGCTCGCCTTCGCTCCCGTTGAATCGGCGCCGCCACCGACCCTGATTCGCCAAAGCGACGCTCCGATGTGCATGCAGTGCGGCATCGCGATGATGCGCTCGGGCAGCTGCTACGTCTGCACCTCGTGCGGCAGCACCAGCGGCTGTTCCTGACCTGACGCCCTCCCCCCGAGCCCCACCCCCAGCGATGAGTTTCGGCGCGGACGGGTCGCGCTGAGACTCATCGCTGGGAGGGTGCATCGGTCTGCGATGAGTTTCGGCGCGGACGGGTCGCGCTGAGACTCATCGCTGGGAGGGTGGGGTGGTGGGGGCGCTACCTTCGGGCGGATGAGCGACGATGCACGCGAACTGATCCGGTATCACGTCGAGGGCAAGGTCGGCGTGATCACGATCGACCGGCCCGAGAAGCGCAATGCGATGACGTACGCGATGCTCGGCGAGTTCATCGAGACGGTCGGTCGAGCTGACGAAGACCCGACCACCACGGTGCTCGTTGTCACCGGCGTGCCTGGGGCGTTCTGTGCGGGGACGGATCTCGCCGATCTCGCAACGGTGCCGGGCGAGGTGCGCGGATTGCGGGGCTCGGCCGAGGAGCGGCACAAGTGGTGGCCGATCGCCGAAGCCCGAAAGCCGACGATCGGCGCCATCGACGGGCCGGCGGTGGGAATGGGAGCGGAGTTCTCGTCGCAGTGCGATCTGCGGTTGGCGAGCACCAACGCCCGCTTCGCCTGGAACTTCGTGCACCGCGGGCTCGTGCCCGACACCGGCGCCGGCACGTGGCTGCTTCCCCGGATCGTCGGTGTCCAGCCGGCACTCAAGTTGCTGTACACCGGCGAGATGATCGATGCCGATGAGGCCCTCCGGCTCGGCTATGTGCTGGATGTCGTGTCGAGCGACGACCTACTGCCGCTGACGATGCAGTTGGCGAACACGATCGCCATGGGTTCGCCCCACAGCCTGGGTCTGATCAAGTCGCTGGTCCACCAGGGCCTCACTGCCCCGGTGGCCGAACACATGGAGCGTCACACCACAGCAATGGCGGCCTGCTTCAAGAGCGATGACCACCGAGAGGGTGTCGCTGCGTTTCTCGAACGCCGCCCCGCCGAGTTCACCGGAACCTGATCCGCAAGGACCCTGCTGGGTGGGGGCGCGTCAGGGAGGGCCGAGGAGGTCCCAGCGGTTGCCGGCAACGTCGAGGAACACGGTGACGCGACCATAGGATTCGAAACGGACCTCGCCGACGAACTCGACGTCATGAGCAACCATGCGCTCGTAGACGGCGTCGAAGTCGTCCACCCGGAGGAAGAAGCCCACTCGCCCAGCGGTCTGACGTCCGACGGCGCCAGCCTGCTCGTCACCGTCAGCCCGAGCAAGAAGGAGCCCCGTGGCGCCGCCCGGAGGTCGCACGACGACCCACCGCTTGGGTCGGCCGTCGGTGGTGGTCGACGGCGAATCCTCGACGAGTTCGAAGCCGAGCGCATCGACGAAGAAGCTGATCGCGCCGTCGTAGTCGTCGACGATGAGGGTCGCCTGTTCGATCAGCACTGCTGCACCTTAGGTTCCGCATACGCCTGACCATCTGTGAACGAATCGCGAACATGGTGCGACGCCACCGGTCAGCGCGCACGGCGATGTACCGTCGGGTCATGGAGTCGTTCACGGACGAGGAACTTGCCGAACTGGCCATGGCCGCCGACACCGATGCACCGATCCCCGAAGACGCCATCCCCTTCGGGCAACCGGACGCTGATGGGGCGCTGCTGCCCGACTGGTACATGCCGGTTCCCGGCTCGATCCGGCGCACGCGCCCGCGGGTGGTCGCCGTTGTCGGGATCATCGCATCGCTCCTCGTGGTGAACGGCGCCGGGTTCTGCGTCACCTACGGCTGGCCCGAGATCGCCTGGTGAATGAGACGCTGACCCCACGTTTCATTCGGAATCGAACGTGTGTGCGATTGGTCTGTTGATTAGGTAAGGTCGCGGCGATGGCGATCGCATGCGCGTACTGC
>JANPCI010000098.1:0-2282 GCA_031430875.1 Actinomycetes bacterium | reverse complement strand
AGGGTACAGAGCGAATGGTCGCTCTGCACCCAGTCAGGGCCAGCTTTGGGGTGGCCAAGGGGACTTGAACCCCCAACCGCCAGGATCACAACCTGGTGCTCTACCTGTTGAGCTATGACCACCATGTGGTCGACCAGTCTGCCAGGTCGGATCCGAATCGCCACCAGGCGTTCAGCGCGAGGCCACGGCGGGGCAATTGTTCGCTCAGCCCTGCATCCGCTCGCGCCAGGTCTCGGGCTTGAGTCCGAGTTCCACCATACGTTCACTCGCAAAGAGCGGCGGCTCGAAGTCGCCACCGGCCCGGAGCTGCTGCACCTGCTCGCCGTCCTCGGCCCAGACGTGGCACGTGTTCAGGTTGAACTGCCACGCCATGTCGCGCTGTTCGGGCGATGGTTCCGCCGACATCCCGCCGCCGCGCTTGGCCTGCGAGGCCCGCATCGACCACATGCACTGGACCGCCACCGGCGCCATCGCCTGCAGCAGGGCCGTGGTGTGGGTGCACCCTCGCGGTCCGCCGAAGAGTTCGCGCACCTTGTGGGTGAACCCGCGGGCGATCGACAGCCCGACGAGCTTGTCGTAGTGCGGCTCGATATTGGTGCACGACGTGTGGGGATGCACCTCGATGCCGACCGTTGCGCCGACGATCTCGAGCGTCGGGAACGCGACCTCGAGGTCGATCTGCATGTGGTGGATCGTCAACGGGTTCGGATCGATGACGATGTACAGCCCCGGCGGTTTCTGGTCGCGCACCGCGCCACGGATCAACAGCAGATCGTCGCGTTTGCGGAATGCCCGCACTCGGTACTCGCGATCGTGGAGCACCTCGAGCGGCTCCCCGTCGTCGCCGAGCGGGGCGGTCGGGAGGATCGTGGAGGTGTCGAACAGGTCGTCGAGCGCTCGGGGCGCCTGGGGGGTCGAGTCGGCCATCGGTGCACGGTACCGCGGAGGGTCCCGGCGAATCCGACCGACGGCCAGCTGTTGCCCGTGCGCCAAGATGTCGGCGTGACCCAACTTGCCGTTGTGCCGCTGTCGGGCCGATTCGTGCTGCTCGAACCGATGCGGGCTGACCACGTCGACGAGATCGCTGCAGCGGGCAGCGGCGATCGATCCACCTTCGGATTCACCCAGGTGCCCGACGGCCACGACGACGCTGCCGGATACGTGCACTGGCTGCTGGATGACGCCGCCCACGGTCGTGCCGCACCGTTCGTGCAACGTCGCGTCGATGATGGTGTGGTCGTGGGCTGTACCCGGTTCCTCAATCCGCTGTGGCCGCTCGGGCGATCCGATCCCGACGAGGTCGAGATCGGTGGCACCTGGCTGTCAGCATCGGCCCAACGCACGCCGATCAACAGCGAGGCCAAGCTGTTGCTCCTGACGCACGCCTTCGACGTGTGGAAGGCGCAGCGCGTGGCGATCTGTACCGACGCGCGCAACGAGCAGAGCCGGCGAGCAATCGAGCGGCTGGGGGCCGCGTTCGAAGGCGTGATGCGGCGTCACCGACGATCGACGCGGGCCGGTGAGGACGACACGCTGCGTGACACGGCCACGTACTCGATCACCCTCGACGAGTGGCCAACGATCGAGGCCCGGCTCCGCGCCTTCATCGACGATTGACCGCTCCGACTCACCGTTCTCGTGAACTCGTTGCGGAACTATTCGCGCACGGGTTCACGAGATCGCCGGGTAGTGGGGGTCGGCCGTCGGAGCAGATGGTGTGGGATACTCCGGCATGGAGTCGGGTGGGGTGCGGCCGTCGGGGACGGTCACGTTTCTGTTCACCGACATCGAGGGCTCCACGAAACGCTGGGAGGCCGACCCTGAGGTTATGCGCGACGAGTTGGCCGCCCACGACGAGGTGTTGCGGGCGGCGGTCGAGGGTGAGGGTGGCTGGTTGTTCAAGCACACTGGTGACGGGGTGTGCGCAGCGTTCCAGTCGGCTCGGGCGGCGGTGGATGCGGCGATCGGGGCGCAGCGGGGGTTGGGGTTGCCGGTACGGATGGGGATCGCGTCGGGTGAGGCCGAGTTGCGTGGCGCTGACTACTTCGGGTCGACACTCAACACTGCAGCCAGGGTGATGGCGGCGGGTCATGGCGGCCAGATCCTGCTCGCCGCGTCGACTGCGGCTCTGGTGGCTGACATCGAGCTGGTCGATCTGGGGGTGCGGAGCCTGCGCGACCTGTCCGGACCGGTGCAGTTGTTCCAGGTCCGCGCCGACGGCCTACGTAGCGAGTTTCCATCACTGCGGACCATCGATGTCGTTCCCGGCAATTTGCCGGTGC
>JANPCI010000097.1:0-18720 GCA_031430875.1 Actinomycetes bacterium | reverse complement strand
CTCCACGCTGTCGGCGAAATCCCGGCCGTACGAGTCGTCGATGTGGACGATCGCTGCCTGCAGTGCGCCGGTCTGGTCGGCAACATCGGCAATCGCACGCGCTTGGAGTGAGTCGCTCGGCACGGTGCGGAAGAACAGTCCGCCATCGGGAAACTCGTCGAGCGCGAGCGCGCTGGCGGTCGGCGAGCACGTCAATGTGCCCGAGGACACGATCTCGTCGAGCGTGCTGAGCGCAACCGTCGAGGATCCCGGACCCACGATGACGTCGACGCCACGGGCAAGGAGCGATTGGATCGCGGTGGTTGCCGATCCTGCGGTGCTTCCTTCGTCGGCAACAGCCGAACGCACTTGCACCCCCAACACACCCCCGGCCTCGTTGATCCGGTCGATCGCAAGTTCCGCCGCCGACACCATGGGGTCGCCCATCACCTTGTCGCCCGTCGGGAGCAGGATGCCGACCACGAGGCGTCCGTCGCTGTCGGCCGGCGGCACGATCGTGGTCGTGGTCGCGGCGACCGTCGTGCTGGTGACCGCGTCGCCTCCGCTCGAGCAGCCGGCTGCGGCCAGTCCGGCCACGAGGGCAACGGTGATCAGACGGAGGGTCACGACGATGCAGCGTAGAAGAGGGGGCTCGCGCGAGGTGGACAGGGACGCCAGTCACCGTCACCCACGTATGCTCTACCCCATCGATGCCACCGGAGACGTGAACAAACTCAGCGGGGGCGCCGCTCGGCGATCGGAGCGCCTGGTGGAAGCAGATGCCCGGGTCAGTCGGTTCGGACGTGAGTACTGCGAGGTGCTGGCTGAACTCACCGACGACTGGGTGATCGAACTTTTCGACGATGCCATGCGGACGAATCCACCCAAGTCGGGACGGGTGGCCATCCTCGCGATCGGTGGCTATGGACGCGGCGAACTGGCGCCAGGCAGTGACCTCGACATCCTGTTGGTTCACGATGTCAAGGCCAAGAAGGTCGCGAAGGACCTTGCGCCAACGGCCAGCGCGCTGTGGTACCCGCTCTGGGATTCCGGTGTGAAGCTCGGTCATGCTGTGCGTCGGATCGATGAACAGCTCGAACTCGCTCGTACCGACCTCGATTCGGCGACAGCGTTGATCACAGCTCGTTCACTTGCCGGTGACGATGAACTCGCAGCCGAGGTCGTGGCGAAGGGCCAGGCACTGTGGCGGTCGAATGCACCGAAGTTCCTCCGCGAGCTACGTGCTCGGGTGCGCGAGCGAGAGGAGTCGGCGGGTGACGTTGCCTACCTGCTCGAGCCCGACCTGAAAGACGGCCACGGTGGTCTGCGCGATGTGCAGTCGCTCTGGTGGGCCCAGGAGGCCGGCCTCGACCTGCGCGCCGAAGATCTGGTTGATCTCGGTCACTGCTACGACGTGTTGTTGCGCGCTCGGGTGGCGCTGCACCGATCGACTGAACGCGCCGGCGATGTCCTGCGGCTCGAAGATCAGGATGCGGCCGCCGCGGCAGGAGGTTGGAACGACGCCGATCACATGATGACCGACGTCGCGGCGGCTGGGCGGACCGTTGGTTGGTTGTGCGACGAGAACTGGGGTCGGATCGCACATGCCCCTGCCACCGCAGAGCGGGCAGTCGCTCCGGGTGTCGTCCTGCGTAACGGTGAGATCGAGTTGGCAGCGACGGCCGATCCCGCCGCCGACAGCACGTTGGTGCTGCAAACGGCAGTGGCAGCAGCCCGCCATGGCGCGCGAATCGGCAGGCCGACACTCGATCGGCTCAATGACGAGGCGGTCGGATGGCCCGGCCCGTGGCCGGTGGGCGCCACCGACGATTTGATCGCGCTCCTGCTCGAAGGGCATCGAGCGGTGCCCGTTCTCGAATCGCTCGATCAACGCAATCTCGTTGCCCGTCTGCTTCCCGAGTGGGAGCCCGTGCGGTCGAAGCCGCAGCGCAACGCCTACCACCGTTTCACCGTCGACCGCCATCTGTGGGAGGCGGCCGCCAACGCAGCTGATCTCGTTGGTCGCGTCACGCGCCCCGATCTGCTCGTGCTCGGGGGCCTGTTCCACGATCTCGGCAAGGGGTACCCCGGCGATCACACCGTGGTGGGCATGGAGTTGATCCGCTCGATCGGCCCGAAGCTGGGGCTCGTGCACGCCGACGTCGAGGTACTCGTGACGCTCATCGAGCAGCACCTGTTGCTGCCCGACGTGGCGATGCGGCGTGACCTCACCGACCCGGCCACGATCAGCTACGTCGCCAACGCAGTGAAGACGGTCGAGGTGCTCGATCTGCTCCATGCACTGACCGAGGCCGACTCGCTGGCCACCGGCCCGGCGGCGTGGGGCGACTGGAAGGAGGGCCTCGTCGCCGAACTCGTCGAGCGAGTGCGTCATGTACTCGGTGGCGGCGACGTTTCGGAAGTCACGTGGCGGCTGTTTCCCGATGCGGAGACCCTCGCCGCGATGGCGATCGGTGAACTCGACATCTCCCGCAGCGACGATGTGATCACCGTCGTGAGCCCTGACGCAGCGGGGAACTTCAGCCGCATCGCCGGCGTGCTGTCGTTGCACGGCCTCGATGTGGTCAGCGCTCAGGCACACTCCGACGAGGGCGGAATTGCTGCATCGCAGTTTCGCATCGTGGTGCCCGACGGCGGCCTCAATTGGCGGGCGGTGAAAGCCGATCTGGGTCGGGCGCTGGCACATCAGCTGGCGATCGAAGCACGGTTGGCCGAGCGCGCCCAGACCTACCGCCGACGTCGTCGCACGCAGGCCGCATCGCCCGGGCCGCCGTCGGTCGTGTTCGATGACGAGGCCTCGAGCAATGCCACCGTGATCGTGGTGCGCGCTGTCACGAGGATCGGCATTCTTCACCGGATCTCAAAGGCACTCGGCGAACTCGGCCTCGACATCCGCCATGCCACGGTGCAGACCATGGGGATGGAAGTTGTCGACACGTTCTATGTGCGCGCCAACGATGCGCTGGTGACCGATCCCGCGTACCGCAAGGAGATCAAGCGGGCGCTGCTCCATGCCGTTGCCTGATGCCGTAGCGTGAGCGACGTGACGGTGAGTGGGCGCGACCTGGCGCGATGGAGCGAGACGTTGGCGGCGATTGCGCGCACCGGCATGGGGTTCACCGAGAACCTGTACGAACGTGAGCGCTTCGAGGAGGTGCTGCACGTTGCCGCCGACATCAAGGCGAGCGCCCGCGACCTCGACGACGAGGTCGCCGTGCAGCGTGAGACTGATCACTTCGTTCAGGAGTGGATGGAGTCGATCGGCGAGGGCGTGCCGGGCTATGTGACGCCCAAGGTGGCGATCGGTGCGATTGTCGGCAACGAGGCCGGTGAGATCCTGCTCGTCCAGCGCAAGGACTCGGGGATCTGGCTGTATCCCACGGGTTGGGCCGACGTGGGCTACTCGCCCGCGGAGGTGGCGGTCAAGGAAGTGAGCGAGGAGACCGGCATCGACTGCGAGCCGCTACGGCTGCTGGGGGTGGTCGACGGACAACGCATGGGGTTCAGCCGATTCGGGATGTACATGTTGCTGTTCCACTGCGTCGCAACGGGGGGTGAGTTGACCCCCCACCCGCTCGAGACCGCTGATGTCGGCTGGTTCGGCGCCGATGCGCTTCCGGAGGCAACGGCCGGAGCCCACTGGTGGGGCCCAATGGCGTTTGCTGCGATCGACGGCGCCGAGTCGCCCGCCACGTTCGATCCGGTCCGCTCGCCGATCTGGCGCACCGAGTAGCCGGTCTTTCGGGGTCGGGTCCGGAAAGACCGGACCGGTCTTTCGGGGTCGGGTCCGGAAAGACCGCGGGGATTGGCGGCGTCAGTCGGGGTCGCGGTCGCGGAGGAACTGTTCGACTTCCTCGACGAGGGCATCGGGGTCGACGGGTGTGTCGGTCGCCATGTCGCCGGCATCGTCGGGGTCGTCGTCGGTGATCTGTTCGAGCCTCGACAGGTACTCGATCATGTCGTCGTCGTCGCCGATCATGGCTGCGACACGGGCGTCGTACTCGGACGCTTCCACGGCGAGTCGTGCGAGCGGCGCGGGCGTGCCGATCATCGAACACGCCCGATCGACGAGTGCGAGCGCGGCCTTCGGCGACGGGATCTGCGACGCGTATCCGGGCACCGCTGCCCAGAGCGAGGCCGTTGCCATACCGCTGCGATTGAGATGGTCGTGGAGCACTCCGACGATGCCGGTCGGGCCCTCGTACTCGGAACGGCGGAGTTCGAAGCGCTCGATCAACTGGTCGTCGGTGGCAGTACCGATCAGTGGCACCGGACGCGAATGAGGTACGTCGGCGAGCAGTGCGCCGAGGGAGATCGCCATGTTGACGTTGTACCGATCGGCGATGCCGTTGATCTGCTCACAGAACAGCCGCCATCGCAACGCCGGCTCGGGGCCGAGCACGAGGATCACGTCGGTGCCCGGCAGCGATGCCGACCACACGCCGACGGTCGGCCAGACGATCGACCGATGGTGGTCGTCGTCGAGGCGGACCGAGGGTCGCACGGTGGCGAAGTCGGTGAAGGGCTCGGGGTCGATCTCGGCCAGCGCCTGTGCTCCCCACGATTCGACCATCGTTCGCAACGCGCTCGACGCGGCGTCGCCGGCGTCGTTCCAGCCGGTGAACGCGGCCACGAGCACGGGACGGTTGAGGTTGGGCTCTGCCAGCCAACGGACATGCTCGGTTGTCACGGCGATCACGCTACCGGTGCCAGGCGCTAGCGTCAGCTGGTCGTGAGCGAGACCCCCGGTGATCCATCGTCTTCCGTCCGCATCGAACGTGTCGAGCATGTCGACGACGAACTGGTCGACGCGTTCGAGCGGTTGATTCCGCAGCTGTCGTCGTCGTCGCCGGCGCCGTCGGGCCAACAACTCCGCGAGTTGGTGTCGAGCCCCGACACCGTGCTGTTCATCGCACGCGTCGATGGCGCGATCCTCGGCAGTCTGACGCTCGCGTTCTACCGAATCCCGACCGGGCTGAAGGCGTGGATCGAAGACGTGGTCGTCGACGGCGAGGCGCGCGGGCATGGTGTGGGGGCCGAACTCAACCTTGCCGCGCTCGTCGAAGCGAAGGCACGTGGCGCCAAGGACGTCAGCCTGACCAGCCGCCCGTCACGCGAGGCCGCCAACCGTCTGTACCAACGAATCGGATTTCAAGCCCGCGACACGAACGTCTATCGCTACACGTTCTGACCTCGCCCGGCTGATCCCGGCTCGTCACGCGATCGCGCGCGAGATGCCGGCGATCACCGCGCCGACTTCATCGTCGAAGTCGTATCCCGGCGGCCAGATCGATGACGTCAGGATGGTGGCGAGGCCATGCACCCCAGACCAAGCGATGATGGGAGCGTCCCTGCGCCGCGTCGACGGGATCGCTCCCGTGCTCACCATCTCATCGACCGCTTCCACCAGCACCGCCCAGGCTTCCGGGTCGTCGTTCGTGGCTTCCTGCACATCGCACGGCATGAATGCTGCCTCGAACAGGTTCGGAGCGTCGACCGCGAACAGCACGTACGCGCGGCCAATCTCCTCGAATCGTCGGATCGACCGTCGCCGACGACTCCCGGTGGCTGCGACCTGTTCCCTCGCCAGTATCAGCGCGCGGGCGAGGTCTTCACGCGCGATCTGCGACACGTGGGCGACCAGGTGGTCTCGGCTGGGGAAGTGTCGATACGTCGCCGATGGGGAGACGCCGACGGTGCGGGCGATGTCTCGGAGCGAGAGTGCGCCGATGCCGTCCACTGCGACCACTTCCATCGCTGCCTCGGTGAGCGCCCGCTCGAGCGATCCGTGGTGATAGGGCTTCTCCGACACGGGATCATTGTCGCACGAATGTTGACAGTGATCACATCTTCTGTACAATGTGAACGATGATCACATCAAGATGATCCTGATTCGGAGGTAAGCGGTGGCGTCCATCAACAAGGGTCGGTTCTCTGCCGACATCGGTGCCGATGGGAAGGTGCTGTTCCTCATCGGCATGCGATTCAACCAACTCTGGCGGCCGTGGAAGTGGCTTCCGGTGGCCGTCGCGATGCCGCGCATGCTGAGCGAGTTGCAGAAGGACCCGAGTTTGGGACTGGTGGGCAAGCCGTGCACGTTCCTCTCGGGCCGAACCATCCTCGTGTGGCAGTACTGGGCGTCGTTCGAGCAGCTCGAGCAGTACGCCAAGTCGATGAACGCATCGCACTTGCCGGCATGGCGATCGTTCAACAACAAGGTGCGGGACAACGGTTCGGTCGGGATCTATCACGAGACGATTCTTCTCTCCGATGCGACCGTGGAGACCGTGTACGGAAACATGCCCACGTTCGGACTCGCAGCCGTCACCGGCGCCGTGCCGGCGGCCCGTCGAGGCCAGACCGCCAAGGCTCGCCTCAGCGGAGACGTGTCGGAACAACCCGCTGTCGCGCCCTACTGAGCGAACCTACTGCGGTGGGTGGGGCGGCCCTTCGAGTTGCAGGTACCTACCGATGTCGACGAAGCCCATCGACCGGTACACGGGAGCGCCGAGCTCTGATGCCTGAAGCGCTGCATGATCTCCACCCAGAGCGGCTCCGGCCTCGATCGCTGCCCAGGTGATCGCCTCGCCGTAGCCCCGGCGCCGGTGTTCTGTCGGCGTTGCGACATTGTAGATCCCGATGGTGGCGCCCGACACGCAGGCGAGCGCCGCGGACACTGCGATGCCCTCGACCGAGCCGACGACGGCCACGACGCTCGGATCAGCCACCATGTCGATCGTCATGAACCCCTGGAGGATCTCGAGTGGCATCTCGAATCCCCGCGCTACCACGTCGTGGAAGATGTCGAGTCGAGTGGTGTCGGAGACGACGTCGACCTCGAAGTCGCCCCGACGCGCCGGAAGTCGCTCGATCGAATCGAGCACCATGCCAGGCGGTCCACCCGCGTCGCTCAAACCGGCACGGCGACCGGCGTCGAGAAGGGCATCGTCGACGCCTTCTCGAACCCACATCAGCCACGGCAGGTTGCGTTCGGCCATGAACTCGATCGCGTCGGCGACGACTGCGTCCGGATCCGCCACACGCTGCGTCGCAAATACGCCGTTGAAGAAGGCCGAGTCAATCCCCGTTGCGACGAACGGACACTGGTCGTTTCCGCTGATCGCGGCCCCTCCCGATCGCCCGATCAATGACCATGTGAACGCGAGATTGACGTCGGCCAAGCGGCCGGATTCGTTCGGATCCACTCCACCAGCCCTCTCTGTCGTGAATGTCCGGATCGCAAAGTACCACCGAAACCGAGAGCCAGAAGGAGGCGACGACCGTCAAGCCTGGGTCGACGTGCGTCCGGCAGCCCGCTGACGCCGCACCCAGTACACGGTCTGACCGGCGCTCAGGACTGGGCGCGGCGGAGGTCTTCGGCGGCTTGGCGGACCTGCCAGTCGCGATCTTCCAGGGCCCGGTCGATGGCGGCCTCGACATCGTCGCCCTCGAACGGTGCGAGTGCGAGCACGGCGCGACGGCGTACGGCCGGCTTGTCGGAACACCCGGCGATGATCGTCGCCACCGCTCGTTCGTCGCCGATGGCTCCGAGAGAGGCGACGGCTGCCTCGCGCACGAGGGCATCTTCGGCGCTTGAGGCGAGCGCCATCAGCGTCTCGATGACCTCGTCGCGGTTCGACTCGTGTTCGCCGCACGCCCACGCCGCTACTTCCACCACCCGCGGATCGTCGTCGCCCAATGCCGCCACGAGATCGACGTCTGGATGGCGGGCGGCGATCTCGCAGACACGTCGGCGAACGGTTACCTCGGGGTCGCCAAGCGCGGCGATCAGCTCATGATCGGTGAGTGCGCCGAGCCGTTCGAGTGCGCTGATCGCAGCGGCACGAACCGTGGCGTCCGGCGCCGTGAGACCCTCGCGGGCCACAGCGATGTTGCCTGTGTGACCGGCAATCGTGACGGCACGTCGGTCGGGCCCCGTCACTTCTTCAGCAGATCGGTCAGGGTCATCACGATGAAGCCGGCACCGAAGGCAATGACCACTGCGGCTACGGCACCGATGACGATGGCGATTGCCGAGCCGGCCAGCGCTGCCATCAGCCGCCGAGGCAAGCTTGGGCGTTTGTACAGAGATGTCGTGGTCTCAGCGATCGGGATCGGATCCCATCGCCGACGAACAACGGGTTCCCCGCGTGGTGTTCGAGGCGTCGCTCTGGCATTCTTTCTCCAGCCGGCGAAGACGAGCGCCAAGATGGCCAGTCCGGCCATCCATGCAGCCGAAGTAGTGAGATCCGTGACCGACACGACAACCGACATGTTAGTGAACCGCCCCCGTAATCGGTGGTGGGCGTGGGCGTTGGCCGCTGTGGGTCTCCTCGCACTCGCGGCGATCGGCGTTGCATCGCTGGTGCCGTCGAGCCTCGTGTCCAGCAAGGAGAACGAGCGAACGGGCGAGATGGATCCCACGCCCTATGCGCTCACGCCGGCTTCGGCCGATCCCGTCAACGATCGGATCGTGTTCGGTGAACTCCCCGACGACGTCAATCGATACGACCCCGAGAACAGTTTCGTGTTCGTGACTGTCACGGCACCGAATCAATCGGCGCTCTCCTGGCTTGCCGGACGAAATGATCCGGCAGTCGACTTCCTCACCTCGGAGGACAAGTTCGGCGCTCGCACTCCCAGCCAGCGACGCGAGTTCAACCTGCAGATGATGCGCAGTGCTGAGCAAGAGGCGCAGTACGTGGCGCTGACGAAGCTCGGTTTCGACGTCGAGATCACCGCGGGCGATGTCATTGTCCAAGACGTGTTGTGCAAGGTGCCGTCCGACGACGGCGGTGAGTGCGAGGAATGGTTTCCCTCTGACGAGCAGATCGACCCCGCCGATCGAATCATCGAAGCCGATGGGGTCCGGCTCGATTCGGTCGACGACCTCAGTGCGGTGCTGGCCAACAAGGAGCCGGGCGACGCGATCGACCTGCTCATTCAGCGTCCGGGCGAAGGCGAGGAGACTGTGACGGTGGAGCTGTCGGCATCGCCCGATGATCCCGATCGCACGATCATCGGGTTCGTGCCGTTCGACACGCGGGCGATCAACCTGCCGTTCGAGGTCGACATCGACACCGGTGACATCGGCGGGCCGTCGGCGGGACTGGCGTTCACGTTGGCGTTGATCGACGAGTTGTCGCCCGGTGCGCTCACCGGAGACGAGAACGTCGCAGTCACGGGCACGATCAACCTCAACGGCGAGGTCGGCGCGATCGGCGGGTTGGCGCAGAAGGTGTCGGCGGTGCATCAGCGAGGGGTTCGGGTCTTCCTTGTGCCTGCCTCCCAGTCGGAACTCAAGACCCCTGAGGGACGTCAACTGCTCGAGGATGCGGGGCGTGGCGAAGTCGAGATCGTTCCGGTTGCCACGCTCGACGAGGCGCTCGCCGCGTTGGAGAAGCTGGGCGGCGATCCACTCGTCGCTCGGTGATGAGGCGAATTCGCGCGTTGCGCGCGTCGATTGCCACCATCTGAAGTCGCGCAGTGCGTAGCGTTGGCGCATGGCCATGTCATTCTCCCGCCCCGACCCGTCGTCGCCGGCGTCGGTCGCCGATGCCGGTTTCAGTACCAGCCGCCGCGGGTTCGACCAGGCTGAGGTCCGCGACTTCCTGCGAATGATCGCCGCCGAGCTCGGCCGACTGCAGGAACGCGAGCGCTTTCTCGAGCGTGAGCTGCGAACCGCCCAGACCAATCCCGACCTCAATTCGGCGCAACTCGACGATGCTGCGCTGACGCGACTGCTCGGCGAGGAAACTGCCCGGGTGCTGATCACTGCGCGTGAGAGCGGTGCCGAAATCCGCCAGAAGGCCGAGACGGCCGCCGCCCAGATGCTCAGCGAGGCCGCCGACGAGGCAACCCGTATGCGCGAGGAAGCTGGAATTGAAGCGTCGCGTCGGCGCACCGACGCCGCGTCTGATGCCGAAGCTGAGCTGTCGATGGCCAAGCAGCAGGGCCGAGAAATGGTCAACGAGGCGCGTGCGTATCGCGAACGGGTACTCAGCGAACTCGCCCGTCGCCGAGAGCTGGCCCGCGAGCAGATCGAGCAGCTGTTGCTCGGTCGTGATCGGCTGATGCAGTCGTTCGAGCGGGCTCGTCTCGTGGCCATCGAGGTGGTCGCCGAACTGCAGCCGCTCGTCGAGCCCGACGAGTACGTGAACCTGGCCCCCACGACGGGTCCGGTACCGGTGATGGTGCCGAACTCGCCTCGGCCCACAACTGTCGCGCCCGAGCCCGACGTTGCGGAGGCCGCGGTGTCAGAGGTGGAGGAGATCACGGTCGAGGAGATGCCGGTCGAGGAGATGCCGGTCGAGGAGATGCCGGTCGACGAGATGCCGGTCGACGAGATGGGCGAGTCCGAGATCGTCGAGTCCGAGATCGTCGCGGTCGACGACGACGTGGTGGTCGATTTGTTCGCGCGGCTGCGTGCCGAGGCGGTCACGATCGAACCGGTCGACGACATCGGGCCCGATCTCGATGCTGTGCCGGTCGACGCGGTGGAAGAGGTCGACGCCGTCGATGTCGGGGATGTCGTGGATTCGACCGACCCTGGTGATGAAACGACGGGTGACGGAACGGCGGGTGAGGCAACGGCGGGTGAGGCACCGGCGGGTGAGGCACCGGCGGATGAGGAAGTGTCGGCCACCGACACGGTCGAGATGGTCGAGTCGACGCCGTTCGACCAGCGCGACGCCGACCTCACGCCGCTCATCGTGGGTGCCGCGCGCAAGCTCAAGCGTGTGCTGGCAGATGAACAGAACGAAGTACTCGAGACACTGCGACGTAACGAACCGGTGCGTGCACTCGATGCGTTGCTCCCGCCGGCCGGCGATCACCTCGCTCGCTACGGCGGTGCCATCTCCGACGACCTGGTCGGCGCCGCGCAGGCGGGTGCAACGCTGGTCGCCCCAACTGGCTCGGGTCCGCTCCGCAAGGCCGATGTGGCCGCAGC
Source organism: Actinomycetes bacterium (assembly GCA_031430875.1). Taxonomy (GTDB): domain Bacteria; phylum Actinomycetota; class Acidimicrobiia; order Acidimicrobiales; family Ilumatobacteraceae; genus Sva-07. The sequence goes on along the minus strand of JANPCI010000097.1, from coordinate 7,769 downwards.
GACGAAGGCAGCCGATGCCGTGCTCGGCGAGTGGCTCGTCGAGCCCTTGCGGGAACGTCTCGAACGCTGTGTTCTCGACGGCGACGGCGACAATGCCGGAATCGGCAAACGTGTCCGGGCCATCTACCGCGAGTGGAAGACCCAGCACATCGATGAGCAGCTCGACGACGTGCTCCGAACCGCCCACGGGCGCGGCGTCCTCGCCGGGATCGGCAAGGGGACCGCGGCGGTGTGGATCTGTGACCCGACCCACCAGGGTTGCTCCGATTGCGACGACAACTCGCTGGCCGGTTCGGTCAAGGCCGGCGAGGCGTTCCCGACGGGGCATCTGTGCGCTCCGGCACACGTCGGCTGCCGATGCATCTTGCTTCCTGACGGCCGTTAGGGTCAAGCGCCAATGCGGCGCAGTTCTGATGTTTCAGTCGATCGGCGTCGACGCCGTATCACCGGGCGCGGTGTCATCATCGCCTTCGGGGTGTTGTTGTTGTTCGTTCTCGTGTTCGGGCGGGCGATCGCCCGGTTCTACGTCGACTATCTCTGGCACGAGTCGCTCGGTCGCGAGGACGTCTTCTGGGGCGTGCTGCAGGCCAAGGTCACCCTGTTCGCCGTGTTCTTCGGCGTCTTCGCCGTCATTGCCGGCCTGAACCTGTGGATTGCCGACCGGGTGGCGCCCGTGTCGTTCCCGGCCAACGTGCATCCGTACGTCGAGCGGTTCCACGACGTGTTCGGCCACCGCCTGCGCCTCGTGCGGTACGGCATCGCCTTCGTCTTCGCGCTCTTGCTGGCGCTTCCTGCCGTGGCGTTGTGGCAGGACTGGCTGCTGTTCCGTAACGCTCGCGAGTTCGGCATCGCCGACGCCCAGTTCGGTGCCGACGTCGGCTTTTACATCTTCCAGTTGCCCTTCTTGGCCTTCGCTCTCAACTGGTTGTACGCATCGCTGATCGTGGTGCTGTTGCTCACGGCAGCTGCGCACATTCTCAACGGCGGCGTCGTTTTCGTGTCGCCGGTGCCGGTGGTGCGCCAGGCGACCAAAGCCCACCTCGCCGTGCTGCTCGCAGTGCTCGCCGTGGTCAAGGCGGGCGACTACTGGCTCGACCGTTATGCCATCACCAACACCGAGCGTGGCATCGTGCAGGGGGCCACCTACTCGGTGGTCAACGCGCAACTCCCGGCGATCATGCTGTTGATCCTGATCGCGCTGCTGACAGCCGGGTTGTATCTCTCGGTCGTGCGCAGCGGGTCGTTCCGACTTCCGTTGATCGCCTCGGCGTTGTGGCTCATCGTGGCGATCATCGGTGGCCTCATCTACCCGGCGTTCGTGCAGGCGTTGGTCGTCAACCCGAACCAGGAAGTCCGCGAAGCGCCGTACATCGATCGCAACGTCACCGCGACGCGCCAGGCGCTGGGCCTGACGGAGGTCGATGTCCGCTCGGTGGACTTCACTCCGATCTCGACCGACCAGCTCGAAGAGAATCTTGCGCCGCTCGAGAACGTGCGGCTCCTGAACCCGGCGCAGATGAAGACCCGTTTCGTCATCGACCGTGCTGAAGTGGCCGGTCTGACGATCGATGACCTCGACATCGATCGGTACCCCCTCGACGGCGACGATCCGCAAGAGGTGCTCATCGCCGCCCGAGAGCTTGCCCTTGGCGGGGTCACCAACAAGAGCTGGCAGGGTCTCCACCTGATCAACACTCGTGGCTGCGGTCTGGTGCTGGCGCCGGCGGGTCGGGTCCTTGCGAACCAGCGCCCCGACTACCGCACGGTCGAGCTCGAGCGGCCCGAGCTGTACTTCAGCCCGACCCTCTCCGGATATGGGATTGCCAACAGCGACTCGTCGGAGCGCGAATGCGACGAGCCCCATTCGTACGAGGGCACCAATGGCGTGGAGATGAATTCGTTCACACGTCGCGCCGCCTTCGCGCTGGCGTTCCTCGACTACAATGTGCTCGGCTCAGGTGCGATCAACCCCGATTCGCAGATGCTGTGGGTACGCGGCGTCAACGATCGGCTCAGCAAGCTGGCGCCGTTCCTGTCGTATGACGCCGATCCGTATCCGGTGGCGATCGACGGGCGCGCCGTGTGGGTCACCGACGCGTACACAACATCGAGTCGTTACCCGTACGGCCAGCGCATCGGCAGCGTGCAGCGGTCGCCAGAGTCGGGCCTGGCCGACAACGACAACTATGTCCGCAACAGCGTCAAGGCGGTGGTCGACGCCTACAGCGGTGAGGCCACCTTCTACGTCGTCGATGAGCAGGATCCGATCCTGCGGGCGTGGCGCGGCGCGTTTCCTGATCTCTTCACCCCGTTGAGTGAGATGCCCGAGGAACTTCAGCAGCACCTGCGCTATCCCGAAGATCTGTTCCGCATCCAGACCGACATCTATTCGAAGTACCGCATCGATGCGGAGCTGTTCTTCCAACGCGACGGCAATGCCTGGTCGGTGGCGCAGGCACCTTCGACGCAGCCGTCGCAGGCGGTTGTTGCCGCGGGCGCTGTGGTTGCCGACGCAGCGACCACGGCTGCGGAGAGCACGTTCGCGACCGAGTCGAGCGCCAATCGGTTCTCGCCGTACTACACGATGTTCAACACCGCTCCTGCGGGTGATCCGTTGGAGGAGAACTTCGTGATGTTCCGGCCGTTCGTGCCGTTCTCGACCAACGATGAGCGCACCGAACTGCAGGCGTACATGACCGCCTCGAGTGATCCGGGAAGCTACGGACGGCTGACCACGTATGTGGTCGGAGATGCCAACGGCAAGCTGCCCGATGGCCCGTTGCGGGTTGCCGGCAATGCCGAATCGACCGAAGACATCTCGCGACGCATTTCGGTCGACAACCTCGGCGAGGGCGGCACACAGGTCGCCTTCGGTGACCAGCAGGTGGTTCCGGTCGCTGGTGGGCTCATGTACGTTCGGCCCTACTACGTCACCGTGCCCCAGAATGCCGCCGATGCCGGGGTGGTGACGGAGTACCGAGCGGTGATCGTGACCTACAACGATCGTTCGGTGTTGGAGCCCACGTTGGGTGAGGCGCTGGCGAGGCTGTTCCCCGGATTCCGTGGTGATCTCGGCGAGGAGATCACAAGTCCGACCGAACCGAACGGCACCGATCCGGACCCGTCGCCGACCGATCCGGGGACGACCGATCCGGGTTCCGGGTCGACGAACGATCCCGCCGAACTCTTGGCTCAGGCCGATGCGCTGTTCGTCGAGGCCGACGAGGCGCTCGCCGCCGGCGACCTCGGGCTATATCAGGAAAAGATCACCGAAGCCCGCAACCTGATCGAAGACGCCGTCACCATCCTCGGCCAACCCTGACCGTCACACGGTGCCGGGTCAAACGTGACGTTTCGGCCTCAGGAGGCGTTGGGACGCCGGAGGCGCTCCGCGAGTTCGGCCAGGTCGGCGCGGAACTGGATCTCGTAGCGGGCCTGCTCGGCGGCAAGCTTTTCGGTGGTGTCGAGCACGTCGTCGATCGCCGCGTCGAGGCGTTCGGTGAGACGGGCCTCGATCTCGGCAGTGTCAACGTTTCCGGGGTGACTCTCGCCGTCGGCTTGTTCGGCGCCGCGTCGGTTCAGGTCGTCGATGTCGCGGCTCAGCTCGGTCAACTGATTCGCCAGTTCCGTCGACACACTCGTGACCCGGCCGTCGACCGATGACATCCTCTCGGTATGAGCGGCGACTGCCGCGGCGAGCGCGTCGAGTTGTAGCGCCAGGTCGTCGAGGCGTTCGTCGTCGAACCTGACAGCCGTCGGTGGCGGGGGAGGAGGCGATGCGATGCTTGTGGACGGTGGCGGAGGAGGCGGCGGGGCCGATGGAGACGGTGGTGGTGCCGAGATTGGCGTGTTCAACCGGTCGGTCAGTTCACGGAGACGTTGATCGAGATCATCGAAGGCGATGAGTCGCTGGTCGAGGCGGGCACTCGTTGACGAAACGGCGGTGAGTTGGTCGCCCACCAGCGCAACGCCCTGGTCGAGCGCATCCAGGCGTGCGTCGAGGAGCGAAGTGGCGCCGTCGATGGTGCTGATGCGACCGTTGAGTGTGGCGTTGAACTTGTCGAGCAGACCGAGTCGTGCTTCGAGGTCGGCCCTGGCCTGTTCGCTCGCCTTGAGGCGCTCGTTGACGGCCTCGAGTTCGGCCTGGAGGTCGACGGCTGGCGCCACGCCAGCCGGCTCGGGCGTCTCGTTCTTGGGTTTCCTGCTGAAGAGTCCCATCAATCCTCGTTCGTCTCGGAGTCACTGCAACGTACCCGACCCCCGCCCTCCCCCCAGGCTGTTTGCGTGACAGTTTGGTTGGACCGTTCCAATGGAAGTGGCACGCAAACGGGAGTGGGGTGTCAGAGGGTGAGGTCGAGCACGTCGCTGCCTGGCACCGGGTGAAAGCCCATCCGCTCGAGGTACTTGCGGTGGTAGTCGGTTGAGCCGTAGCTGCGCACCGTGGTGATGCCATCGCGGCGGAACACGTCGGCGCCACGACCGAACAGCCAGTTGCCGAGACGCGAGTCGCGCCATGGCCCGAGCACGTAGTCGAGGTCGATCGTCAGGGTCGTGTCGTCGCGCCGGCCGATGAGCAGGCCGGCGGGCAGTCCGTCACGGTTGAGGAGCCAGGCGGCGACGTCGTCGCCGGTCGACAGTTCGAAGTCGGGCTGGAACCGATGGATGTCGGTCAGATGAAACGCAACGAAGTCCTGGAGGAACGGCGAGTCGGGTCGGATGTGCGACGCACCAAGGTCGACGCCCCCGGTGGTACCGGAGGCGAACTCCTTGCGCAGGAACCACACGTTGATGACGATGATCGCCGAGTTGGTCATGATGATCGGCGCCGACTCGATCAGCGCGCCGTACACGAGAAACGTGATGGATCCGAGTAGCGAGAGGAGTCGCAATCGCACCACCGAGGTCATCGTCAACGAGATGACGACGAGGGCGGATGCGAGGTAGCCGACGAGTGCTTCCGGTGAGAGTTCGAACACCCCCGCAACGTATCCGGGCAATGAGACGCGTGGTCAGCTTGGGGTCGGCGTCTCAGGTGGCGGGCGCAGACTGGCTGTGCACGATGATGGCGAGCGCAGCGATGACCACCGCCATCGCTGCGGTCTGGACCGGCGACACCGCTTCGTCGAGAAACGCCCACGCCATGATCGCCGAGAACACGGGGATCAGCAGCGTGAAGGTGGAGCCGACCCACAGCGGAATGCGCACCAGCGACCAGTTCATCATGGCGTGGCCGATGAGGCCGGAGGTGATTGCCATGGCGATGAGGAGGCCCCAGTTCGACAGCGATGGCCACGACATGTCCTGGCCGAACACGAGCCCGAGTGGTGCGCAGATCGCGACCGTCCACAGCGCGGTCCCCGCCGTGAACTCGGTTGGCGTCATCGTCTTCTTCGAGTTCTTCGAGGTGATGAAGTAGGCGCTCCACGACAGCATCGCGGCGAGGGCGAGGAGATCACCTCGCCAGTCGTTGGTGGCATCACCGGCCGACGATACGACGACGACCACGGTGCCCGCCAACGCCACGAATGACCACAGCACATTGCGCAACCCGATCCTCTCGCCGAAGAACTTGGCGGCGATCACGCCGACAACGATCGGCTGCATCGATCCGATGATCGTGGCGTTGATCACGCTCGTGAGCTTCACGGCGGAGAAGAACAATGCGATGTCGGCGCCGAGCGCAATGCCGCCCCACATCGAGTCGCGGATGATCCGGAGCCGGAACGGCGTGCCCCGCGCATACATCCAGACGATGATCATGAGCGCGAAGAACGCGAATCGGTAGAAGCCGATCGCGAGGCTGCCCATGTCGATGTACTTGGCGAGGATGGTGCCCGTCGACCATGCGCACACGGCGATGCCGGCGCCGATGAGACCGCGCGAGAGATCTTTCGCCTCGGCGGCCGCCGTTGCAGCGTCGGTCGACGAGGTGGTCACGCGCGCAACGTAGCGGGGAGCTCAGGAGATGGTGCCATTGTGGGTCAATGGCACAGCACCCAACCACCGGTTTCGATCTCGCCGAGACCGATCGTCTCCTCACCACGACCAAGCAGGTCCGTAAGCGACTCGACCTGACCCGGCCCGTCCCGTACGAGGAACTGCTCGAGTGCATCGATCTCGCCAACCACGCGCCGATGGGCGGCAACCTCGAACGCAACCGTTGGATGATCATCGACGACCCCGACACGAAGGCGAAGATTGCCGAGTACTTCGGCGCCGTCGGCCGTCCGTATCTCCAGATGAACGCCGAGGTACGAGCGGACGATCGCAGCACCAAGGTGATCGACTCGGCGACGTTCCTCGTCGACCACCTCCACGAGGTACCGGCTCTCGTGCTGTCGATGCGCCTCGACCGGCCCGAAGGTGGCTCGCAGGGTTCGGCAGCTGCGTACTACGGCTCGGTGTTGCCCGGTGTGTGGAGCTTCCAGCTCGCGGCCCGTGCTCGCGGTATCGGCTCGGCGTGGACGACGTTCCACCTCGAACACGAGGCAGCGGTCGCCGAGCTGCTGGAGATCCCACCCTCGGTCACCCAGGTCTGCCTGCTCGCCGTCGGTTACTACACCGGCGACACCTTCACCCCGGCCCCCCGCCGCCCCGCCGCCGACGTCACCTACCTCAACCGCTGGAAGCACCCCGTCGAGTAGCCGTACCGCAGCGGACGGAGTTGGTGCGGTCCGGTACGGTGGATCATGCCCGTCACTCGACCTCCGACTCGCGACCGCGTGAATGCGATCGAGGACAGCCGCCGATGGCGAGGGTTCGAGCATCGTGCCGATGACATCTTCATCAGCACGCCCCCGAAGTCGGGAACGACCTGGATGCAGGGCATCGTTTCGTCGTTGCTGTGGCCTGCTGGCGATGCACCGGGTGAGCGTGGCAGTCGGAGTCCGTGGATCGACGCTCGTTTCGTACCGGTCGATGACGTGCTGGCCGCCCTTGCCGCACAGACCCATCGTCGCTTCATCAAGACCCACAGTCCGGCCGATTGCGTGCCGCTGTTCGAGGAATGCAAGTACGTCACGGTGTACCGCGACGGACGAGATGCGTTGATGTCGTGGGCGAATCATCGCGCCAAGATGCGCCCGGAGCTGATCGAGTATCTCAATGCGACGGGCGCAGCTGAGGGGATTGAACCGCTGCCGCCGGTGTGGGACGGCGACATGGATGAACTCTTCGATCAATGGATCGCCGACTGCTCGTCGATCGAACATTTCGCGTCGTGGTGGCCGCTACGCGACGAACCCTTCGTCTGTTTCGTGCACTACAGCGACCTGAAGCGCGATCTCGAAGGCGAGATGCGCCGGTTGGCGGAGTTCCTCGAGATCGATGTTCCCGAGGCGAACTGGGCCCGGGTCGTCGAGCGGTGCGGGCTGGAGCAGATGCGCAACGAGGCGCGCGGGACCCGTGTCGAGCAGATGTTCGATGGCGGTGCCGAGTCGTTCTTCTTCAAGGGGACCAACGGTCGATGGCGTGACGTCCTCACGCCGGCACAACTCGAGCGATACGACCGGCTGGTTGCTGACGGACTCCCCACCGACGCCGCGACGTGGCTGCAGTGCGGGTCCCTCGAACTTGGTGAGCGGCCGTAACGGTCGAAACGGGGATCCCGCCGAGGAGCTGCTGCCGGCGGTTGTCAAAGTGGCGCCTGCGGGCGTAAAGTGCTACCTCACTTCGACGCGGGGTGGAGCAGTTCGGTAGCTCGTCGGGCTCATAACCCGAAGGTCGCAGGTTCAAATCCTGCCCCCGCCACTACGAAAGCCCTGGTAGAT
>JANPCI010000096.1:0-10050 GCA_031430875.1 Actinomycetes bacterium | reverse complement strand
GGTTGCGTCGGCATACGGATCGTCGCCGGCGAGGATCGCCGCACTGACGCGGCGGCCCTCGCGATCCTGTTCGACCGACGCTCGGTACCACGGGTGAATCTCGGCGCGCAGCGCATCGTCGTAGGCGACCGCAGCCGCGTGGAGGTCGTCGGCATGATCGGCCAACGCGATCGTCAGGAGATGAGCGCTCCAGTAGGCGGTGCTGCATCCTCGTCCGTAGAGCGGGTTGGTGCAGAGCACCGCATCACCGATCGGGATGAGACCGGTCACGACCGGCTCGCCGTCGACAACGTAGTCGCTCCATTTGTTGAGCAGGCCGGCCATCAGGTGGACAGTCGACGTGATCGGTTCGGCCCTGCCATCGAGCCACGGTGCGGTCGCCGGGAGCGTGCGCGCCGCCTCGTCGAAGGCCACTGGATCGCTGAGGCGGCGACGGAGTTCGTCGTCGTCGGACGGCACGGCGAGCGTCACCGAGAACGTGCGGTTGTCGCCGACGAACGTTCCGTACTTGACGTAGCCGAGGTCGCCGCCGATCGGCCCGGTTCGAGGCGGAAGGTCGGCGTCGGGCAGCAGCCGGTAGAAACGGCTGGCGTAGACGATTCCGGTGTCCTCGACCTCCTCGGCGACCGGCGGTGCGCCGATTGCGTCCAGCCAGTCCGCCACAGCGCTGCGCCGACCGTTCGCCGCAACCACCAGATCCGCCTCGATCTCCCTCCCGTCGTCGAGCCGAACTCCCACAACCCCGAAATGTGCGCTGGAATGTGCACCTGGCGCACGATCTGGCGCATTTTTCGGGTTGGTGGGAGTGTTTGAGTTGCAGAGGAGGGCGGTGACGGGGTGGCCGGTGAGGATGGTGACGCCGGGTTGGGCGAGGGCGGCGCGGCGCAGGACCCACTCGAAGGTGGTGCGGCGGCAGGCGATCATCACGAGGTCGTCGTCGCCGGGTTCGGGCGTGAACTCCATCTCGGGAGGCACTCCGTCGCCGAAGCGCATCTCGGTGGCCCCTTCGGCGAGCAGCGCATCGAGGATGTCGGGCTGGTGGTCACGTAACAGGTTGCGCAGGCGGGCCAAAAAGGCATGGCTGTGGCGGACCTGCGGCGCGCCTCGGCGATCCCACTCGAATGCTTCGTCGGCGGTCGCCGGCATCGGTGTGTCGTCACGTTCGACGACCGTCACCTCGTGGCCCGCCCGTCCGAGCTGCAGCGCCGAGGCCAGGCCCGCGACACCGCCACCGACGACCACGACCTTCATCGGCCGAACTCGAGGCCCTCGAAGTCGCCGGAGTTGCGCCACGCGTCGATGTACTGGAAGTAGGCGACCGGGCCCTGCGGATAGCCCATCGAGTTGAGCACGCCGCGCCGTCCGGTCGATTGCCCCTCGTTGTTGTAGTAGCCCGGCGTGCAGTCCGGAGTGCTGGTGAGACGAGCCACCGCGCCGCCCTCCAATTGCTCGACCCAGGCGTGCTCCGCTTGAGCGGTGACCTCGACGGTGACGTCGCCGTTGCCTGCGTCGACGTCGAGTGCGTGGGCGATGACAGTGGCGATGGTCTGGCCCGCTTCGAGGAGGTTGTGGGGCACGTTTGAAATCAGGTTGGCACCCTGCGTCGGCCCGACGACGAACAGGTTCGGGAAACCGTGGACGTGGATTCCGTGGAGTGACTGCATGCCACCGGCCCAGTGTTCGGAGAGCTTCTCGCCGCGGCGTCCGGTCGTCTCGAAGCCCGCCCGCCGGGCGTACTCGGTGCCGACCTCGAAGCCTGACGCGTAGATCAGACAGTCGAGTTCGTAGTGCTCGCCGTTGGCCCAGACACCCGATTCGTCGATGCGTTCGACTCCCTTGCCGTTGGTGTCGATGAGGGAGGTGCCCGGCTCGTTGTAGGCATCGAGGTACTCGTCGTGAAAGCACGGCCGCTTGCACAGCTGGCGGTACCAGGGCTTCAACGCCTCGGCGGTGTCGCGGCTTGCCACGAGCGCGTCCACTCGGGTGCGGATCTCGGTCATCTTCTCGTCGTCGGAGTCTTCGTACGCCTTGATGAAGTTCTCGCGGGTGAACTCGCCACCGCTCGACAGCACCTTGTCGCGGATGCGCTTGCTGATGTCGGTCCAGCCGTCCATCACGAGGTCTTCGTCGGTGAACCCGCCCGTCTGGAGTGTTGTGAAGTTCATCAGCCACTTCGCCTGCCAGCCCGGTTCCAACGTTGTGAACCAGTCGGGATCGATGTCGTAGTTGTTGCGCACGTCGATCGACGACGGCGTGCGCTGGAACACGAACAACTCGCCGCTCGCCCGGGCAAGGTGGGGGATGCACTGCACCGCCGTGGCGCCCGTGCCGATGATCCCGACGCGCTTGTCGGCGAGCCGATCGAGCGGGGCCCCCGCCGGATCGCCGCCCGTGTACTCGTAGTCCCAGCGGCTCGTGTGGAAACTGTGACCCCGATAGGTCTCGATCCCAGCGATGCCCGGCAGCTTCGGCCGGTGCAGTGGACCCGTCCCCATCGCCACGAACTGGGCGCTCATCTCGTCGCCACGGTTGGTGCGGATGATCCAGCGGTTGGCGTCGTCGTCCCAGTCGAGTGCGGTGACCTCGGTCGACAGGCAGGCAATTTCGTAGAGGCCGAAGTGGTTGGCGATGCGTCGTGAGTGATCGAGGATCTCAGGGCCGTGGGTGTACTTCTCGGTCGGCATGTGCCCGGTCTCTTCCAGCAGTGGAAGGTAGACGAACGCGGCCGTGTCGCACTGGGCGCCCGGGTAGCGGTTCCAGTACCAGGTGCCGCCGACGTCGCCGCCCTTCTCGATGATCCGCACGTCGTCGATCCCGGCCTGCTTCAGCCGTGCACCGGTGACGAGCCCGGCGAATCCACCCCCGATGAACGCGACGGTGACGTCGTCGAACAGCGGCTCGCGAGGTGTTGGCGCGACGTACGGGTCATCCAGGTAGTGGGCGAACTGCCCGACCGGCTCGACGTACTGCGCACTGCCATCGGCGCGCAATCGCTTTTCACGCTCGGCCCGGTACTTCTCCCGCAAGGCTCCCTGATCGACCATGACCCGAGGGTAAGACGTTCACGATGTGTCTGGGGGTCGCGCTGATAGGCGACCATCCACCGGTCGGGGGTTTGCCCGTGGTTTTCTCGCGAGTGCTTAACCAAACGCACCCGACCAGGGAGGTCACCGCCCATGATGCACGCTCTCGAGCCTCGTGTCCACGACCCGATCTTTCAGCTCATCGAACATCTGATCCCAGCCCCGCCCGAGCATCCGTTGGGCTGCCACCGACCCCGCACACCCAACCGGGTGATCTTTCGCGGACTGCTGCTTCGCCTCGTCACCGGCAGCTCCTGGGACACCATCGAATTCATGATGGGTGGCGCCGTGTCCGACACCACGCTCCGCACCCGACGCGACGAGTGGGAACAAGCCGGGGTGTTCCAACAACTCCTCGTCCACGCTCTCGCCGCCTACCACCGTGTGATCGGCATCGACCTGACCAAAATGTTCATCGACGGCTGCAACAACCGGGCCCTGCAAGGCGGCGACGGCACCGGCTTCGACCCTAAACACCCAGGTAAACGCGGGTGGAAGTTCGTGATCGCCACCGACGCTGTCGGGACCCCGATCGCGTTCAGCACCGACGGAGCGAACCGCAACGACTACCCGTTGATGTTCGACGTACTCGACGACCTCCACACCCGCAATCAGCTCCGACTCGTCGGCACCTTTCACGCCGATCGCGGCTTCAACTACAACGAAACACCCGACCGGCTCGCCAACGACTACGGCCTCGAAGACTTCCGAGCACCATCACGCAACACCCGCACCCAGGGCCGCAAGAAACGAAGCCCGGCCGGGCCCCGCTGGATCGTCGAAGCCGCCAACTCCTGGCTCCGCAACAACGGCCAAATCGCCAACAACACCGACCGAAAACCCGAACACCGCGAAGCAGCACTCTGCTTCGCCATCGCCATCCACCTCGTCCACCGAATCAGTCACCCCAAACACAGCACCTGGCGCCCTATCCGCTGAACCCGTCAGACACTTCGTGAACGTCGCACGTCACCCATTGGTCTCCTCCGCTCGTCTGTCTATGTCGGCTGGCGAATCGCCTGCGGGATCGTCGAACTGGACTGACCGTTCTCAGGTGATGGCGGTGATGTCGTTGATGTCGTTCACGAGGGCGATCAGACCCAACGTGGCGACGATGAGCCACAGCGCTCGCACGACCAGGCCGTAGCCGGTTGACGCTCGAAGCCCCTCGATAACCGGTTCCTTGCGGATCATCAGCCAGACGGCGAACACCACGGTCGCGAACGCGAGGAAGACGAGCGTCGGTGGGAACAGCACGACGAGGACGATCGGTATCACCCAGCGCTTCCAGCTGCGTGTGGTCCACGACCCGGGTCGCCCGACCCGATCCACGGAGGGGCCGATCACCAGCCCGAACAGCGCGGGGAGCGCGATGAACAGCCCGATCGCGAGCCAGGTGGGCTTCAGTACCGTGAAGTCGATGCCGTCGGCATGCACCAGAAGTGATCCGACGACCACCCCAGATCCCAGCGCGGTGGTCAGCCGGCGGAACCACCACGGCCCGAGTAGCCGGGGGCGCACCCACTGGTACGCGGCCGCGCCGATGAGGCCGACGGCCGCGCCGAGCACCAGCAGGTTGTACGTGCCTGCGAGCGTGAAGCGGCCGATCGTGAAGTCGTCGTCGCTCTGGATACCCCGCACCGCATCGGGCGACGTGGCCCGCAACAGCAGCATCGCCAGCCGGCTGCCGAGCCCGGCGACGAGCACTCCAACAGGGATGCCCGCGACGACGAGGAGCCGCACACCTTCGCCGAGGTCTCGTCGAAACTGATTCGGCGGAGACGGGGGAGCGTGGTTGGCGCTCACGAACCGGCGGCGATGTCGCGACGCTGGAAGGAGATTGCTGCGCCGCCGGCGATCACCGCGAGGTACGCAGCAAGCGTCAGGGCCGAGAGGAGTGGCCCGCGGGAGACCTCGACGGTGTCGAGTCGGGACCACGACATCACGGTGGCGACGGTTTCGCCCCAGAGCCAACTCGACAACGATGGCTTCAGGGCCCGGATGAGTCCCTCGACCACGGCGATCCAGGCGAACATCGCGATCACGGCGAACGCCGTGTTACGGGCGGCTGTTGCCAGCGACATCGCGAGGACAGATGCGGCGGCGGTGATCACCGAGGTGCGCGCCATCACAACAGCCAGGCTGAGCCAGAACGAACTGTCGACGCCGTCGGTCGTGCCGTTCAACATCACCGCGGGGACGAAGGAAGCGAGGAACACCACCTGCAGTCCGAACGAGATGACGAAGGCGAGGATGGCTCCGCTGCCCAACCGGGCACTGTGGACTCGGAGTCGTCGTGGTTCCCAGGTGAGCACGGTCGTCACGGTGCCGGCCCGCCATTCGGCGCCGGCAACGGTCGCCCCGCCGAAGAACCCGCCCAGGAACAGGAAGAACATGCCGATCGACAGAATCCCGTTGTGGTCGTCGCCGATCCACCAGTTGGTCATCACTGCGGGGCTGTCTTCGGCGAGCCGAAGCTGGGTGAGGGTCTTTCCGGTGGAGCTGAAGTAAGCGATCACGCCGGCCAGCGAGCAGCCGACGAGCGCGATCGCGATCAACACCCGGACCGCCCTACGGTGCAGGGCCCGACGCATTTCTGTCGTGAGGAGGTTCATGCGCCAACCCCCACAAGTTCGGCGTTCGATTCGTCGGAGTGCGACGACGTGAGCTCGAGGAAGACGTCTTCGAGACTGAACCGATCGGGGCGGAGTTCGGTCACCCATTGCCCCGCGGCGGCGAGTACACGGGTGACATCACCAGCGCGCTCGGGGGGAACGTCGACTCGCAACTCGCCGTTCACGCGCTTGGTCGCGAAGTGAGCATCGCGGAGTGCCCGCATCCCCAGATCGAGGTCGTCGACCTTCACGAGGACCGACGCCCGGTGCCCGGCGGTCGAGATGACCTCCTCGACGGTGCCATGGGTGACGAGGCGGCCCTTGGCGAGAATGGCGACATGGTCGCAGGTCGATTCGATCTCGGCGAGGATGTGGCTCGACACGAACACCGTGCGACCGTCGTCGGCGAGGCGACGCAGGAGTTGACGGACCTCCCGCATCCCCGCGGGGTCGAGGCCGTTGGCCGGTTCGTCGAGCATCAACAGATCGGGATCCTTCAGGAGTGCTGCGGCGAGCCCGAGGCGTTGCTTCATGCCGAGCGAGTAGCGCTTCACGAGGTCGTCGGCTCGATCTGCCAGTCCGACTGTTGCGAGGACCTCGTCAACTCGTCGGAGTCCGATCCCGTCGACCGATCCCAGTAGACGGAGGTTCTCGCGCGCACTCATCGTCGGGAACAGCGCGGGTGTCTCGACGATCGCGCCGGTCCGTCGAACGGCATTGCGTAGACCTCCCGGAACCGGCTGGCCCAGCAGTCGGAGCACGCCCGTGGTGGGTCGGGCGAGGCCGAGTAGACACCGAATCGTGGTCGTCTTACCGGATCCGTTCGGACCGAGAAATCCGTAGACACCACCTTCGGGCACCGTCAGGTCGAGTCCGTCGACAGCGACGGTCGTTCCCCCACGCCGTCGATACGACTTTCGCAAGCCCTCGATTTCGATCACGTTCGTCATCGTCCTTGCTCCATACATCGACAGACGGACGAAGGCCGTGTGATGGGTGACAACACCGCGATGGTTCGTCAGCCGGTGAAGAAATCGACGACGCGTGCCCCTGCCAGTTTGGGGTTGTCGAACCACGGTGCATGCCCGGATTCGGGCCAGACCTCGAGCTCGGCGTCGGGAAGTTGCCGTATGAATCGTTCGGCGACGTCAGCGCCTCCGAACGGGTCGCACCCGCCCCAGATGAACCGGACGGGGCACCGCACCGCAGCGAGCAGTTCCGCCGGCAATGAGAGGCTCGGCTCGGAGGGCTTGAGGAGTTCGCGGGGGAGTCCCGACTCGTTGCGCATCGTCGGTGTGTCGCGCAGCAACGAAAGGAACCATTCCACCGACTCATCTGTGATCCGACCGTCAGCCAAGGCCGGCCCGAGGCCGAGCTGGCGCAGGATTGCGCGAACAGCTCCACGCGTCGGGGGGATCGACGTCATCAGCCTGCGAACACCTGGCATCGTGGCGAGACGCATGGAGATCGGTAGACGGCCGATGGGAGCTCCGACCACGAAACCGAACTCCACGATCCGATCGATCCGATCCGGATGTGCGGCGGCGGCGCGCAGGGTGAAGCATCCGCCAAGCGAGGTCGACACGATGCGAGCGGTCGGAGCCTCCAATGCATCGAGCACGTCGGCGACCAGCGTGTCGGCGTAGTCGAGGAACCGGTCAACGGTGTGGAGGTCGCCGTGGTAGGGCGGGCTCCCCCCACAGCCGGGACGATCGAGGAGCACGCAGCGAAACCCGCTGATGTACGCCAGGAGCGGCGCCCAGTTCGCTCCACTCGCTGAGCCGCCGTGCACGAACACCACGAGCGGTCCGTCGCCGATCTCCTGAACGCGAACGGACGTCTCGAGATGTGGCAGGCGAATCTGACGCTCTCTCGGATCGAGCCCGAGGGAGGCCCACAGCCGTTGCTCGACCTGGAGGTATCTGCCCTCGTTCATCGCAACCCGCTTGCAGATCCAGGCGCGTCACCGACTGACAGGTTTGCGGTCATTGGACGCCTGCGACTGCCAAGCCGACGGTGACCCACAGGGCGAAGAGCCCGAACAGGACTCCGAAGAGGACGAGCACGACGTTCAGCCATCTCGGCAGCGCTCGACCGACGCGGGTCGAGTTCGAGATGAGAGCGACAACGGGAAGAACCATGATCGTGGCGGCGTGGAGGAGCCCCATCGTGAGGACGAGCCCACCGACTCGCCAGGCCATGTCCTCGACCTGTTCGGCGACGCCGATCATGGTCCAGCCGAAGTCGAAGTAACTGGTCATCAGGATGTACCCGCCGAAGACGAGCAGATAGGCAACATCGAGCAGACGGAGCAACGACGACGCCATGTCGGGAGTGGCGCGCCACAGATCGTGGGCGTATCCCCGGCCGAAACGTCGAATCGCCGGGCCGAGGACTGCAACGAGGGCGATCAGCGCGATCGTCTCGATCAGTTCCATTGCCGGGATCCGGACCTGCCGGCCCGCCGGGGTGTCGATGAGGTTCACCAGACCCAGCGCAACCAGCCCGGCCACCATGCCGATGGTGACGGCGAACGACGTGACGACCCGGCGGCGGTGAGCCTGATCCTCCTCGATCGAGTGCAGCACACGCGACCACAGATCGGGGCTCGGTTCGACACGGTCGGTCGCCCGCAGGGCATTCACGAGTCGTTGCTCGACGCTCACGGCGTGTGCTCCAGTCGTGATTCGAGCGATGCCAGTCCGCGTCGGCAGTGGGTCTTGACCGAGTTCGTCGAGATGTGCAGCGTCTCGGCGACCTCGGCGATCGACAGTTCCTCGTAGTAGTGCAGTACGAGGCACGCTCGCTGTCGCTCCGGCAGGGTACGAAGCGCTGTCAGGACCTCGTCGACCTCCTCATCGTGGACGGCTCGGTCGTCCGGCTCGGCCGGCGGGGGCACCGGATCGGCGCTCGCCCGGTGGCGCAACGACATCAGTCCTCGGCGGTTGTGGTCGCGCGCCAGGTTGATCACGATGGATCGCAGGAAGGCCGGAGCCCGTCCGATATCCCGGATCGATCCGGCCGATCGGTGCAGCCGGATGAACGCTTCCTGTACGAGGTCTTCGGCGGCGTCGCGATCGTCGCAGAACACCCGGGCGAGACGTACGAGCGAGGCGCCCTGTTCTGCGAACATCCTCGCGACAAGCGCGTCGGCGTCGAGCGTGCCGGGCGGGGCCGTGAGCGCTGCGTCGAACGACACGTGTTGGTCGCCGCCGGTTTCAAGCTGCCCGTGGGCCGGCGACGTCGTCGTCGAGCTGCCGGTTGAGCGTGAAGATGCGCCCGATCACGGGCAGCGTGAGGACGTTCAGCCCGTGCAGCAGACCCATCAGGAGCAGCAGCCCGCCGATGCGGACCACCGAGGCCTGGAGTTGTTCGGCGTTCACCTGCTGATCCCACCCCGTGTCGGGCTCCCACTTGATGGAGAACAGGATGTATGCGCCGAAGATGAGGTAGTAGGCGAAGTCCATCAGCACGAGGTAGCTCTTGCCCGTGCGCGGGTTCACCCGGAACACGTCGGCCGCGTACGACTTGCCGTACCGCTTGATCAGCGGACCGAGAATCGCGATGAGGGCGAACATCACCGCAACGGTGATCAACTCGAGTACCCACCACTCCATGTATGCCCCCTGTTGTTCGTCGTCTCGCCTGGTTGATCAGAACAGACGATCGAATCGCCGTATCAGGTGACACGAACGACAGATCATTTCTCCCGATCCTGCGCCCGGACGTGCCCGGTGTCGAGGGAATTCTCAGAGTGGGCCGGAGATGCCGCCGTCCTTGCGGACTCGCCAGAAGTGGATCGCCATGAAGATGACGATCACGAACGGCAGGAACAACACGTGCAACACGTACCATCGCAGCAACGTGTTGGGGCCGATCTCCTGACCGTCGAGGAGGACGAATCTGACCTCCTGGCCGAACACCGGGGTGTAGCCGGCCATGTTGCCGCCGACGGTGACCGCCCACAGCGCCAACTGATCCCACGGGAGCAGATAGCCGGTGAACGACAGCCCGATCGTGAGGGCGAGCAGGATCACGCCGATCACCCAGTTGAACTCCCGGGGTGCCTTGTAGGCGCCGTGATAGAAGACGCGAGCCATGTGGAGGAACACGGTGAGGACCATGAGGTGAGCGCCCCATCGGTGCATGTTGCGCACCAGGAATCCGAACGTCACAGAGGTCTGCAGGTTCTGGATGTCAGTCCATGCCGCGGTGGTCTCGGGCCGGTAGAAGAACATCAGGAAGATGCCGGTGACCGTCAGCAGGATGAACAGGAAGAAGCTGAGCCCGCCGAGACACAGGGTGTAGCTGACCTTGACGGCGTGGCGCTTCACCTTCACCGGGTGCAGGTG
>JANPCI010000095.1:0-38459 GCA_031430875.1 Actinomycetes bacterium | reverse complement strand
GGCACTCTTAATCCGCAGGTTCTCGGTTCGAATCCGAGGGGAGGCACGGAACTTGTAGAGCGTGTGTAACTTTTCGTGTGTAATCTTCCGGGATGCCTGAACTCCTCGAAGTACGGATCGGCTCGAAGCTGCACATCTACGACGAACGCAGTCCCTTGCGCTGCCGATGCGGCTGGCAAATCTTTCTCGACGAGTCCACGACATGGGCCGCTCACATCAACGCGATCGTGGTTCGACGCACGGGGAGCGAAGGCTCCGCCCCCGTCGTCAAGCCCGCCCGTGACGAGGCTTGGTTTGCGAAATGGACTCAACTCGAGGCAGCGGTCCGTGGGGCGATGCTTGAAGGAAGCTGGGATGGCGAGTCGTGGTCGAGCCGGGAAGTCGAGTTCGACGACCGCGATGGGGAATTGTCGTGAGCGAGCCGGGGTGCACAATGTTGTGCGAGCCAGCGAACGGCGTCCACCGGTACGTGACCCCTGCGACCGAAAGTGCGCTAGAGACTTGGCGACGCCAGATTGGCGTGATCAAAAAGGCTCTGCACTACGCCGCGGAAGAACACGGGTGTGCCGGTCGCCTGTTCAAGACCGTCTCCATTGACCGGGCCGTCGAGATGCCGCCGCCACCAGAGCCAGGTGCGTTCCATGTGGTGTGGACCGAACAAGTCCTGACCGACGCGGACCGTACATCGTGACGAAGAAGCGGAAGGCCCCGGGCACGTACGCCCAGCTTCCGTCCGGGTCGTGGCGGTGGTCGGTGATGACCGGGAACAAGTCGCTCCAGCCGGACGGGCGCGAGAAGCGTGAGCGGATCACCGGGACGGCGTCGTCTCTGGTCAACGCCCAGGACGACGCCAGGCGAGCTCTCACCCGCCACGGGCAAGGCGACCCGTACGCCGGGGCGACCGTCGCGCAATGGATGGCGTTCTACCTCGAGGACCGGTCGAAGCACCTGGCAGCGCACACGATCCGCCGTTACCGGGGGTTGAACGATTCGTGGATTGTCCCGACGATCGGCGAGGTGTTGCTCCACAAGCTCGATGTGCACCACGTCGACTTGATGATGCGATCGATGGTCCGGTCCGGCACCGGCGAGCCGCTTTCGAAGGCGACGCGGCGCCAGGCCCGCGAGGTGTTGGCCGGGGCGCTCCGGGAGGCTGAGCGGCGTCGCCTGGTGGATCGCAACGCTGCCCGGCTCGCAAGATCACCGGACGGAGCTCCGGCACGCGAGATCCCGACGCCGACACCGGCCCAGGTCCGTCAAGCAATCGAGGTGGCTCGACGCGACTACGGCCCAGTCCATGCGTTGCTGATTCGTCTCGCCGCGTTCACCGGGGCTCGCCGCGGATCTCTGATCGCGTTGCGGTGGACCGACATCGATCCGGCCGACGGGCCGTTCGGTTCGCTCACGATCGCACGGTCGATCACGGATTTGCCGGGCGTGTGGGTGGAGAAGCCCACGAAGACGGGCAAGGCGGCACGTGTTCCTCTTGACGAGCGCACCGCGGCGATGCTGGCCGAGCATCGGGCACGGCTCGCCGAGTGGGGTGAACCGACTTGGATCGTGTCTGATGACGGCGGCGCGCCGTGGCATCCGGACCGGGCAACGAAGATGTGGAAGACGATCGCGGTGAAACTCGGTATCGCCGGGACGTTTCACGGTTTGCGTCACTTCACCGCTACCTACCTGGTGGCCGGCGGCGTTTCCGATATCGAGGCAGCCGACCGCCTCGCCCATGCCGACGCTTCAATGATCCGGCGTGTCTATGCTGCCAGCACTGGGGACGGCCAGGACCAGGCCACCAAGGTCCTCGCCGACCTTCTCAACGGCTAGAACGAGATCGGCCTCGGCCCATCCGGTGCGGTAGGCGAGGGCGACGGCGGCGACGACGGACTCGACGTCGAGTTTCGAGAGGATGCCGACGATGTGCGATCGGATGGTGGCGACCGAGACGAACGTGGTCGTGGCGATGTTGTTCGGTGGCAGGCCACGTGCGAGGAGCCGCAACACTTGTCGTTGGCGTGGCGTGAGGGTTTCGAACGGTGCGAGGTAGTTCGGTGGCCCGTTCATCGCCTGGTTCGTCTCTTGAGCAGGACCGCTTGGACTGCGATCAACACAACGATGAGTAGTAGGTCGAGGAACATGATGACCGCCTCTTATGTTGCTGGGTCGCGGTCCCAGGGGTTGCCGGCCGGGGCCGGGTCCGACACTGAGTAGCCCCATTGCCAGCCGAGCGCAGCGAGACGGATGTGGGTGGCGGCGACTGCGGGGTCGTTGTAGCTCAGCCACGCTTGTCGTTTCACCTCGAGATAGCCGGGGTTCCGGGGTGCGGTGATGTCGTCGAGGGAAGGACCGTCCGGGTCGCGGTCTTCGTGGACGATCCAGACACCGATGCGGGGGACGGCGTCGACGACCTGTTGGGTTGGCATGACTCCCGGGTTGGTGATGACCCTGAACGCGTCCATCGAGTTCCGTGAAGGGGAGAACAGCCGGCGGGCGAGCAGGATCGCGGCGGAAAGACGGTCGGCGGCGACCGGGTCGATGTTCTCGGCGGGGAACTCGTCGAGGAAAATCCCGTCGAGCTCAGGGTAGAGGCGGGAGTAGGTGCCGATCTCGTCGATGACAACGAGCGCCCGGGCGCCGCGGCCCGTCGCCGAGTAGCCGATGGCACGGTGGCCGGCCTGGTGGATCTGTTCGATGCAGCGGACCCACGCCGGGTCACGCACTACACCGGGACCGGAGTTCGGGTTGATGATGAACATCGAGTCGGGGCCTTGGGCCGAGGCGAGCGCGTCGGCCCATCGCTCGTCGAATCCGGGCCAGATGTACGGAGCGACGATGGATCGCATCACAGCACCGGGTCTCTCAGGATGAGGGGGTCGATGGGTAGTGACCCGCGGCGGTCGAGCTCACGCAGGACACCTTCGATCCGGTCGGCGATGGCGCGCAGGATCCGGTCGTCGTCGGTTTCCGGGTTGTTGATCCGATCGATCCCGTAGAACCGGGCGCCGCTCGCCATGAGCCGGCGCACCGTAGCAATCGCGGTGAGGGGATGCAGCATGAGTTTCGCGAACTGCACGATCGTCGTTTTCGGTGCGTTGACCATGTTGACCTGCCAGGCGCCGACATCGGCATAGGACACTCCACCGGTCTTCTTGTTGTCCTTGGCCGGTCGTACCACCGGGCGGGCGTTCGATTCGCCGAGCGTCTTGCGGACAAGGAGGACGGTTTCGTCGAGGGTTGCGCCGTCACGCCAGGCGACCCCGGCGAGGATCGAGGAGCGGAGCATGGTGGCGGTTGCCCACGCCGGGATCGTGACGGGCGGCGCCATGACGGTCAGGCCGCGTATGGGGGACGCCACGCACCGATGCGCCACCAGGCGACCGAGCGTGTCTTCTCGAGCACCATGCCGCCGGTCGGCGAGCCGGACCTGTCAGTGTTCCCCTCAATCGTAACTACACTTACGATTCGACCCTTCTTGTCGAGGATGACTCGGACAACGAAGGCGACGTGGCCCTGCCACTTGCGGATCGAGATGCCCCGCCAGTTGTGGATCACATCACCGGCGCGGAGCGCAGAGACGGGAACAGCCCACCCGTTCTTCTTCGCGTTCTCGAACATCGTGCGCGACGAGGGGACGAGCACGTTGTTGCCTTTGATGAGCACGTGGCATCGGATGAGGATCGCCGAGATGAACGACGCGCAGTTGTGGACGATGACACCGTCTGCGATGAACGAATGGTCTTCGGCCACAGTGAAGTCGTAGACGGTGTGTCGACCGATTGCCTCGACTCGTTTCAGCTTCGTCCAAAGCACGTTGTCGATTTCAATGCACTGCTGCTTGATGGGAGGGCGCACAGTCCACGACACCAACCAGACCTCTTGTTGCTGGTTGACGGTGCGGCCTTCAATCACGGCGGTCGCTTCACGTTCGATGCGCATCATCTGTGGATGAAGATCAAGTGACCGGACAAGCATTGCCAGCCCGACGGCCAACGGCTTCGAGACTGTCGTGCACTTCATCTGATGCTGAGCGTTCAAGGCGACGCCCGTGGTGTCGATGTGCCCGTCGCCCAGCGTGTACCCGGCCATGAAGGCTTCGCGAGCCGCCCGGTCCCATGAAAGAGCATCGCCGATGCCCTTCGTCAGCGAATCGTGTCCGAACGCACGCACAGCTTTTGCCAGCCAACCGGAAAGACCGAACTGAACTCCGGTGCGCCGCTCGTATCTTCGGAACGGGGCACCGATCTCGACCAAGGCTTTCTCTATCCGGTCGCCTTGGTCGTGAGAATCAGCGAGCCCGGCACCAGAGCCCGACGCCCACCCATCGGCGACGTAAATCCCGAACACGTAGGCCAAGTCGGTAGACATCGAGCGTTCACCGCGCACGACGGCGTGACCGATCCGCCATCCGTCCGATGTCAGATCACCAGCCGACACCCACGCAGCGCCGACGCCATCAACCAACTTGGCCACGGTGTGTGTGCAACGCTCTTTGACGGCCCATATCGGATGCTCTGCCGTGATCTCCAGCTTTGAGCCTTGCGCGTGGATGCGGAGCACGTCCGCCTCCCTGGATGCGACCGCCGTTACTGGCCGGAACCGACCCTCTTTGGTTGCCAACATGTCGCCGATACGGATGGAGTCGGCAGGGCGCAGCCCGGAGTCGGTCAGAATCATCGTCCGGCCAGTCACGCACCAGGGCTGCCGGTTCGCATGGCCAGCTTCCGGGGCGAACTTGGTGACGTTGCTGCCTTTGGGCTGCTCGACGTAGCCGACCTCCTTGCGGGCTTCGGCGAGAACGTTGACGGCGGTGTTGGTCGCCATGGGCTCAGCCGATTCCGTTGCCCGGCAGGATCTTGCCCTGGAGACCGAGCGCCTGGTACTGCTTGTAGGCGTTGCGGCTGGTGATGAGGATGATGAAGAACGAGCTGAGTGTCGCTGTTGAGATCACGGCGGATCCGTCGGGTCGGAGGGCGGATTGGAGGAACGACCCGAGCGCGGAAAGGACGATGGTGACGGCCGACTTGATTTTCGCGGACGCACCGAGTTTGACGAGTGCGTCGTGGATGAACGGGAGGAGTGATCCGAGGAGGAAGCTGACGATCACTGCGTTGAGTGTGAGTGAGACGACGGCAAGCATGGCTGTTCCTTACGTGTTGGTTATGGGTTGTTGTGTGGTGTGATGTCTCTGACGTTGATGGTCTGCTCGACGGGTGTCGCGACGGCAGCGGCTACTTGTGCGGCTGCGACGATCGCGTTGGCTGTAATAGCGGCACGGTTCTGTTCGACTTGGCGTTTGAGGAGCTCGATTTCTCGTTCCAGCGCGTCGATACGAAGAGCGCAAATTTCTTGTTCTTTGATGAGGAGTGCTTTGAGTGCTTCGATTGCGGCTTCGTCTCTCGCCCGGATTTCCTGGGCGCGGTCCGCCTCGGCGTTCATCCGGGTGATCTGTTTTTCGAATCGTTCGATTTGCTGGTTCATGAGGCCGACGACCTTGTCGGCGTTCACGACCGCGATGCCTTCGCGTTCCTCGTTGGTGCGGCGAGCTGTTTCGTTCGACGACCAAGCGTCGGCACGGATCTTCGACGCGGTCGCGCGGAACAAGAGGATTCCGCCGCCGCCGCCGAACAGGCCGACAAGGGCGACAAGTAGTGCGAAAACGCCGGAACTCAATTGCCCAGCACCCGTTGGACAGCCGACTCCAAGCGGTCGACGATGACTTCTTCGGGTACGAGGACCGGGACCGGTGGAACTTCGAACATCGATGACAAGATCCAGACGACGGGGGTCGTGGCGACACCGACAGTGCGTGCCACGATCACGGACATCAACGGGTCAAGGCCCCCGATAATCGACGCGGCATAGATCAGCGCGAGCGCGGTGCTGCCGCCGAGTTTGAAAGCACGCATCGGACGGAGCGCATCGTTGACCGTCCAAACCTTCCATGCGTTCACGACTACCGCGACGGAGAACTCCAGTAGCAGAACCCACAGGAGGACCAGGGCCACTCGGCTGGTCAGCAGGTCATGGCTAATCCCGCCGTTCGCACCGAGAATCATTCTTACAAACTAGGCCAGCGGTCCAGTTCGTCGGCAGATCGACGCGCTCAGATGCGACGTCGAATGATCGCCGGCACCCACGACGAACCGTTCCAACGACTGATGGTCGCGGCCACCCAGGACGAACCGTTCCACCGTTGGATCGTTGCTGCGATCCATTTCGACGTGTTCGTGGAGCTCAACATCGCGACGTTGAGTGCGCTGATCGCCTGTGTTTTTTTCGTGGTGATCGTCGATCGGACAGACAGCACCGATGAAGCGGTAACGTCGGCGCCATCTTCGATGCCTGCGGTGGACGTAAGCGCTACGCCGCTTGTGGCGGCGACATCGGTTGATCTGACCGCACTTGCCCGGATGGTGAATGCCGCCAGCGTGGCGCTGGCGACGGCCCGTGAGATGTCGACGACGCTGAACGCCGCCGGCATGATTACGGTACGTGCGAACGTGCCGGCCGCTCGCACAACGGTCGATGTCGAGCGCGGTGCCATGTTCGTTTGTGCGCCGACCGCCGCCGCCTTCGTGATGCTCGACGCTGAACGTACGACGACCCGGGCGGCGATTGACACTTGGACGGCCTTCGCTGCGGCGACGGCACTCCGCAATGCGATACGGCTGGCGGTGGCGACGGCAGTGACCTTTGAGGCAGCGACGGTCGATCGCAACGTGATCGCGCTTGCCCCCGTTGACGCCCTAGATGGCGACGCCCCTGCGAGCGATGCAAGAACAACTGAGCTCTGACTGCCCGTGGTTGTCGCCTTAGCTGCACCTGCGAGCGAGCGGAGCATCACGAATGCGGCGGAGACGCTGGGCACGGCCTTCGATATCGCGACGACCCCGCGGACGATGACGAGCGACGCGCTCGCAGTCGTCGTCGCCTTTGCCGTCGCTGCGACGCTGTGGACGACTACGCGTGATGCGCCGGCCGTCGTCGTCGCTTTCGCTGCCGCCGAGCTCGACAGGACGACGAGCCGGGCAACAGGTGCCGAAGCCAGCGCCTTCGAAGCAGCAGATGCAGTCGCAACGACCGCACGAGAGGCCGTCGCCACGATGGACGCCCTTGATGCGGCAACAACCGAGCGGACGATTACAGGCGACGCCGTCACCGTCGGGATCGCCTTGCTCCCGGCAGCAAGCGAACGGACGACTACTCGAGACGCTGTAGCGGCAGGGACAGCCTTCGACGCGGCAGCGAGGCTGCGGACGGTGGCCGGCGACGCGGCGACCGAACTTGATGTTTTGGCGGCGACGGAGGCCGAGGAGACCGTTACTCTCGAGGCCGATGCAAGCGAGCTCGCTTTCGTCGCGGCTGCGAGGCTCAGAACAACGACACGGGTCACGCCGGTCTGTTGTGTTGCCGATGTTGCGTCCGCAAGCAGTGATTCGTCGAACCATCCCTGGTTCGAAGCTAGGCCGTCGAACCAGGCAAGAGGAGAGACGGCATCGGCAATTCCGACGTCACGCACAGTTCACCACGAATAAACGATCGCGTAGCCCTTACCGCCGGCACCGCCACGACCGCCGAGCCCAGGGTTCATGCCGACACCGCCACCTCCGCCGCCTCCACCTACAGCACCTCCGTTTCCACCATTGCCGCCGCTTGTGGAAGCAGTCACGGACGTGCCGCCTCCGCCACCTCCGCCACCGCCTTTCGTCGAGTCACCGTCCGCGCCGTTCGTCCCGGCGGTCGGAGCCGCGCCGTCCGTCCCTACTGCCCCTCCGCCACCGGCGACATAGCTGAGCGGTGCACCGCCTGCCGAGCCAGCCACGACGGCCGGCGTCGCATCGTGGTGGCCCCCCGAGCCGCCGCCAGCCCCACCTCGAACAGACGACCCACCTGCCGTGGACGCTGGCACAGCCGTGGACGAGCCGCCAGCAGCACCGCCGCGTTCGGCGTTGTTGTTTGCCGAGGCGGAACTGCCAGCAGCACCAGAGCCTCCATGAACGAAGTTGCTGATGGACGTTGGAATGCCTCCGGAAGCGCCACCAGAAGTGCTTGCTGCTCCGGTTCCTGCTCCACCGGTCCCTGAAGTTGCGAGCGCCGAGATTTGTCCGCCTGTGCCGCCTCCAGCACCATACGCGACAAGGAAGGCTTGTGCCGGTGTTGCGTTGGTCGCGAAACCGAACATCGTGTTCTGGCCCTGACCGCCAGTTAGCCCCGCCGCACCCGCCGCACCCGGAAGCGTAACCGGCCCTCCAGCACCGACAACGACGGGCACCGACGCTGGTAGGTCTGCTGCCCGGAAAAGTTGCTCGGCGAACGCTCCGCCTCCACCCCCCGAGCCGCCTTTAGCTATGACTGCGGTCGCGAGCGAGGCACCGGAGCCGCCACCGCCACCGCCACCTACAAGTTGTACGAGGACGAACGTCGGCGTGAACGATGTCGGCTTCGTCCATGTGAACGTGCCGACGTTCGTGAACACCTGGACGTCGGATGTGGTGGCCGAGACTCCGTTGGCAACAGGGATCCCGAGAACGTTGCGGCGTTGGAAGCCACTTTCGGCGGAGTAGATGAGCACCTCGCCCGGGCCGAGCGTGACCTGGTAAAGAGTGACGGGCGTCGTGCCGTCCGTGTGGATCACCGTGATCACGTTCGGCAGCGTGGCGTGTGAGTTCCGGATTGTTACGAGTGCTGCGGTGCGGAGCGTCGATGCCGCCGGTGAAGCAAGAATCGTCGTGGTTGTCGCCGTACTGATCGACGTATTGGTCCTGCCGAACGTGATCGTGCCTGCCGCGTTTTCTGTCCACGACACGTGAACTTCGATCGTGCCAGCGGCCGAAGTTGTGAGCCGGAGAAGGTCGGAAGTCGAAGCGAGAATCATGAGGTCACCAACTCATCACGATCGCGTATCCGCCGCCACCGATGCCGCCGTCGCCACCGATGCCAGGGTTCATTCCGACTCCGCCGCCCCCGCCTCCGCCGCCGCCAAGACCGCCTGCTCCACCGGCCGCACCAGCCGTCGAGGCAGTGACGGTCGTGCCGCCTCCGCCGCCACCGGAGCCACCGAAGATGCTGCTGGCAGCCTGGCCCGCGGTCCCGGCTGTTGGGACAGGACCATCGAACCCCTGCGTGCCGCCAGGGTTGTTGCTTGAAACCATCGATCCTGAACGCCCGCCAGTGCTTCCGGCGAGAACAGTCGTAGTGTTACTGTGGGACCCGCCAGCACCTCCGCCGCCGCCGCCCCGCAGCGAAGAGCCACCCGGCCCCGGAGTAGCACTTCCAGTGCTTCCGCCACCTCCGCCTCCGCCGAATTCTGCATTCTGCGATGTCCCGTTGCTGTTGCTTCCAACTATCCCAGCACCACCAGTGGCATTGGTGGTCGAGCCGACCGGGCTACCCGCGGTGCCGCCTGTCGTCGTGCCTGTGCCTCCAGCACTAGCCGTCCCCGCGCCACCTCCACCGCCGGTAGCAACGCTTGAGATTGCGCCGCCGCGACCGCCTCCGCCGCCGTAGGCAGTCAGCAAAGAACCGAATGTCGTATTACCGCCAATACCGCCGTCGGAGCCAGCCGCTCCAGCCGTCCCGCCCGTACCGGCCGAGCCACCGGTACCAAGCGTGACGGTCACGGTGGCTGCCAATTCGGACGCCCGGAATTGAGTTGCCACGTACGAGCCTCCTCCGCCTCCACCTCCGCCTTTGGTGTAAACCGCTGTGGCCAACGAGGCTCCGCCGCCTCCGCCTCCGCCAGCACCGATCAACTGGACACGGACGGCAGTCGCGACAAAATCGGTCGGCTTCGTCCACGTGTTCGCTCCAGCGGCGGTGAAGATCTGGATGTCAGGAGAACCGATCCCGATTGTCTTCGGAACACCCGCCGTGTTCAGGATGATGAAGCCGGTTTCGTCGCTGTAAAACAACGACTCGGATGCTGCCAATGTCCACTTGCCGAGAACGATCGGTGTCGTGCCGTCCGTGTGGATCACGGTGACATCGTTCGACGTCGAGGCATGAACGTTGCGGACGGTAAGGGTCTTCACGTTCCGATAGGTCGACGCGGCCGGGGAACCGACGACCGTCGTCGTCGTCGCCGAAGCTATAGAGGTGTCCGTGCGAGACGGAGTGATCGTTGAAGGTGACAGGAAGTCCACCCACGACGCATGAACTTCGATGGTCGCCGTGGATGACGTTGTCAGTCGGAGAAGGTCAGACGTGGAAGTTAGGAGCAGCATCAGATCACCAGCTCGTCACGATGCAGTATCCGCCGCCGCCCACTCCACCAGCACCACCGACGCCAGGGTTCATGCCGACACCCCCACCACCGCCACCGCCGCCACCCAGACCACCGGCACCACCTGCGGCTCCTGCTGTTGATGCAGTGACGGTCGTGCCTCCCCCACCTCCGCCAGAACCAGCAATCGCTGACGTTGCTGCGGTCCCTGCTGTTCCAGCGGTAGGCGCGGCACCGTCTGTGCCTACCGCGCCGCCACCGCCAACAGTATTGGAACCAGAAATTCCTCCGGCAGACCCCGCCACGTTCGCTGGAGCGCTCGAATGACAGCCGCCAACGCCTCCGCCTCCACCTCCACGCATCGACGAACCACCTGCGCAACCCAGCGGCGTGGCGGAGTTGTTGTAGCCGCCGCCACCAGCCCCGCCCCACTCGGCCGTATGGACCGTAGATGTCGTATTCGCGCCTGTAACACCCTGCCCAGCGACACCGATCGTGGCGCTTGTCGGCAGCCCGCCGGTTCCAGCAGACGTAGTGCCAGAAACGCCAGCGCCTCCGGCACCACCACCGCCGCCGCCTCCGGTAAACGCAGCAGAGTTCGCTCCTAGGGCTCCACCGCCACCGCCGTATGCGGTGAGTTTCGAGCCGAAGGTCGAGTTGCCACCGATCCCGCCCACGCCACCGGAGCCGCCAGCCGCCGATGCCGCACCCGCGGTGCCGCCAGTTCCGAGTGTGACCGTTTCCGTTGCTCCCAAGTCGGATGCCCGGTAGGTATTGAACACGGCGAATCCACCACCACCACCACCGCCACCCTTCGCGACGACCGCCGTAGCGAGCGACGCACCGCCTCCTCCACCGCCTCCGGCGCCGATCAGATACACCGAGACGATGTTCGGGACGAACACGGTCGGCTTGGTCCACGTGTTCGCACCAGCGGCCGTGAAAACCTGCACATCGGAGTTGAGAAGCCCCGCCGTTGCCGGAAGCCCCGTGGACGACAGGGCCACGAATCCGGTTTCGTCGCTGTAGAACACGGACTCTGACGGACCGAGCGTGACCTTGCCCATGATGACCGGCGTCGTGCCGTCCGTGTGAAGCAGCGTGACGTCGTTGACCGTCGACGCGTGCGTGTTACGGATAACCAGCGTTTTGACGTTGCGAGACGTCGACGCCGCCGGGGACGCTACGACCGTTGTTGTTGTAGCCGTCGCGATCGACGTGTTCGTCCGTCCTGGAGTGACCGTGGACGGAGACGCGAAATCAACCCACGAGGCATGGACCTCGATTGTGCCCGCAGCGCTGGTCGTTACGCGTACAAGGTCGGAGGTGCTGGACAGGACGAGCATGGGCCACCGCCCCTGGCTTAGAGGAAGGAGGCGTCGAGGTCCAGGGCCCCTACGGCGATCGAGAGCGTGCCGGCCGAGGCGAACACTTCCGGGATGCAGTCTTGGAAGTAGAGCTCGGAGCCGGCGGTGATGTTGATCGCTGCACCACCGGAGGTCAGCGACAACTGGAACGTGTCGGTGGCTGCACCCACGACGAAGTAGAGGATGTTCTCGGAGAGCCCGGTCGGGAGAGCTGCCCCGCCGAGGTTGCAGACGAACACGCGGTTCGTGTTGACGAGGCCGTGGGCGATGCTCGTGATCGTGTCTGCGGTGACGTCCGCGGCGTCGCACGTACCGACACCTTTGATCGCGCTATTGATCGGAGCGTTCCCGACGTAGGTGCCTGCGCTCAAAGCCGTATGGTACGAGATCGTCGAGTAGGTGCCGGCGGGCACGGGGATGGAGAGCGAACCGGAGTTGTCCCGGACACCTGCCGCTGCGGCAGCCCACGAGACTGCCTGGCGCGCGTACGATCCGCCGGAGGCTTCCTGCGAGCCTGCGTCGTCCGGCAGAGTGCCGGTGGAGACGAGCGTCTGAGCGCCGACGTGGGTGATGGTGTTGCCGATCCCACCCGTGAGGGCAGCGTTGCGTCCTGTGTCGTTGAACAGCATCGCTCAGCCCTCCCGGATTGCGGTGATCTTCGGGTCCGAGTACCGGGCAAGCGAGTTCGCTGAGCGACCAACGGCTGCCAGGACGGCCTCGACGTCGGTCGACTGCTCGTCTTCGCGGATGTCCACGGAGCCGCGGCCCAGGCCGAAACGCTCGAGGAGCTTCGGGATGTCGACGGCGATGTCGGCGAGCACCATCTCGTGGTGGTCGCCTTCGGAGTCGTCGATTCCGGCGTGCCACGCCTGGACTCCGGAACGCCGGTTCGTGCAGAACCGCAAAGTGGCTTGGCCCATCGGGACGCTCCATAATTCTCGATCGCGGACGAATGAGAAAGAGTATCAGTATCACTTTCCGGGCCGACTGAACGACGACGCGATCAAGAGATCCAGACGTCGCCGATCTGAGCCGCGCCTGGTGCCGCGGACCCTTGGAACTGGCCGATGCCTTGACCGTCGGTGTTCACGGCCACAGCGCGCTGCCAAAACCCTCCGACGACGGTGAGCATGACACCTCCGGATGACAGGCTGACCGATCCTTCGTCTTCTGCGGTAGCGGCACCGAGCACGGCGGAAGTCGTCACCGGGAGGTTGAGGGGGACGTTGCGGATGACGCGCTGCGTCCCGTCGTCGAACAGTCCAATGGCTTCTGGCATCACTGCATCCCTTCGTAGATTCTGAGAACGATTCTCACTGATACGTCCCGTTCGGGCCTTGGCGAATCGAGAGACGCGCGGAGTCACGCGCCTGGAACCGGATATCGTCGCGTTGTTGTTGTTGGCGGAGACGGCCTTTATCGAACGATGCAACCAGGATGCGGTTGTTCACGTCGAAATAGACCTTGTTGTCGATGAAGAACGCGCCGGTACCGAACGAGTAGAAATCGACGCCGGTCCGCTTCGCAACGACACGTCTAGGCGACGTTGGTGATTCCAAGAAGTACATGGTCGGGTCACCGGACGTTACGTCGTACCGCGTTGCGGCTTGGTAGAGGTGACCGGAACCGCCGAACGCCGTTCCTGTGGCGATACCGAATCCAGGGATTCCGTCTGATGCGAGCGAGTCGACATAGAGTCGACCGCCGCCGCTGATAACCATGTCGTCGATTTCATACACCTGGCCACCGTTGAAGGTGACGTAGAACTTCGCTGACGGGCCTTGCATCACCGATGACACCGACGCCGCTGCGATACGGTCGGAAGATGTGTAGCCCGCTGCGTAAAGCAAGTTGTCCCATATGGAGAAGCGTGTTTCGGCTTCGGTGCCGTCGGGATTGAGCGATATGACATTGCCGAGATCATCTATCGCAATGAACCGGCCGTCTGCCGCCGCGAGGCAGTTCTGAGCATTGGCGTAGCCCCCAGGCGCCGCGACCGTCGTTTGATAGACCAGACGCCGTACGTTCGTTGTCTTGTGCACGGCTCGAACAGAGTTGTAATACTCGTGGCCGTATCCGTAACCATTCAGAACCCCAACCCAGGGAAGGGTCGGTGGTGACGAGAACCCGGTGGTCGTCGTCCCGGGAATCGAATACGCCGAGGCCGGGATCACTTCGTCCCATGTCGTGAACCAGTATTCGTCGCCAACTTCGACTGGACCGCCGGTCATCGTGTTGCTCGCGGACCAAAGGGTCACTTCGTAGTGTTCGCCGAATCCGTTGGTCTTGTAAGTGTAGAACGCGTCATTGTGGTATCCGAGCGTGAGGTCGTCGTGGATCGTGGCGACGTTGGCACCGGCGAGCGAGCAGGTTCGGATCGCACCACGCAAACCAAGTAAGTCCGGTCTGTCTTCGGTAAACGGCGGGCCATATGAATACCCCGCCCACACGAAGGTGCCGAGGGACGGGTCGATGTCGGTGGTCCATCCGACAGCGTCAGAGAACACGAATCCGGTGGACGTCTTCGTCAAACACAGGCGTTGCCGGGCACGAGCTGCCAGCCCGGCACCGTCAGCCATCCCGAAGCCGTCGTACAGAGCGCCGATGTCGTAGGCGGCGCCCGCGAACACATCGATTTTGCCCATCAGGCGACACCGATGCGGAACGCCGTATAGAGCGGATCGGTCCAGCCGCCCCGGATGACACACGAATCCTCGGCGTAGCAGGCGAGCCACAGGAACGGCGATTTTGTCGACTCGAACTTCCATGCTCCGTCGTCAAGGAACAGGCCGGAAGGTGCTTGGCCTTCGCTCTCGAGGCCGGGATAGAAGCCGGCCGAGTCGACGATGCCGGTCACGAGCATTCCACCCCAAGCATTGATTGGACGTTTCGTTTCGTCGACCGTCCAGTTCTGCCAGAATCCGGCCGTCGTCAACGGATTGCCGATCGCCTGTAGCGTGGCCGCAGCAACCGGGTAGCCGAACACTGCGAGCGCGAAACGGGTCGGGATCGAGGCTTTGAATTCGGACCGGACGATGGTGCCGAGCTCGCCGGCACCGAACCGGACGACTTTCCACGTCCCGGCCACACACGAGAACGGCGCGATCCTTCCGCTACCCGCTTCGCAGTCCCATGTGGCGAACTGCTCGAGCACCTGCTGCGAGGCGCGCTGGTTCCTGAGGCCACGGTTGGCGGCGTCGTTGGCGTCTTTGACTCGGGCGATCAGAGCGTCGACTTGGGTGAAGTCGTGGGCGTTCTCGTCGACAGTGAGCGTCACCGTGCCGGTCAGGTTGTCGACGGAAACGTTCGAGATGTGGAAGACAACACCGTCAGCGTGGCCACGGAAATACTTGAGCCTGATGTTCGAGCCGGCCCGAATCCAGCGGCGGTGTCCTTCTTCGGGGTCGTCGTCGAGTGTGATCGTCCCGCGATACTTGGCCGGCCAGCCGCGGATTAGGTCGAGCGAAGCGGCCGAGGCGAACTCGTCGAGTTTGATCCGTTCTCCTGCGGCGACGAACTTCTCGACCTGGAGGATGGTTTCATCGAAGAACGGGTTTGTTCCAAGGATCGTTCCGTCCGGCAAATATCGCCATGCTTGCGTGACGAAGTTTTCGGCGACCGGCATGATGCGTGCCTGGTCGGTCTGGTCACGATCGTCCGCGGGCAGTGCGGCGGCGGTGTAGGCCGGCGTTTTCATGTTCCGCCACCGGCAGCCGTCGGGTGCGGTGCCCTCGGCGAAGATCGCGGTCGGTGCCGAAAGGAAGTCCCGTGCTAGTTGTGCTTGAACTCCGGGCGCACCAGCGGCAACAGTCCACGCGATCACGCCCGATATCGGGAGGGTCTTTTCTTTGATCGTCATGACCCGGCCCGGGTCTTTCATGATCGTCCAATCCCTCGAGCTCGACGTGCGGGCATACGCGAGAAGGTCGGCTGCGGCACCGGTCAACGCCGAGTCGAACGATCCCATGCGGTCCGTCTTGATCGGCGTGAACGTCACTACGTGGGTGATCGGGTCGACTGTGCCTTTCTGCACGTCGCTGTATCCCGACGGGGGAGTGATGCGCGTCGACCGGCGCGAATCGGTGACGAGATCGGCGATGGCGTCGTTGACTTTGCGGTCCCGGCGCCGGATCGGGGGCGGTTCGACGAAAAGGTCGAGCTGGTAGAGAGCGCCGATGCAATGGATCGTCAGGCTTGACGGGCCGGGAACGATGTTTTCTTCCGAGATGAACAGCCCTTCGAACAATGTCCGGTCGACGGCGTCGCGCCAGATTATGTCGACGTCGCATCCCTCGACCAGCCAGTCGGGCAGAGGATCCCACGGCCAGATCGTCGGGAAGTTGATCACCGCGAACGCATCGTCGAAAGGTTCGGCGTGTTCCCACGACACGATCTGTGTCGGCGTCATCGGGCCGCCGTCGCCGGCTTCGAGCCAAGTGACATCAACACCGTTGATCCGGATCTGTGCGTAGCCGCAGAAGTCGTGCTGCTCGGATTGTGGCGTATCCCAGTTGATGACCCGTCCGGTGAGGGGCTCGACGATCGGCGACGGCCACACTTTCGATGTGCGACGGACCTCGACGAAGCCAGCCGGCGGAACGAGATCGGCATCCCAGGTAGGTGCTGGTTGGAATGGCACGGCTAGTAGACCCCTGTGATCGCGATCGGATGGCGAGGTATGTCGAGAACGACGTCCTGCCACGCGTGATGGAGAAACACCTTGTTGAACACACCAGATTCGCCGGGCGTGATATCGGCGGTCCAGCACGTCCACCGGTGCACGGTCCCGTCGAGACTGACCGCAATCTCGTAGGTGAATTGGCTGAACGCCTCGTAGAGCTCGTCGAGGCGCGAACTCATTTCGGCCTGCGTAGTCCCGAGGATCCGGACGCGCAACGGCATCTTTACGAGCTCTTTCACTGACGCTGTCGGATATTTGCCGTGAGCGAACGGGGATTCCACCCACGTCGTGCGCCATTGCAACGTTCCCGGGCCGTGTTCAACAACGCGGCAGTAGCCGGGTGTTTCGAGTTGCAGGTCGGCGAGCGCGAGCTCGTCGCGTGTGACGAGGACGGAGACGGGGATGGCCATGCTACGCGGGCTCCTTGTTCCAGCCGCCCGAGCCCGAGTAGGCCGGGGCAGCACTGACGATGAGGTTTTGCGATGCCGAAGTCACCGTGACAGCCCCCGAGGTGACTTGGATCGTGACGGCTTTCGTCCCGGCCGAAGGGGGCACGTATTCAAGCGTGTACGGGTACGCGTTGACCGTTCCGATCGACACGGCGTTCACGAAGAACTGCACCGACGCTGGCCCTGACGCGGAGACGATCGCAGAGAGCCGCTTCTCCCGGCCGACGACACCAGTCCAGCCACCCACAGGCGTCTGGTGCGCAACCGTGGGCCCGTCGATGACGGTCACGACCGACTCAGCCGAGTCGGACTGCCCCGATGCGTTGTACGCCCGTGCTTTGAGAGTGTACGTGCCGGCTGTGGAAGGAACCCATGAGGCAGTGAACGGTGCAGTCGCATCCTCTGAGAGCACGGCACCGTTCACGAGGAACGCCATCGTGGTCGGTGCTACGACGATTGTCGCCGAAAGCGCGACCGTGTCGCCAACATGAAACACTGTCGTCGGTGCAGGCCCGGTCCACGTGACCGTTCCAGGCGGAGGCAGGGGGACTGGCAACGCACCGGCGAGCAACTGCATGGACGCACCGAACCAGTCCTGCCAGTCGACCGGGCCAGCCTCCACGACACGCCACGGCGTGATCGACCCGGCGAACTCGATGAGGTCGGCAAGCTGCGCTGTGCATGTCGCCGTCCAAAGGGCTTGGACGCCCGAGGCAGAAGTCGTGAAGCCCATCTCTGTCTCAGACGATGTGAACGGCACAGCCGGCGTCGGGACGAGAAGAAAGATCTTGTCCCCAACACCGCCGTTCGACGGCAACAGTGGCAACGTGGCGAGTGCTGCGAAATACGACCCGGTAGGGCACGCAGTGACCGTCAGATTGAACTGGATGACATCGTGCGTGGGTAACGCGACGCTGGCCTGACCGTACTCGGCGGTGCCAGCGTGGGCGTCATCGACATAGGTCGAGAAGTCGAGGGCAACGTCGATCTCACGGACCTCGACGACATCGTTGACCATCGGCACGATCTTCTCGGCGCCCGTCAGGCCATATCCCCAAGCGGAAACGGAAGCGGCCGTCAGAACTTTGCCAGTGATGTCGAGCACGTTCGTGTAGAAGTCCGAGACAAGGATCGAGGCGACCACAGTGAAGTTGTCGTGATTCCCGCTGGCCGTGCCCGACCAGCCGTTGGCGCTTTCCCCCATCGCCGCGTACGTTTGCGAGAGCGACCGGACCGGGATGTTGAACGATGCGTGCGGCAACGGAACGATGCCCGGGTTCATGACGAGGACGATCCCGTCGGTCTTCATCTGGCTCGTCGGCCGACGAACCGTGATCGTGAACTCGAACGTGTCGAGGGCGACGGATGCCGGGAATGTGAACGCGCTGAAACAGCCGACCAGTGAGGTCATGTTCAGATCCCAGGCGAGCGCGTGGACGGTCATGGGGGTCCTCGCCGGCCGGTCGTGGCGCCAATCCGGCTCTGTTGCTTGGCAAACTTCGCGGCTTGCTCAGGCGTGGTCCCCTGCACCGGACCGTTGAAATTCGTCTCGTTCTTGATCGTCACGGTTTGCGGCATCCGGGCGCCCGGACTGGTCGGTGTCAGCACCCTGGTCGCCGGGAGGCTGGCCGTCACGGGCAGCGGAGTGGACGGATACTTCGGCGTCAACGGACCTGCGCCACCGATCGCTGTAGGGATCTGATACGCCGGTGCCGCAGTGACGGGGTAGCCAAGTTTCGCCAAGTTATTGAACGTGATCCCAGCGGCCTGTCCCAACAAGTCTCGAATCTGCATCGCAGACGTGGCGCCCGCAGCCAACGCCGTCTGTCCGAAGTTGGCTTTCTTCTCGATGTCGCTGGCGGGCGTGGCAATGTCGGAAGGGAAAATAGCGAACTCCTTGGCCACACGGCTTACCTCGGCCGGCGTAATCCCAAGGAGCTTGGCGATCGCCGCGCTGTTCAGCCTCGGGCCGACCTTCGGCTGTTGCGAAAGCAGCTCCGAGATCGAGACGGCTGTCTTGAAATCGGCTTTCCGCAGATCAAGGGCGCCGAGTTCGTCCCCGGCGACGGGCGTGAACGCCAAAGCGCGAATCCGGCCGAGCTCCCGGATCTTCTCTGTCCCGGCTCGCAGCCTCTCCTCGGTGTCGTTGAGCTGGTTGATCGTTTTGTTCGACGAATCCGAGAGCAGGGCCGTCAGCGTGTCGGCGGCCGACTTGGGTCCGGCCTGGAGAATCTCGTCCAGCGTGTTCGGATTCAAATTGCGAGCGACAGCTTCGGCGATCAACTTCGGGTACTTCTCGAAGAGTGCAACGTCAGCATCAAGTTTCGCAGTCAGAGCCTTCGACGCAGCCCCGGGTTTCTTCTGTTCAAGGAGCTCGTTCAGCGACTTGTTGGCTTCCCGTTCCTGCACTTTGAGGCGGGCGTCGCGTCGAGCATCGGCCGGATTGACACGCGGATTGTCGCGCTTCCCTTCCTCATCCGAGATCCGCTGCTCCAGTTTCTTGCGTCGAGCCGCCTGACGCTCGTCAGACTGGTCGTCCTGTGACTTTGCGGCAGCCTTGTACGCTTCGGTGAGCGTCAAACCTTGAGCAATCGCCGACTCGAACGTCCGGTGCGGCGCTTTGCTCGAGAGAGCATCGACGGCAGCCAACTCGGCTTTGAGACGGCTAATCCGCTTGTCCGACTCTTTCTTCGATCGCTCATCATCGCGGGCCGCGGCGACGTCGGCCTTTTCTTGCTGGATGTCGACCATCTTCTGGCGTGCCGCAGCAATCTTGTCGTCCAACTCTTTCGGGTCGGGCAACTTGAAGTCGGCGACAATCTTGAAATCCTGCGAGAACGCCTTCGCCGCAGCATCGGCGAACTTGATCACCTCCAGCGTCGAGTTCTCTACGCTCGCGGCCAGCTCATCGAAGTTCACACCGAGCTGACCGAGCACCGCCGGTGCTTGATTGGCTGCCGCTGTGACGTTTGTCAGGGCCAATGCGATGTCGTTTAGTTGCTGACGCGTAATCGGCTTGGACAGGTCGATCTCCAGGCTCTTGCCTGCGGCCTGGATGTTGCGCTGGAAAGTGGCGAGCTCCTCGGTCCCAGCCCCGAATGACACGCCGAGCTTCGCGCCTACGAAGCCGGCAACGACACCGATCCTGTCCATCTGCTTCGCTGCCGCGTCGGCCTCTTTTAGGAGACGTTTCAGTTGCTCGAACGACTTGGCTGAATCACTCCCACCGAACGGGTGAGTGATGTCGTCGGCGATCGACGATAAAACGGAACGCTTCTTCTCGGTTTCGAAGATGTCCTGAGTAAGTAGCTTGATCCGCTCCAACTCTTTCGCGAGTCCACTTGTGGTGTTTAGGTCAAGGCCGGCGCGGACGGACTCAACGGCCTCGGCCCCAGCCCGCTTCATGTCGGAATAGCCCTTGGCAACCAAGCCAAGCGCGAGTATCAAACCGCCAGTGACGACCGCTCCGGAAATCCCCGCGAACAGTCCGGTCGCCTTGGCCGCGCCTTCGGCCGCGACGCCTTCCGCGACCAGTGCAGCCGTGGCCGTAACGGTCGACTTCGTCAGTCCAACGGCGCCGAGCGCGGCCGCGACGTAGCCCTTCGTGAGTTGTCCTGCCAGCAATGCACCAAGAACGACGATCGCCGCCCGGTTGCTGGACAGAATATCGGTCAGCGCGGCTAGTGCGGCTACGACAGCCTCGATCGTGGGGAGGAACGCTTGGCCGATTTTGATGGCGTCGGCGGCGATCTGGTTGATGGCGATACGGATCCGGTTGGATGTGGCCTTCATCTGTTCCTGGAAGGTGCGCTGCGTCGCGCCGGCACGCCCGGTCGACGTGCCGATCCGGTCCATTTCTTCGGCCAGCGTCTTGCCGTCGTTGGCGATGAGAGAGGCGACACCACGGAAGGCGCGTTGCTCGTGGAACAACTGAGACAGGCCACCGGCAGCGCCGCCGGTCGAGGTGCGAATCAGATCGAGCACTCCGGCGAACTTGAGCTGCTCAAGCGCCGCCGCACCCGACTCGAACCCGTTGGCCCGGAACAGTGCGGCGAGTTCTTTCGACGGCGTGATGATCTTGGCGACGACGTTCGCGAAGATGACGCCGCTGCGGGCGCCCTGGACGCCGTTTCGTGTGAGCGTAGCGAGTGCTGCACCCATCTCGCCGTAGGAGATGCCGGCCGTCGACGCAGCATTCACGGAGTAGTTCAGCGCGGTGGCGAGCTCGTCGAAGCGGATGACACCGTCCTTCACCGTCTGGAACAGGGTGTCGGAGACATCGCCGGCATCGGCAGCCGAGAGACCGAAAGTGTTGAGTACCGAGACGATCGCCTTGGCTGCGGTGTCCGTGTCAGATACTCCGGCCGTCGCTGCCCTCGCGGCCACCTCGAGCACGCGGAGGCCGTCGGCGCCCTGGAAACCGGACGACGCGATCTCGTAGAGACCTTCGGCGAGACTGTTCGCGGACTGCGGCACCGTTCGGGACAGTTCAAGGATGGCGTCGCTCTGCTCTTTGAAGCGCTCGGCCGACACCTCCGCCGATTCGCCCGCTTCGATCTGGATCGAGTTGACGTTCCGCATCGTCTCATCGAACTTCGACGCGACGGCAGAGGATGCCACCACGGCGACGGCAATAGCAGTCAGCCCGTTCCGGGCGATCCCGTTGGCGATGACATTCGCCCTCGACGACGCGGCCGTTTGCGTCGCCAGTAACCGCTCCGCTTCGGCCCGTCGGAGCGTGGCTTGCGTTACTTCGTCTTGGGTCGCAGCGAGTTGGCGCGAGACCCGGATCCGCTCGGTTTCATCGGCGGCAGAATCGACGACGTCACGCTTTTCGGCGCCGAGCTCGATGAGCCTCGCACCTTTGGATGTGGGGTTGCGACCTTCTAGACGTGTGGCGTCGATGTCGTATTGGATTTGGCGGGCTGTGTTGCGCGCCGCTTCGCGACGAGCGACGTCTTCTTTGATCTGCTCAAGTTTCAGTGTCGCTGCGGCGATCCGCGCGTTTTCGCGTTCTATCAGCGTCGCCGCTTTCGAAATGCCCAGCCCCCCGGAACCGACCGCGTCGAGTTCTTTCTCGAGAGCGCGGACTTCACGCCCGACAGCGCGCACACCGGTGATTGCCTGGCCGTTGTTGGCCGAAATGATCAGTTCTAGGGCGCTGATGATCCCGCTCATGACGTGACCTCACTCGTCTTCGTCGTCGCTTTCGTACACGTCCTCCGGCGGGCGCAGTCGGATGTAGACACCCTTCGAGCTCTTCGGGGCGGCTTCTTGTGCGATCTCGACCTGTTCACAGCCAGGGCATTGGTATGGCTCACCGACGAGGAAGCCACGGTCGCGCTCCCAGTCGGCGAGACGAGTACCGCACCCGGAGCAGCGTTCCCGGTCGAGCCGGCGCCACGCGAGCGCGTAGTCCTGGTCGTCGTCGGTCCATCCGCGGAACGTGGATAGGGCGATGCCGAGCGGGACACAGTAATCAAGCTCCTCTCTCAGACTGAGGTCTGAGAGGATCCTTTTCCCAGCTCACCAACGCGGGACTTGTTGCAGAGCTGCATACAGGTCACGTAGAGCTCCGTGACGTCGAGTGCTGACCATCCGTCGAGGATCTCGGTGGTCTGCTCTACGGTCATGACCGGGTCGATGCAGCACGCGGCGACGAGTTCCGGGATGAACTTCTCGTAGTCGAGTTCCGGCGGTGTCTCGACGATGTCACCAGGCTCCAGGTCGCCTTCGGCCGGCGTGACGGGCGGCGCCGGTTCGGGGACGTGGGTGTGTCGGTCGACGAGCTCGAGGTATGCCTTGCGGCCGATGCTTCGGAACGTCATCTTTACTGACGCTTCGTCGAGCAGTTCGTCGCGGACGTTGTCAGGGACGCCGTCGGCGAGAGCGAGCTCGGACTTTTCGTGGTCGACGATGACACGCATCGTCTTCGTCGTTTTCGCTGCCGCCTCTCGAAGACGTTCGAGAGTGGAGACGGCTTGGGCAGTTTTCGCGGGCATGGAGCTCCTCGTTAGCGGGCAGCTCCGGCGAGTTATAGCCCCAGGGCTGGGAACCTCGACGGGAGCGCCTTGAACGAAGGTGCCCTGCTTGTGACTGCTGGTCTTACGCGATGACCCCGTCGACCGGTGCGGACAACATGCCGAATCCGACGGCGAACTTGGCCGGCTCGTTGGCCACAGTGATGATGTCGTTCGGGCCGGCCGACTCGACGTACCACGTGCGGCAACGCTTCGTCGCAGCGGCACCCTTCGGCGACACGACCAGGTATCCACGCGTCCCGGCGACGAGGCCCGTGTAGACGGTGTTGGTCAGGTCGTCGTCAAGGAACGTCAGCGTCGTCTCGGCGAGCGTCTGCTCGCCAGAGATCTTCGCGGTGGCCAGGTCGGCGAGGACCGGCGCATCAACGAACGACGCAGCCGCGGTCAGGCCGGCGACCTCGTTGAGCTGAGCAGGAAGGTTCATGCCTGCGTTGATCTCGGCCATCGTCGGCGCGGCCGGGGCTGCGACGGTGGCGCAGAACACGACGACCTTGGTGCGGCCCTTACGGACGAACGGTG
Organism: Actinomycetes bacterium; assembly: GCA_031430875.1. GTDB lineage: Bacteria > Actinomycetota > Acidimicrobiia > Acidimicrobiales > Ilumatobacteraceae > Sva-07. The sequence continues at coordinate 15,177 of JANPCI010000095.1, read as the reverse complement.
TGATTGCCATCGTGGACTCCTACTATCGGTTTCGGCCGGGCGGGTTGGCGGGCGGGCTCTCGGGCAGAGCTTCATGGGAATCGTCGATGACCCATCCGAGCGATACCCAGGCTCCTTCGAACGCCGTCTTGAAAACTTCGACGCGGGAGTTGGGGATGTCGGGATGGACCATCATCACGGTTTCCATACCGAGGATGCTAGTGGTAATCATTCTCGGAACAGCCGAACGCTACGTGGTCACGGTAAGCAGGTAGCGGTCCGGCGCGACGAAGAACAGGTCGGGCGGCAAACCGGAATCGAGGATCCCCATTCGCATGTCGAAGTACAGCGCCCGATGGGCGATCGTGAACCCGACGCCGACCATCGGCATCGTCCAGTCGTCCCCGGTGCGGCCAATCATTGCGTCGGCGACGACGTCAGCGATCCCCTGCGCCTGGACGCGCGATACGCCATACGAACTGATCTGCACGACCGTCTCCATGATGCCTGCGCCTTCGCCCATGGTCGCTATGGCGTTCCCGCCGGCGATCGAACTGACCACAATCCAGCCTCGTCCATCGTCGGGCGGGAACAGGTGCGTGATGTGGCCGTCGGAAACGGCCTCGGGCAGCAACAGGTTCAATGAGTCGACGACGAGCGAGACGACTTTGGCGAGCGGGGGAGTGCCTGCCATTTCACTGCACCGCCCGCAGCGTCGACGAGTAGTCGTTGATCATGAGGTCACGGTTCTCGTCGACAGCCACCTGTACATGCGGGTACGGGTGCGATCCGATCCGGCCGAACTCGAGAGGCGGACCCGCCGGGTCGTTCGTGAACACCGACCACGATGTCACACCGGCACTGAGGCTGCCGTTCTTGCGGATCTTCCACGACGCCACATATTCGCCGGTGTCGACCGTCGGTCCGGGACGATGCCGGGCGTTGCTTCGAATCGCGTCCCGCAGACGTTGCGCCGCCTTGAGCCCGCCAGCGATGGTCGCCTCACCGATCGCCCGTTCAGTCGCGCGAATGCTGGCGCTCAACGATTTCGAGTTCAGCTTCGTCCGAACCGAGATCACAGGATCACCGTCTGCCCGATGTTGATCACGAACGTGTCGGCCGTCGCTGCGACGCCCATCGGTGTGAGCTGCGTGTAGCCGCCAGCCAGGGAGGGAGGGACAACGGTCAAGACTCCGAGCAGGCCAGCGAAATAGAGCGTTCCAGGCGTGAGCCCCCACGCCGGCAACGTCAATGGCCCGACATCCACCACGCTGACGAGAGCGCCGGCAGTGGCCGCCGATGCCGTGACGCCGAGAATCTCGTCGTACAAGGTCACGTCGGACGGGTCGTAGAGCACGACTTGGTTCAAGCCGTTGAGCCGCACGACCCTGCCCGGCACCAATGTCTGGCCGGCCGTGAACACCGAGAATCCTGCGCCCGTAGAGGCCCCCGGAGCCAGCGACGGGTCAGGCTGCCCGGAGCCGCGCCACAGATGGAGCTCGGCGTCGCATTTGTTCGACATCGCGAACGTCGAGGTGATCACTTCGGTGATGATGAACTCGGCTCCGACCATGTTCGGGGCACGGCGCGACGACATGATGAAGGCACGATCACCAACTGACAGCGGCGGAGTGTCCACCGGGATCGAGAACCGGTAGACACGCGCATCGATCGTCGTGCCGGCCAATTCGAGCGTGCGAGGCTGCGAATCACTCAGCGAGCTCACCTTGCACTTGCCGTTGTGTGGCCGCAGGCCGAACGCCCCAGTGCCGATCGACGACGCGTCGTAGATCACCGTGGTCGCCGACGGCGCGACGACACGCGTAGCGGCGTTGTAGACGCCGTCGCGTAGGCCGAGCGGGTTCCGCACGATGACGCACGTGTCGTCCATCAGCCGCTCCAAGCGGATGCGGCCAGGATTGAGGTTAGGCCCCGTCAGCGTCGACATCGAAGCCCTCCGACGCCATCTCGGCCAGCACGAGCAGCACCAGGTCGTTCGGGTCGTCCGCCATCGTCGACGCCGCAGACTTCTCATCGCAACGCCGAATGAAGCCGGGGTGGCCAACGAGCTGGCGGAGCCACTCGGCGGTCCTCAACCAATAGTCGTTGGCAGCGACCACGTCAGCATCACCTTCCCAATCGAAATCGCCTCGGAACTCCAACGTGACCCGTGGAACGCAGCCCGCCGCCATCTGCACTATTGCGCCGGTTATAGAACTGGCGAGCTCGCGGCCGTCAACTTCCACCGATGTGGCCATGCCCGACTGGGCAATCTTGACGTGGCTCATCGCGTCTCGTACGTCGGGGCATAAATCACGACGCCACTAGTGAGAATTCCACCTGCGTCCGGAATGCCGGAACGCAGCCGTTCAAGCTGGCCACGAAGGTCGATGAGGTTCTGCCCGGTGTTCTGGCCGTACTCGCCGAACACGGTGAACTGCGCCGGTGACGACACCAGATCGGCGTATCGAGTTTCGAGGATCTCGAGAGCCACGAGGCCCAGCGTCCCGAGCCGGTCGTACGCCGCATTGAGGGTCGCGTCGTCTGGCTCGGAGCCGATCTCACGACGGATAGCAATGATTTGCCCGGCCGTCAGTGCCATGTGACAGTCCTATCTCGGTCAGACAAGCAGCTTTTCAGCGCGGCCTTCGGCTTGAATCCGTTCGACCAGCCACGCCGGCACCTTTTCACCCGGCGCGAATTCGAGGACTTCGCCGTCTCCGTTTTCGCCCGCACTGATGATGTTGACGCGTGCGGTCGACCCGCCACGCTTCGCTTTCGGAGTTGCCTCTTCCGGCTCTGCGTCTTTGGCGTCGGCAGCCGACTGGCGGCTCATGCGACGTCGCCGACCATGACCCCGTTCGGGTCGACGAGGACCGGCAGCGCAACCGCCGAAACCTTCGTCCACGTCGAAACAGGATCGAAGCTCTTGTCGACCACGGCGGTCATACCGACGGCCTGGTCACGGTTGAGCTGGCGGGCGCCGACGAGCTCGACAGCCTCAGCGGTCGTGCCGTACAGCGTCGAACCGAACTTGATGTTGGCCGGCGGCATCCAGATCACCTTGTCGGCGCCGATCACCCGGGTCGACACACCGTCGACCATGACCTTCGTGTCGTACACGAAGATCGGGGGCAGGTCGAACGACCGACGGATCGTGTTGACCTGCTCGTTCGTCAGGATCGACGGGGTCGTGCCACCGGACGCAGCGAGCGCCCGATACTCGGCGTTGAGAAGGAGGTTGCCGACACGAGCCGACGACATCAGCACGATGCCCGGCGCGTAGCCGTTCAGGTCGATGTACGTCTGGATCTTGGTGCGCTCGTCGGTGAGCGGCGTCGCGGCTGCCGTGTTGGTCCACACGGTGCCAGCGGACCACGACATCGACGCGTCACGACCGAAGTCGACCGACTGGATCAGACCGTTCTCCGAGATCGTCAGCGTCGCATTGACGAGCGCCTCGCCACGAGCACGCTCGATACGGGCGGCAACGGCACGGGCCAGATTGTTCGCATCGTCGTAGATCGAATCGATGATCGGCTGGTTGTTGCCAGTCTCCATCGCCCGAAGACGCAGCGTCTCTTCCTCGCCAAGCCGGATCTTGAGCGAGATCGGGGCGATCTCGCCCATGATCTGCGTCAAGCCCTGACGGCTCGCGATCGGCGCCGGCGTATCGAACGCACGGAACGAAGCGGAGTTCTGGTCGGCAAGGCGAGCCTTGTTGACCTTGAACGAGAGTCCACCGTTGACGGTCGAGTCGTTAGGCAAGAACTGCGACAGCCGGAACTGCTGGATGTCGGCGTCGTTCACCACCGCCCGGGTGTAGCCGTTGAGTTCCTGCATGTTTGCGAGATCGTAGAGAAGTGCCATCGGGGTGCCTTTCGGGTAACGGAGACGTTCGTCTTGGCTTAGACGTAAGCCAGGTGGGTGAGCTCGACTTTTGCTGCGGCGTCGAGTCCGTGACCTGTCGGCAACTTCGCCTCGACAACTTCGCCGAGCCAAAGCAGAGCGGCGCCGGTATCGCGCCCCGTTGCTGCCGACGCCGAAACCTCGAGGTCTCGCGTCGTGAAGAGATGGCCGAGGGCGGTCTGGCGACCGTCGACGGCTGCGTTGTCGTACGGCCCGTAGAGGCCGGATGCCGTTACCTTGCCGAGCACCACACCGGACGGAACGATCCCGGTCGGGAACGTCGCCATGAACAGCGAAGCCTTGATCGTGATCGAGCGGCACTCGTTGGTGCCGATCGCCTTGCCGATCCAGCGGTGGTCCTCGGAAGCCGAGAAGGTTTCAGTCTTGATTGCGAGCGACATGGCCCCTCCTGGGGTATGCGAATGAGAACGACTATCAGAGTAAGGGAAGCGGGCGGGTGCTCAGCCGAACGTCACGTGAACGTGTAGTCACGCTTCGTCGTTACGACGCGAGCGGCGCCACGAGCAAACGCATCATCAGCCCCACCAGGCGAAGCAGGCGGTGCAGGCGGCACCGAACCAGGCGCGGTCGGGGCCGGCGGAACCGTGGAAGCAAACAGGCCCGGCACCGTCGCCTTCAGCTTTTCGATCTCGGCCGTAATCGTCGCCTGGTCGGAGCCACGTGGCACGTCGATCAGCTTGGCGACTGTCGGCAGCACGGCGGCCGGCACGTTGGCGGCTGCAAGAGCAATAACGATCGCCGCGGAGTGAGCCATTTCAGCCGCCTGGCCGAGCGCTTCGTCAGCCTTCTTGCGGTCCTCGGCGGCGAGCGCGGCAGCGTCGAGGTTTTTGCGGCGCTCCTCATCAGCGGCAGCCAGGATCTTCTTCGCTTCGGCGGGCGCCATCCCGAGGTCAGATTCGATCTGTGCGCGCTGCGCGGCGAGGCGCTGCCCGACGATCGTGTTCATCTGCTCTTGAGTCAGCATTTGCGGCGGCGGAGCCGGCGGGTCCGCGGGCGGCGGGGCCGGGGGAGCGGGCGGGGCTGGTGCGGGCGGTGCGGGCGGTGCTGGCGGATCGACCATCACCATCTCGATGCCGGCGTCACGCAACTCCTCCAAGCGACGGCGCAGGCCGGACGTGTCGAACGTGGTCTTCATGATGCTCCTAGTTGTTGGCAGCCGGGTCGGCTGGATTCGCAGCCGGGTCGGCTGGATTGGCAGGCACAGGTGCCTGATTCGCGGACGAACCAAAGTCAGTGACCGGGGTTCGACCGAGATACTTTGCTGCTTGCGCGTACGCCTCTTCGCTCCCGCCGAGCGCTGTTGCGAGTGCGAGGGCGCCGGTGAAGTCTTCGCCGACGACACGGGTTGCTTCCTCCATGATCGACTGGATGTCGATGCCGGCCTGCTTGGCGATCGTGATCGCCGTCGGCAGCGAGATCACTTTGCGGTCCAAGAGCTGGACGAGGATATCGATCGTCTCTTTCGTGTCGGTCGGAAGGAACGCTCCAAGATCAATCCGCCCACCGGGCCATTGGACTGTCTTGTCTTTCGCACCCGCCGCCTGAGCAATCCGGTACTGAAACTTGAGGAGGAGCGGATGCTTCGATTCACGGGCGAGGCGCATCTCACGGATCGCCGACGTCAACGGAGCGAACGCCAAAGCGAACGCGAGTCCCGACGGCACCTGGCCCGGCTCGATCCGGCCGAGCATCGCCTCCGGTAGCCGAGAGTTCACCGCGAGCCGCTCGAGTAGACGCTGCAAGTAGGCGCCGATCGCCGTCAGACCCTTCGAGGTGTCGAGCACGTCCATGCGTCCACCGTCGCCGAGCTCCCACACCGAGCCGGGCTTGTACGCCGGCTGCGTCGTCCCCATCCGCGTTCCGGAGAGCGTGACCAGCGGGAAACCGGTCGTCGCCGAGGCGAGGGACAGGTCGGTGTCGGCAGCGGCGATGTCGTCGAGGATCTGCAAGACGGAGAGCAGAACGGACGTGCCGAACAGCTCACCGGTCAACGTGTTCGGGACGTGAACGACCGGGATGAAGTCGATTCCGAGGTCTTCCTCAAGCTTCATCGTCTGGAACAGCCCGCGCGTCCCCATGTTCTCGACCGTGGCGTTGCCTTCGAGCTCGGTCAACGTCCAGATCTGATCCGTCATGAAGCATGCCTCGGTCGACGAGCCCCACGCGTATTCGCGTTCCGGGATCTCTTTGATCTCGTAGGTGATCCGCCGGATCCTGGTGATCGCGGCGCCGCTCAGCGTCACGTCGTCGTACTCCCAGGCAAGATGGACGCGGGTTGGGAACTCGGAATCGCCGCTCGGATCTTCCTCCGGGAAATAGAACCCCGGGTGGTAGGTCCGGAGGCGTGTGCGCTGCTTCTTCGGATCCCAGCCGAGCACGTACACACCGTCACCGGACTGCACGGCCTGGCGCTCAGCAACGAGGAGCTTGGCGATGACCTGCTCGTCACGAACCCACACGTCAAGATCGGCTTGCAACTCCGGCGACGCCGCCTCGCCTTCGCCTGCCGGTGAAACGACAAGGCAACGCTGCGTGTCGCCGAGCAAAGCCGAGAGCGTCTGATTCACGATCAGCGCAGCATCACCATGCTCACGCCGGTTCGGCGCATCAGTGTTCAGCCAGTTCCGCGCCGAGTTCAACGCATAGGCGTCGAGCAGGGCGTATGCCTGCACTCGACGGGAATGGTTGCGGATCCACGTCGGCGCCAAGGCCGGCGTGGTCGAGCCGACAGCGGCGGTCCTGGTGAGATCCTTGAAGCGCGACTTGAAGTTCGCGGGCGACCAGATATCGAGCCTGAGAACCATTCTCACGAGCGTAGGCGGTTACGTGACGCCCCAAGCAGAACGTCCGAACGGGCCGCTACGCTCGCCACGAGTCGATCTTGCCAACGCGCATCGCATCTCCTGCCAGCCACACTCAAACCAGGAGAACACCATGAACGTCAAAGCCAAGTTCTACGTCCAATCCGTGACGAAGTCATCGGCCGAAGGAGGCCAAGTCACCCTCGGAGCCGCCGTACGCGGCGCCCGCAACACCGACTGGGCCGCCGCGACCCCCTCCGGCACGATCACAATGCACGTCAACAACCCCGCCGCATTCGACTTCTTCGAAGCACTGCTCGTCCGCCCCGGCATGTACCCCGAAGTCGACATCACGTTCGCTGCATCGATCGACAGCGAAGGCGACCACGCCTTCGAGGCTTCGCCCGCCGGCCACTACAACGCCGGCCGGTGCGCTGCGTGTGGCGCAATGGCCGAAGCACACAAAGCAACTGCCGCCTAACTCTTCGACGGAACGAAGCCTCGAGCGATCCGAATGGCCCGACACTCATCGCAATGACGCCGTCGGGCCGTCGGATTTAGGAACTGCGGTGCGCCGCACGCGCACTCGATGAACCTGGCATTGAACATCCGGGCAATCGCGTAAGCGTCAGCGGTTCGTCCCGCTGCGAGCGTCATCAGAAAGTGGAAGGTCGCACGCCCGGCTGGTTCTTCGTTGTCGCTGATGACGAAAAAGAGCTGATCGTCGTCCAACAGGTCGCTCTCGAGAAGCCGCTTCCAATCCAACGGTGTGTATCCGAGGTGGTTTGCCATGAACATCTCGTGGAGCCAGTCGTGGTCAAACACCGATTCGGTCGGTCTGCATTTCACGTCCGTCACTCCTCGTCGCGCGTTTCCATGGGCAGAATGGTTATTTTCTCGCCTCAGATGAGGGAAAGAAATCGTGCTTTTCGCTGGTTAGAAACCGACCTTTTTGTCAGCGCCGCCCGGATTTTCGATCCGGGCGATCGTTTCCGAGCATTCACATCGTCGGACTGAAACGTACCGCCACGCGTGGACAGCGTACGCGCCGACGCCAGCGACCGCGGCGACGATCACGCCAGCCATCGCCATCATCGTCTCCCATCGTCACGGCCGTCGTTGATGTCACCGCTGCGGTCCCGGAGCTCGCGGGTTTTGGGGAGCATCAGCCGGTGCAGAGCCCAAACCATCGCATCGAGCCGGTTCGGCGACTTCTCGTCTTCGAACGTCGTCTCGGTGAGCTCCTTCTCGAGCTCGGGGTGCATCCCGCACATCACGACCTGACGGATCCCGGTCGAGCGGGACTTCTGGAACAGCACCGACACCGGTTCAGCACGGGGGCGTTTGCCGTCCGACGCCCGTTCCGTGTGGATGTTCACGGTCGGATCGATCGCCAAGATCGCCTCGACCAGCCACGGGCCACCGTGGTTGATCTCGACCACCATCTCTGAACAGCCGAAATCGTGGTACAGGTCGATGCATGTCTCCAAGATCCTGCGGCGCGGCCCTTTGAGCTCACGTGACGCTTCGACGTACCCGCGCCCGTCGGAACCCCGCGAGCAGATCGATACACCGAACGAATCGCCTTTCGTCGTACCGAGCGACGGGTCGAGCGCGATCACACGCTGCCACGACGTGACGTTGTCCTTGAACCACTGCGGCGACACACGGGGACCATCGATGTCGTCCCAACTCCATAGGGCACCTTCGATCTCGTCGAGCGCATCCCAGTCGCCATCGAGCATCGACGCCCGGACCCGGGGATCGGCGATGTCCTGGAGGATGCCGAGATACTCGCGGTCACGTTTGAGAAGGATCTGGTTGTCCCGGATCGTCGCCGGCACGTACACCCGAGACTGCCTCGGCTGCTCGATGTCGCCGTCCTCAGCGAGCTCCTCGGCCGTCGGCACATAGTTCCTCTTCGGCCACCAGATCTTGTACGGCGCCGGCTGATTCGGCGACTCCGGATCGATGTCCTCAGGTTCCGGTCGGATGAACACTCGCTTCACCCACCGGCGCCCGGGCCCGACCGGGTTCGTGGTGCAAAGCATCTTCGGACGGATACCCGCCGACTTCGACCGCATCCGCTGGAGCATGAACAAGAACTGCGACTCGGCGAACTCGGTGAGCTCCTCGAACCCGACGAACCCGATCTCGGCGCCGAGGAACTCCAGAATGTCGTCCGGGTACTGCGAGCTCTTGCACTCCAAGATGCTCGAGTTCGGGAACTCGAACAGCGAATCCTTCTTGTGCCAAGTCGCCAGGTGGGGGAGCAGGAGCTCCTTGAGCGTCGGGATGATCGTACGGTTCAACGCCGGGAACGACCGGCGAAGGATTACGCCTCGGTTGTTCGGGTACATCCGCATCTCGCGGATCGCGAACTGGCACAGAAGAGCCGACTTGCCGCCGCCCACCGCGCCGCCGTACAGCGTCAGCTTCGCTTGCTCGGCGAGCTCCGCTGCGAGCTTCTGTTTCGGCTGCGGCTCCCAGCCCGGCGTCCAACCGGTCGGCGACGGATCAACGATGTCGCACAGGTAGTCCCACTCGGACTTGAGATCGATCAGTTCGAGAACAGTCGACAGCTCCGCCATCAGTGAACCTCAATGATACTGCCGGTCGTCAGCCGGTTACCGAACGGTGACTCGACCGGGGCCGGCGAATGCGCCAACACCGCTGCCCGCAGGAGCTCGGGCAGCATGGCACGCTGCTCTTTCGTTAAACCCAACTCCTCCGACGAAAACACGGCGCCGATCACCGCACCCATGATCCGGGCCCGGCCTTCGTTCAACACAAGCTGGCGTTCCGCCAACCGCGACGCCTCCGCCGCCCGAGCCACCCTCGACAGGTGCTCGCGCGCCGTGTCGTACATGTGCTTCAAATGGCGGACCTTGCGGCCAGCCTCCCGGTAGTCCTGCTCCTCCTGGCCGATCATCCGCAGCTTGATCTTGTAATCCGAATCGAACGGATCCAACGGCGGCGGACACAGGACGGAGTCGAGCCCACCGAAGAACCTGAGCCGATCCTCAATCCATTCGATCAGCGCGTGCGTCCGCTGGACATCAGCCAGCAGGGCCTCGGCCGGGGCAACCAACGCCCGTCGTCCCCAATACTGCTCCATCTGCGCCGACCTTTGAAGCATCGGCCCGACCACCGGATCGGCCATCGCCGACGCCATCGGATCACCAGCCGTCACCTTCGGCGAACGCGTCGCCGCAGCAATACTCTTCTTCGGCCGCACTTTCACATCGGGCGGAACGACCGCAATCACCTTCGGGCGACGTCCCGGCGGGATCGGCGGCACAGCGCGCTTCTTCGGTGCTGCCTTCGCCGCCACCTTCTTCGGAGCTGCCTTCTTCGCCGCCATCACGAAGCCAACAACTTCCGCATCACATCAGCCGCGTCGCCGGCCATCGGGGAGACAAGCCCAGGCTCCAACGACGAGGCCGACGCCAGCACCCGAATCATCCGCCGCGCCGTCGGCTTCGTCACACCCAACTCTTGAGCCAGATGCGCGTAGCCCATCGGAGCTGCGGCAACAGCCTCAGCGAATGCCAGCCACACATCCAACGGAATCTTCGAGCCATGAAGCCAAGTCCCCGACGTCACCGTGAAATCGATCAGACACGTCCGGCAACGCCACCCCTGCCACGAATACCGATGACCCCTCTGACCCGAGCTCCGACGTGGCATCACCCGCTCAGTCAGCTCATCCCCGTGGCATCCTGGGCATCTGACCCCCCTCGGCCAACGAATCCGCACAAGGTCGAGAACCATTCTCATTAACGTACCCGGGGAGTCACATCACCTGGCAGAACGTGACTCCCCAAGCCCCTCGCGCGAGGGGGACGGGCCGAAAATGCGACCTGGCTGGAAGACCTGCCGGTTGAATTGGAGCCCAACGCAGCCTTTTGGGGGCCTGCGGGGAGTCACGTAACCGGCTAGTTTGAGGGGCAGAGCGTGTGGGAGGCCGGGCGCCCCGGCGTATGCGCTAGGGGGTTGGGGGTCTGTTCGATAGGACCGAACGGCCGTTCGATTGGGTAGTACGGGTGGTCGGTGTGTCCGAACAATCGTTCGATGACTATCGACCATCTGTACTGATTAGTAAGCGCGCATACGCGCTCCCTGGTCGATCCCTGGTCGATCCCACCGCGCTCCCTGGTCATACCGTCCCCCGCGTTAGTTGCGCTTCGTTGCCGTAACTTGTGATACGTTGCTAGTGCTTCACTCACTCACTACAACGGAGGAAACGCCATGCACGATTCACGTTCGCGCCGCGCAGTACGCGCCGCGACCAATACCGGGGAACACTCCGCGGCCTACTGGGAGAACATCCTTTCCGCGGAAGGGATGCCGGATAGGTTGCCGATGCTCGACGCGTCGCGGCTCACTCCCGCGGTGGAGGATGCGCTTACCGCGTGGGATGGCATCTTGTCCGACCAGTACGCGACTACTGCCGCGGTCGTTGGTCCCCCGATGATCCCTCATGTACTCCGCGGCGTGGATGGTCGCTTGTCGCGGCGTATCGATGTCCCCCGCGTGGATGTCGGCATGTCGGTAACCGCGACCCGCGGCGCGGATGGTCGGTATCTACGCCGCGCAGCTCTATCCCGCGTGTTCCCCGATGCCATGGTCACCGCGGAGCATGTCGATATCACTGAACATGATTCCCCGCGGTCTCATGGCGCGCTACGTATGGTCGATGTCTTGTCCCGCGGTCTCGCGTGTACTGGCGCGGCTCTAGGGTCCGATGCATGGTCGGACCGCGGTGGTCGGTTCTGCGCGGTCAAGTGTTCCGCGGACGTTGCCGCGGTGCTTGCTACCGCGGGGGAATGGGCAACGGTAGGAACGTGGTCCCGCGTGTCAGTAGACAGATTGATCGATGCCCGCGAATACGTAGCCGCGGTCAAGCGAACGAAGCGCGAAGCGAAGCGCGAAGCGAAGCGCGGCGCGGATGGTCAAGCGAAGCGCGTGCAAGCACCCGCGAAGAAAGCGAAGCGCGCGAAGGTTGCGAAGTCTCGGCCGATCGGCGCGGTTCGCCTAGCGGAGTCTGGCCGCGGTCTCGTCGCGGCTCTAGCGCGGTGGGAAGCATGTTCCGATGCGGAGCGCGCCGATGTCGCGGTCTCGTTTGGTCTCCCCGGTAACGCGGCGTGGTCGGTTGTCCGCGCTTACGCGGTGCTTGCTATCGGTTCCCCCGCGGCTTCGCTTGCCGATGCCATGGCAGTAGCAAGCGTGGGAAGTCTGGCCGCGCGGGTCGGATAGCACCCGCGCCACTAGGCGCGCCGATCGTTTCACCTAGAGCCGATGCCCGCGGGCATCGGCTCTAGTCGTTTGTGCGCTCCCTGGTCGATCCCCCCGCGCTCCCTGTGCGCTCCCTGGTCATACCGTCCCCCGCGGTGTTCCCCGAAAACCTAGACAACGAAGCGCACGGTATGCGCTCCCTGGTGCGCTCCCTGGTGCGCTCCCCATACCGTCCCCCGCGGTGTTCCCAGAACACCTAGAAACGAACGAAGGGTACGAAGTGACGAGCAACGAAGCATTCAAGTGTGACGAAGCATTCGCACGGTACGAAGCGGCGTTCTCCGCTGCGAAAGCACTGGGAGACTTTGGTCCTACCGGCCGGTGCACTCCGGAACAGGGTGCGGCGTGGGATCGGGTGGACGCTGCACTCGCTGAGTGCGAAGCGCTGGTGGCTGGTCTCCGGTGCGGACGGTGAACGCGGAGGATGCTGCTCGCGTTGCGTGGCGCATTACCGACATGGAAGGGCAACGGTGCGCTGCGCTCCGCCTCATGCTCGCCGATGCGGACATGCTCGAACGGGGACTGCACGCTCTGCGCAACGGATCACCGGACGTCGCGGCCGAGTACATGGAACGTGCACTCGAACGGTGCAGGGCATCGGCCGATGCGCTCCGGTAAGTCCATTCCGTCCCCCGCGGTGTTCGGCGAACACCTAGGTGGGAGTGCAGCGATATCGGTCGGATGGTCCGACCGATATCGGTGCATCTCCGCACCACGAACCCTGAAAGGGGTCGACATGGCTATCGACATCGAGGATTGGGCAGAACGTTTCGTGAGCATCGACGAGCGGGCAGCGCGGGCAGCGCGGCACGGTCGGACGGAACGCCGGGATTGCAGGGCGATCGCCAACGAGCGTCGCCGGGCACGGCGGGAAGCGTGGGCGTGATGAGTATGACGACTGAGGAAGTCGCCGCTCTACCGGATGCCATTTCTCCGGTGTTCCGGTGGACGAAGGTCGCCGGCGACTGGGTCGTGCGTGTCCCCGACGCTGCGAACGTCCGCCCGGGCGACACCGTGACGGTGTTCAGCGCACGGAGCGGCGTCACGAAGGACGTCGAGATCGTCCGACTCGGCCCGCCGTTCATGTCGATGGGCGAAACGTGGCGTAACGCTCATCCGGCGAAACGGGCGGCGCGCTCGAAAACTTCCCGGTATCAATCGACCGGGACGAATCGCACATGGAAGCAGACCTACGGGCGTTGCGAGGATGCGCCGTGTTGCGGATGCTGCTCGTGAGTCGGGTTCGGGCGGCCCGCTCGGCCCGCTGGCTGGCTGGCTTCGTGATTCTCGCTGCGGCGTGGCAGCACGACGGGCGCACGGCCGCTCCGTGCGTCATGGTTCACCCGGAGGTTGGTTGGACGGACGAATCGTGGACGGACGGCGCAGACTTCACGCCGAACGGCGAGGTCGGAATCTGGTCGAACGCAAAGGGCGTGATCGGCTACTCCGTGCTCGAAGACTCGATCGTGTGGTCGTCGGGCCGGTGCGCTCTGTTCAATCGGCTCTACTCCGATTCGACGGTGATGCCATGAACTTCACAATCCTTGGCCGGGTTCTGAGCTCGATGGCGGACGCGGCAGCGACGGATCGTTCGCTCGCTGGTCATGATGACCACAAAACGTGGATGGTCGCTTGTCGACGAGTCCATGATCTGGATTATGCGGCGGCGACGGTTTGGCTGGCTGCACGAGACCGTGAGGAACTGCCGGGCGAATGGCGGCGGGCGGTTCGGTGCGCCGCTTTGAGTTTGGAGACCGGGCCGATGGGCCGGACGCGGAATCGGCGGCGGCAGGCATTCATTCTCTCCCAGTTGGCCTCTCGACGGCCGGAAAGGCAGGCATCATGACGATCCAGTACGTGGAAGGGCACCGCGCCGCTGTTTGGCTTTGGCGGCGCGGCGAGGTCGACCGGTTGGCGGCGTTGCGGATTCAATGGCTTCGTGACGTGAAGCGCTCCGTGCTTCGTGCTCGTGGCTGCCCGGATCGGATGCTCTGGATTCTGGCTGGCTCGAAGATTCGTGACTGGCCGGAGATCGCCCGGTACGTGGCGCCGGTTGAGATGACGCCGGAACTGGCGGCGATGATCGAGGACGAGAACCGCCGGATCGCCGGCGCCGAGCGGGTGGCGTCATGACGACGCACGACGAGTTGCACGAGATCGTCGGGTTCATCGTTTCGGGGATGGGTTCGATCACGTACCGGAATCGTGGCGGCGCACGAGTTGACGTGCAGATCGATGTCCGAAACGGTGGGCGGCTGGTCGCTGCAACGGCGATGCAAGCGGAGGCGGTTCGGGTCTACCTGGCCGAATGCCACAAGCGGGACGTCGCTTGGCTGGCTGAGCGCGGAATGGCGGGCGGTTTGCCCGCTCCACGTGAAGTGGTGGCGTCGTGGGGCGACTGGCTCGATCTTCGTGAAGGTTCGCGGCGTGACGAGTGGAGGGCGGCGGCGTGAGCGCGTTCATTCGGCGTGAAGTTCTGAAAGAGCTCGGCCCGGTCGTCGTTCGCACCGATTCGGTCCTGACGTTCTCGTCTCAGTCTGCGGCGTTGTCGTGGTTCGACCATTCCGACGAGGCGGTGGAATTGCGGCGGTTGGCGGCTGGCGGGGAGATCACGGTGGAAGTTCGCGGCGACTGGCTCGCTATGTGCTGGCTCGATGTTCAGCGGGGCTGATCCAATCCGTCCCCCGCGCCAAGTTCGCAACACCTAGATGGACACGGTCGGCGATGGTCGTCGGCCGCACGAAACCTGAGGAGGGTCACACATGGCACATGCAATCGAGATCGACGCCAACGGCAAGGCGAACGCGGTCTACGTCGGGAAACCGGCGTGGCACAAGTTGGGCACGGTTTTGCCGGAGGGAACGGTCGTCACGTTGGATGAGTTGCTCGACTTGTCGGGCACGAATTGGCGGGTGCTCGAACAGAACCCGACGATTCTCACGGAGTTCGGTGTCACCGTGCTCGATCAGCGGGCGCTGTATCGCTCGGACAACGGCAAGGTGTTGCACGTGGCGTCGCCCACGTACCAGATTCATCAGCACACCGAAGTCGCCGAGCAGGCGCAGGCGGTGCTCGAGATCGCCGGCGAGTACGGGATGGACTTCGCATGGGAGGCCGGTTTCTCGCTGGCCGGTGGCAAGCGGGTCGTCTACGTGCTCAAGCTGAACCG
>JANPCI010000094.1:0-3412 GCA_031430875.1 Actinomycetes bacterium | reverse complement strand
ACTCCTCGCAACCCATGTCAGATCAGTTCGTCGTCGGCGAGCACGCCGATCGGCACCGTGCAGATCTCCAACGGCAGGGTCGCGTTCGCGCCGGCCTCCTGGACGGTGGCGAGCCATTCGACGACCTGAGCCAACGTCGTTCTTTGCACCCGTGAGGATCTGGCCGTCGTCGGGGTCGGACATCCAGTCAAACAGCCAGTCGGAGACTTCGCGGACGTAGTAGGGGTGAAGCGCCCGGCCCTTGAAATGGAGGCTGCGCGTGGCGGCGTAGAACCCGTTGAACTTCCGTCCAGCCGTGACCGTCGCACTCCCAGCGCAGTCGAAACCGAGCGTGTCAGCCACGACTTCGGCGAGCACTTCGGTGATGGACGTCGCCTCGATCGTCGAGCGTGCGCTCATCGGCGGATCGCCCTCTTTCACCAGGAAGGCGTAGGCAACCTGCCAGGAGCCGCCATCGGTGAAGTGCGCTGCGTTGACCGAGCAGCGAACGGTGCGTGACGTCGCCATCACGCGATCCGGACCGGCATGATGAGAGCGTTCACGGCAGAGTCACCGGAGATCGTCATCGGCTTGGTCGGGCCGACGACACCGAGAAGCACCGAGTCGCCGCCAACAACCTTCAACGCATCGGCCAGGAAGCCCGAATTGAACGCCGTCAAAGCGACCGGGCCGTCGGACTCGACCACGAACTTCGTGGTCGACGCCGCCTTGAAATGCTCGATGATCGACGCCGTGCCCGCCTCGAAGTCGAGACGAACCGGCACCTCCTTCACCTTCGGGAGCGTAGCAAGAGCCGCTGCCAGCCCGGAAACGATCACACACCCGGCCGTCGACGACGGAATCAGATTCCGGTACGCCGGGTAGATGCCCTCGATGTTCCGGGCGACGATCGTCACGCCGTTCGACTCCAGCACGACGTGCCGGCCACCTTCGACGGCATCCGGCCCGTACACACACACCAGCGGGCCAGCCGCCGCCAGGATTGCCTTTACGGCCGGGATCGCCACCATCTCGGAACGCGTCGACTCGCCAACACCGTCGCGCCAATGCAACCGGTACGAATCGGTCGCCGCCAACTCACCGTTGTCGTGCACCAGCACCGAGCACAGAACCGGTCGTGCACCATCGGACGTTGCCGCGACCGCCACCGCGGCGAGCTCGTCGGCCTTCACGACCGTCATCGGCGCCGCCGACACCAGCTTCGGGAACAGCGGCCACTCGGCGAGCTCCACATCACTCCGGCACTCGACCTCCATCGCACCGCCCCGCATCGAATCAGCCGCCACCGCCACCGACCCGCTCTTGCCCGCCGCCTTCGCCACCGACTCCAACGTCGACAGATCGACGAGAATCTCCGAGCCTTCAACCCCATCCCCAGCGACGACGATCGTCGCCCACACATCCAGGTCAGTCGCCTGGAACCGCACGACACCATCGACGCACGACACCCGCACCTTGCCGAGCACCGGAAGGCTGTTGCGTTTCGCAACGACGACCTTCTTCAACACCTTCGCGGCCCGCAACACCTCCCCCGCCGACACCGTCAACACCTGAGTCTTCGTTTCCGTAGCCATGTCGCTCCTTTCAGCCCTGCCACCGTGGCAAGTACCGCGAAACACACGAGCCGCCAGATCGTGTGAAGCGCGCTACCTAGGTGTTCGCCGAACACCGCGAGGACGGAATGGATCACTCGTCGAACCCGAAGTCGGGGTGCTCATGGCGTCGCCTCGGCTGTCAGAGCTTCGGCGCAGGCACCGTAAGGCGTGAGTCCGCCGAGCTGGTACGGGGTCAGCCGGTCACAAAGCCATTCGTGCAAGTGGCGGTACAGATCCGCTGCACTCCAGCCAGCATCGACCGCGAACGATTCCAGTTCGCTGCGCTTATTCGCCCACTCGTAAGCGTTGATCGTCGCTGCGCCACCGTTGTCGCACGACAAGCGCACGAGCACGTCCCGTCCATGGACGGCCACTTCGCCCTGAAACTCGTACTTCGTCTCGTCGTGAGCAATGTACGGAACACCGAGTTCTTCGCACCGAGTCAGAAAGTCGCGGACGTCGGAGTCCTGGAGCCCGTAGTTACCCTCGCCCTGGAAGGAGATCACGTGCAGACCGTTACCGAGCAGACCGTGATCCCAACGTTCCTCGCCGGCCAACCCCGGCCAATCGCCCTCGTCGCCCGTCGTGCCGGGGAACCGAAAGACCTTCACGTCGCCGTCGGACACTTCGACCCATGACGGCGGGACGGCGACCTCGATCGTGCACCAGATCGGCTCACTCATAGCGTCGCCTTCCGTTGAGCGTCGGCGAGCCGCTGAGCCAGCGTCCGGTGCGCCGGGTAGAACGTGTGCTCGCCGTCGCCTCGACCCGTCTCCCGAGCAATCACGTTGGCGATCCACATCGGGTCGCAGATCCCACGGATCCCGTAGGCCGAGACGATCCGCTCCGACGCCACCCGAATGTCGTCGGGTACGCCGTAGCTCTCCCGTGTGACCGGATTCGTGAACGCCTCATCGAACCACTCACGAGTCCACGAACTAACCGGCCCGTGGTCGTCGCCGTCGCGGTGCCCGTTCATGCCGTCGCCGCCCGGCGATCGGCGATCAACGCTCGCCAAATGTTCGTCAGCGCGTCGTAGCGGGACTCGTCGAGATCGTCGTCGTCGTTCGCTTTGATCAAGAATCCGTGCGCTTCGGCATCGTCGTTCAATTCCGGGCCGGTCGACTCGAACAGACGGCGCACCTCATCCGTGTACCAGCCAAGGGAAACACTGAGGCGGCCACGGTTCAGTTGGGCCAGAACGCAACCGCAGTCACCGATCTCGAACGAGCCTCCAGCCATGTCGAGCACGGCCGGATCGACCCGCCAGAACCACGCCGAGTCAAGCGAGTCGAGCAAAGCGGCGCCCCGTGCCGCATTCGCCTCCAAGTCCTGGAATGTGAGTGCTGGTGAATGCGTCATGCTGCGACCAGGACGTTGCGGAACTCGTCGGCGAGCAGCGCCGCCGCACGATTCGAGAACGTCATCTCGTCGGACAGGAACTTCTCGGTGACCGACTCGGCCCGGGCGACACCGGACTCGTCGCCCCGGATGTGCTGCTCCCACGTCGACGCCGCCTGGAATGCGCCCCACGCCGTGCCACGGGCCGACTCGATCCGCTTGTCATACGCCCACACCGAGCCGACCTCGGACTGACGCCGCACGTTCGGCGACACCTTCTTCGCGTCGTCCTTCACCTCGACCGGGAACACCTTGCCCATGAGGCGGACGAACCGATCGTTCGTGTACTCCTCGTCGAGCAGGACGGCGACCTCACGCTCGAACGCCGCGACGCCCTTCGGAATGATCTTCAACGCCTCACGAATCTCCTGGACGCGTCCGGCCGATCCCGACGTGTGCTTGATCTTGAACTTCGG
>JANPCI010000093.1:0-3384 GCA_031430875.1 Actinomycetes bacterium | reverse complement strand
CGAGGACGACGTGCCCGTCGCCGAGTTCGCCCGTCTCGACGATCCGACCGTGATCATCACCAGGCCCCCTGCCGACGGAGTCGAAACCGAGAGGACGACGGTGATCGACGGTGAGGAGCAGACGATCTTCCTGCTCGACATTGACGGGGAAGACGTCGAGGTGATCCGCGATCGGCTCACAGTCGGTGGGCGTTTCGTGCCGCTCGAGGGTGACGGGGAGGAGGTCGTGACGCTGGTGAACCTCGCCACCCCGGAAAAGACGTTCGGCCCCCGGTTCGAGAATTTCTCCGAGGTGGTCACCGAGAAGAACCTCGGCCGGTCGCTGACGAACACGATGCTCGTCACGATGGCGGTGGTGGTCGGCCAGATCATCACGTCGATCCTCGGCGGCTACGCCTTCGCCCGGATCGACTTCAAGGGCCGTGACCAACTGTTCCTGCTGTATCTCGGCTCGGTGATGATCCCGTTCGTGGTGTTGATCATCCCGTTGTTCCAACTCATGTTGCAGTTGGGGTGGACGGACAACCTCGTCGCGCTCATCGTGCCGTTCATGTTCACCGCCTACGGCACGTTCCTGATGCGCCAGTTCTTCCTCGGCATCCCCAAGGAGATCGAGGAAGCCGCGCTCATCGACGGTGCCAGCCGGTCCACCATCTTGTGGAAGGTGATGGTGCCACTCGCCAAGCCGGCCATCGCCACGCTGGCGACATTCGGGTTCCTCTATGCCTGGAACTCGTTCTTCTGGCCGCTCGTGATCATCAACTCCGGCAACCCCGACAACGGGCTGTTGACCCTCACCCTTTCCACGCTCGGGGGCCGGTCGAGCACCGATACCAACCTCGTGTTCGCCGGCGCCGTCATCGCGATGGCGCCGCCGATCCTCGTGTTCCTGTTCGCCCAGCGCTATTTCGTCGAGAACTCCGCGTCCAGCGGACTCAAGTGAGGCCAGAACCATGTCAGCAGTCACCTTCTCCGCAGTCACCAAGCGCTACAAGGACGGGCCCAAAGCGGTTGATTCCCTCGATCTCGACATCGCCGACGGTGAGTTCATGGTGTTCGTCGGCCCGTCCGGTTGCGGCAAGTCGACGGCGCTGCGGATGCTCGCCGGCCTCGAGGAGATCACCGATGGTGAACTGAGCATCGACGGGATCGTCGTCAACGACCTACCGCCTGGTGACCGTGACATCGCCATGGTGTTCCAGAACTATGCGCTGTATCCGCACATGACGGTGCGCGAGAACATCGGGTTTGCGCTTGAAGTGGCCAAGGTGCCCAAGGCTGAGGCCAAGCGGCGTGTCGACGACGCTGCCGAGATGCTCGGGCTGACCGAGTACCTGGATCGGCTGCCCAAGGCGCTGTCGGGCGGTCAACGCCAGCGAGTTGCGATGGGTCGGGCGATCGTTCGGTCGCCGAAGGTGTTCCTGATGGACGAGCCGTTGTCGAACCTCGACGCCAAGCTCCGCGTGCAGATGCGTTCCGACATCATCCAGCTGCAGGCACGGCTGGGCACGACGATGGTCTACGTCACCCACGATCAGGTCGAGGCGATGACCATGGGCCACCGCGTTGCCGTGCTCCGCAACGGGGTGCTCCAGCAGGTCGCGCCCCCGCAGGAGCTGTACCTTCGCCCGGCGAACCTGTTTGTGGCGTCGTTCATCGGAAGCCCGTCAATGAATCTGCTGCGGGGCCAGGTGGCGGTCGATGATGGCGTCGTGAGCGTCTCGTTCGCCGAGCACCGCCTCGTGCTCGCCCCGGGCGCCGTCGAGCGGTATCCGGGTCTGCTCGAGCGTTCGGGCACCGAGGTGATCGTGGGGATCCGACCGGAACATTTCGCGATGGAGGGTGACGTGGAGGTCGGTCCTGATTCGTTCATGGTGGTGGAGGTCGACCTCGCCGAGGCAATGGGCGCCGAGGTCCATATCCATGCTGAACTGGATGTTGCGCCGGCGTCGATTGATCCGTCGCTCGTCGACCCCGACGTCGATCCCGAATCGATCCCCGTCGACAAGACCTTGCTGATTGCACGGGTCGACGGCGTGCACACCGTTGCGATGGGGGAGAACGTGCGGCTCGCCGTCAAGACGCACCTGCTGCACTTCTTTGACCCCGTGACCGGTGCACCGCTTCGCTGAGAGATGCCCTCGACCAACATGCCCGCGAAACTCCCACCACCCAATCTGCGCGAGGACCCGTATCTCGGCACCCGGGTTCACGTCGTCGGCACGCGGCAACGCCGCCCGAATCTGCCGACGACCGGCTGCCCGTTCTGCCCGGGCGGAATCGAAGCGCCCGACCCGTACGAGGTCCGGTGTTTCACCAATCGGTGGCCGGCGATGGAGGGTGAGCGGTGCGAGGTCGTGCTGTACACGCCTGACCACGACGCGTCGTTCGCGTCGTTGGGATCGGTCGGGGCGCGGCGTGTCGTGGATCTGTGGACGCAACGCACCGAGGAACTCGGTGGCCGCGACGACGTCGACTTCGTGCTCGTTTTCGAGAACCGCGGCGCTGAGGTCGGGGCGACGATCGCGCATCCGCACGGTCAGATCTACGCGTTCGATCACGTCCCGACGAGGTCGCAGGCCCGCCTCGACGCATCGTGGCAGCCCGATCCGGCGCCTGGCGAGCGACTGGTCGTGGAATGCAGTGGCTGGCAGGTCGTCGTGCCGTTCGCCAGTCCGTTCCCGATTGCGCTGTCGATCGCGCCGATGAAGCGACGGCCCGACCTGATGTCGTTGAGCGGCGACGAACGTCAGGCACTTGCAGATGTGCTGGTCGAGGTGTTCGCTCGCCTCGACCGGTTGTTCGACCAACCCTTGCCGTACATGATGTGGCTGAACCAGCGCCCGACCGTCCCGGCCGGCTGGGACGACGCCTGGTTCAACATCGAGGTTGTCTCGCCGTGGCGCGCTGCGGGCGTCCAGCGATTCATCGCCGCCGCGGAAGTCGCGACCGGCGAATTCTTCAACCCGGTCGTGCCCGAGGAGTTGGCCGAGCGGCTCCGCTCCGTCTGAACGGGCTTCAGACCCATCCGGCCCCATCTCGTGAACAACTTCACGCCTTAGGCGTGTAGTTGTTCACGAGAACGAGTTGGGGGGTCAGTCGTCGTCGGGCGGGGGACGGAGGTCGAGTTTCGACTCGATGCGGTCGAGTCGGTCGTCCAGTGCCTGGAGCGTCGCTTGCAGCTGGGCGGTCGAGTCGATTCCGGCCTGGTCATCGTCGGCGTTGTTCCGCTTCGTGGCAGCACCGACGAAGGTCGAGGTGATGATGGCGGTGATCACCGTGATCAAACCGATCGCGCTCAGCATGATGGCGGCGGCGACGAGGCGTCCGATGAAGTCGGCGGGAGTGTTGTCGCCGTAGCCCACCGTTGTGACCGTCTGCAGG
>JANPCI010000092.1:0-9355 GCA_031430875.1 Actinomycetes bacterium | reverse complement strand
TCGGGCAGCGTGAAGTCGTCGGGGCGTTGGTCGACGTGGGGGAAGTCCCACGCGGCGGGAACGTCGGCGAGGTTGCCGTCGAGGTGCCAGGCGAAGCCGTGGAAGGAGCAGCGGATCTCCGAGCAGCGCCCGTCGTAGTCCTTCAACTGCCGGCCGCGGTGGAGGCAGGCGTTGGGATACGACTTGATCGAGCCGTCGTGTTGGCGCACGACGAGGAACGACAACTCGGCGATGTCGTAGACGATGTAGTCACCCGGCTCGGGGATGTGCTCCTCACGGCAGGCGAACTGCCAGACCTTCGACCAGAGCTGATCGACCTCTCGGCGATGCCAGTCTCTCGACGTGTACCGCTCGATCGGGATGTCTTCGCTGCCGAAGTATCGGGGCGATTCGAGGCGGAGGACATCGGGCACCGGATGGGTGTCGGCATCGAGCAAATCCTGAAAGGTGAGCCCGGGGGAACGGGCTTCCGCAGCGGTTTCGGACGAGTCGGTCGCGGTCATGGCACCATTATTGACCAACTGGTGAGTTCCGGGTGGTACCGGAAGCTCACGCGCCGAGCAGCCGGTCCAGCTCGCGAAGCGCCGTCTCGGCGTCGCTCACCTTGATCGTCGTCCATCCGAGCGCGGCCGGGGGCAGGAGATTCTGGTCGAAATCGTCGAGGTAGACGATGGCGGCGTGACCGACGCCGAGCTGCTCGGCGGTCACTTCGTAGATGGCGAACTCGGGCTTGCGGGAACCGACGGCGAAGGATTCGACGACCACATCGAAGAGCTCGAAGTCGATGTCGCGCTCCATGGTGGGGCGGAACTCGGCGAATGTGTTCGTCAGCAGGCCAGTGAGATATCCGTCGGCGCGGAGCGACCGGACCCGGTCGAGCATCGCCTTGACAACGCTGTAGCCACCGGGTGCGAGCAGCTGATCGATCTCGTTGCCGTCGAGGCGAACCCCGAGTTGATCTGCCCACGGTGACAGCAACCCCTGGATGGCGTCGGTCGGGATCTCGCCGCGCTCGGCGCGGTGCCACGGATGGTCAGGTCCGCTTTCGCGAGGCCCGAGCAGCAGCTCATGCATCACCGCAGGCTCGACTCCGCGGGTGCCGGAGATCGCGGCGATCTGGTTCGAGATCGTCGTGATCAGCACCCCACCGAAGTCGAAGACGACCGCCCGGATCACTCGAACGATGCGGTCGCGACGTGATCCGAGCCGTACACCGGCGCGCTCGCATCGATGCGGTGCTTACGGCTCACGGCGCTGACGAGCCCGCCGGCGCCGAGCATCGTGCGCATGGCGAGATAGTTGGGGTGATCGAAGTGCGCCGCCAGCGTTTCCTCCGACTCCCAGAGCTCGTACACCTGAATGAGGTCGTCCTGGCACGGGTCGGCCGCGAAGCAGTACACGATGCAGCCAGGTTCGTCGTCGCGCGTCGCCTTCTGGATCGGCGCGGAACGCGCGAGCAGTTCCTGGCGGGTGGATGGGTCAGCAATGGTGATGGCGGCTTCGACGGCGATCAGGCTCATGGGGTGCTCCTCGTGGGGTGGGTTCTCGCGGTGTCAGTATGGCAACGTGAGCCAGCTCCATCAGGAGCGGAGCCGACCGAAGGGGACCATGACATGCATGCCGCGTTGATCACCGGTGCGAACCGCGTCGAGCTGGTGGAGTTCCCGAGCCCGACACCGGCGGCGATGGGGGTGGTCGTCGATATCGCGTTCTGCGGGATTTGCGGCACCGACATCCACGCCTACCAATCGGGCCGGCCGTACAACCCGGCGATCTGCGGACACGAGTGGGCGGGCACCGTGTCGGCGGTCGGTGCCGACGTCAAGGCGCTGACCGAAGGGGACCGCGTCGTCGTGGCCGTTGCTCCGTCGTGCGGTCAGTGCACCGCGTGTCGCCGGGGCCATGCCGATCGTTGCGAGGTCTCATTTCTGTCGGTGCTCGGGCGTGATGCGCTCGCCCCGCCGCACGGTGGCTTCGCGCCGCAGATCGCGGTGGCCGCTGCCCGCGTCGTGAAGACCGATCCCGGCTTGACCGACGAGCAGGCGGCGCAGGTGGAACCCACCACGGTCGCGTTCCACGCCGTTCGCAACAGCAACCTCCGCCTCGGCGACATCGCCGTGATCCAGGGAGCAGGCCCGATCGGGCTCGGCGCGATGCAGTGGGTGCGCGCCGCCGGTGCCGGCCGCGTCATCGTGATCGAGCCGAGCCCGGAACGTCGCGATCTCGCTCTCTCCCTCGGGGCCCATCACGCAGTAGCGCCGGGCGACGAAGCCAACCAGCTCATCAAGGAACTCACACACGGTCTCGGCGCCGACATCGTGTACGAGTGCGTCGGTCGCCCGTTTGCGGTGCAGTCGGCTGTCGACCTTGCCCGGCGCGGTGGGTCGATGTGCTTGATCGGACTCGCCGAAGGCGACGCTCCGATGTCGCCCGGCGCCTGGCTCGTCAAGGAGATCTCGGTCACCTCGTCGCTCGCGTATTTGCACGAGGAGTTCGAGATGTCGATGGGCATGATGGCCGACGGCCGCATCGTGGTCGACTCGATGCATACATCCACTGTTGGCCTCGGAACCTTCGAGTCCGCCCTTCTCGATCTGGCGAGCGGGAGCAGCGACCAGATGAAGGTGCTCGTCGACCCGAACCGGGAGTTCTGATTTCGCCGGCAGGCGCGACGGTCGGATGCCACCAAGTATTCGGCCACATGGTTAGATTTGCCGGGTTGGGCCGAACAGGGCCCGGCCGTGGTTCGCCGGGGCAAGGGCGCTCGCACGACTGAGAGGGATTTGTCCCGAGAGGTGAACTGACATATGGCACTACTCGACGCCAAGGGCCTCACGGTCACCTTTGGGGGCCTGAACGCGAACGATGAGATCGACCTCGAATGCGAGGCCGGCAAGCTGGTCGGTTTGATTGGGCCCAATGGTGCCGGCAAGACGACGTTCATCGATGCAATCACGGGCTTCACTCCGATCACCCGGGGATTCGTTACCTTCGATGGTGTCGATCTCGCCGGTCTCCGCCCGGACGCCCGGGCAAAGCTGGGTCTGGTCAGGACATTCCAGTCGCTCGAGCTCTTCGAAGACCTGACGGTTCGCGACAACCTGCTTGTTGCGGCCGATCGGCCGCGGTGGTACTCGTTCCTGTCAGACATCGTGATGCCGAGCCGCGGCCGGGGTGCAGCCCTCGAACAGATCAATGTCGCCCTCGATGCGATGGGCTTGCACGATCTCGCCGACGCGCTGCCGAGTGACCTCAGCCATGGTCAACGCAAGCTGGTCGGTGTTGCTCGTGCACTTGCCGCCAGACCGAAGCTGCTGCTGCTCGACGAGCCGGCCGCCGGCCTCGACACGACGGAGAGCCAGCTGCTCGGGTCGCACTTGCGCAGTTTCCTCGATCTCGATGTCAGTCTGTTCTTGATCGACCACGACATGGGGTTGGTACTCAACGTTTGCGACTACATCTACGTCCTCGACTTCGGTCGGGTCATCGCGCAGGGCACACCGGCCCAGGTTCGAGCGGACCCCGCAGTGATCGCCGCCTATCTCGGCGACTCGGCCGGGGAGGCCCAAGCCGAGGCAGGTGCTGCGGCAACTCGTTCTGCGGACGCCGCGAAGTCTGAAGCTATGACGTCAGAACCCGGGACATCGCAAACCGTGGCATCGGAGGCCGGAAGTGAGTGACGAATTCCTGATCGATGTGCAAGGCCTGCATGCTGGCTACGGCGGCATCCCCGTGCTGCGTGACATCACCTTGAACGTCGGCCCCGGTGAGGTCGTCGCGCTGCTCGGCCCGAATGGCGCCGGCAAGACCACCACGCTGCTCACGATTTCCGGGCTGCTGGCGCCGCTCGAAGGCACCGTCAATGTCCTCGGCGAACCGGTCACCGGGAGCAAGGCATACGCAGTCGCCCGGCGCGGTCTTGCCCACGTCCCCGAGGACCGGTCGCTCTTCTTCGACCTCACTGTCGACGAGAACATCCGCCTCGGCCTGAAGGGCAACCGGGCGGAACGCAAAGACGCCCACGACCGGGCGATGGACCTCCTCCCCGCGCTCAAGCCTCTCGGCCGTCGCCAAGCCGGCCTGCTGTCGGGTGGAGAGCAGCAGATGCTGGCGATGGCCAGAGCGCTCGTGTCGTCACCGAAGTGCCTCCTCGTCGACGAGATGAGTCTCGGCCTCGCGCCGATCATCGTCGAGCGTCTCCTCCCGATCGTGCGTGACATCGCAGATCAGACCGGCTGCGGTGTGCTCGTTGTCGAACAGCACGTCCATATGGCGCTCGAGGTCGCCGACCGCGGCTACGTGCTGAACCACGGCGAAATGGTGTTGCAGGGTACGGCCGCTGAGCTGTTGGCGAATCGTCATGTGCTCGAAGCCAGCTATCTCGGTGAGGCCGTGTTGGATGAAGCGTGACGAGCCCGTTCGCTCCTGAACTCCTTGCCGGCCGCACGGCACTGGTCACTGGCGGCGGCACCGGGCTCGGCCGGGCAATCGCCGAGGGTCTGTCGGCAGCCGGAGCGTCGGTCGTCGTCGCTGCTCGCAACCGCGAGCGCGTCGAGCTCGCTGCGACGCAGATCAATGCGCTGACCGGCAACGCTGTCGAGGCCGATGTGGTCGACATTCGCGACCGTGAGACCGTCGAGGCGCTTGCCGGCCGTCATCAGGTCGACATCCTGGTCAACAACGCCGGCGGTCAGTTTCCGCAGAAGGCGCGTGACTACAGCCCGAACGGTTGGCGCAGTGTCATCGATCTGAACCTCAACGGCACCTGGGCGATGACCCAGGTGTTCGGCAACCAGATGCTCGACGCCGAGGGTGGCAGCATCGTGCAGATCGTCGCCATCGTCGGCCGGGGCCTGCCTGGCATTGCCCACAGTGCGGCGGCCCGGGCGGGAGTGGTGGAGCTGAGTCGCACGCTCGCGTTCGAATGGGGTCCGAAGGTGCGCGTCAACTGCGTTGCGCCCGGTGCATTCCGCACCGAGGGATGGGAGGCCACGTACGACGAGGGGGTGGGCAACGACATGTCGGGAGTCCCGCTGCCGTACCCGGGCCGCTCCAGCGACGTGGCGAATGCGGCAGTGTTCCTGGCGTCACCCGCTGCGGCGTACATCACCGGCGAGTGCCTGTACGTCGACGGTGGTCATGTGCTGCAGGGGCCCATCAGCGCCTTACCCAAGGGCGCCTATCCCGAGCGGACCGGCTCGGGCAGCGACTGACGTCGTCGCTACGATCGGTCGATGGCGACGATCCTTGCTCACATCACCGTCCGGCCCGGCACCGAAGCCGAGTTCGAGGCTCTGGCGCGGACGCTGTACGAAGGAACCCATGCGACGGAGACTGCAGTGCGTCACTACGAGTACTGGCGAGGCGCGGAGCCGCGGACGTACTACACCCTGCTGTCGTTCGACGACCACCGCGCCTTCATCGCGCACCAGACCAGCGACCATCACGAGACCGCGTCGCCCGAACTCGGCCCGATGATCGAGAGTCTGCGACTCGAATGGGTCGACCCGGTCCCGGGTGCGAGCGCGCTGCCCCCGACACAGATGCAGGCAGCACCGCCGGGCGCCGATGCGCTCACGATGGCGTACACCGATCGGTTCGCCGCCGTGATCGCCGATTGGTGGCAAGCCGTCGGGCAGTAATCGGTCTGTTGGGGTCGGGTCCGGAAAGACCGGCCCGGTCTGTTGGGGTCGGGTCCGGAAAGACCGGAACGAGCGGGTTACGGATCGACCGGGTGTTCGCGGCTCCACAGCACGTCGAAGTCGCGGGCGATGTCGAGTACCTGGAATGCGCGCCCGATTCCCACGCAGAACCCGCACGTGATCGTCAGTTCCAGGAGTTCAACATCGCTGAAGTGCTCGCGCATCCGAGCCCACAACGCGTCGTCGATGCCGCGATGGTCGATCGCGAATTGCTCGGCGAACTCGGCGGCCAGCCGCTCACGGGGCGTGAAGTCCGGGTGGTCGTAGTACTGGTGGACGTGCTCGTACAGCTCGTCGGTGAGGCCCTGCTGCATCGCCGATGCAGCTCGAGTGTTCAGTCAAACGTGACACTCGTTGAGCTGGGCGATGCGCATACGAGCGACCTCGCGCTCACGCACCGGCAGACTCGACTGCACGTACACCGCTTCGCTCATGGCGCTGAGCCCAGCGCCGAGATGGGGCGCGAGTTGCCAAATGCGCGAGGCCTCGAGGCCGTCGCCGTCGGGAACGTCGACTCGGGCCATCAGAACTCCTTGCGATCGTGAGCGGGTCGGGTCGGGTCGGCAACGGGGGTGGTACCGATGAGCTCGTCGACCCAGCGATGGAACATCTGGTTGCCGGGCTCGTTGCGCCCGAACGTGAACTCGGTGTTGGCGCCTGACGCCAGAGCCGACTGGATGCCGAGGCCGGTCTTGTAGTCCTCCTCGTTGACGACCCATTCGAGGAAGTCGGCCCGCTTGATCGTCTCGGCGCGTTCGGCCTCGCTGGCGTCCTTGGCGATCACATGGGTCTGGATGGTGCGTGACCGATCGGGAGTCGGCCCTGGAATGAGTTGGCTGACCATGGCGCCACGTCCGCCGTTGCCGGCGACCGACACATGCGGGAACACGGTGTGCACGAACCCCACGTGTTTGGCCGGCGTCCAGTCGGCTGGTGGGATGTCACGGAGCTCCGGCGTGACCCGCCGGGCGAAAGCAACTCGTTGGTGCGGACCCCACGCATCCCAGGTCATGACGTTGCCCATCACGTCGACGCCGAGCGTGTCGCGATGGAGGATGTCGAGGTGGTAGCCGTCGACGTAGCCGTCGAATGCGATCTTCCAGTTGGGCCCGATCAGTGATCGCTCGTCGAGCAACTCCATGTCGGCAAGGCCGAGCGCATCGAGTGCGCCGTCATAGCCGCCGAGCCACGTGTCGAGGTCGAGGGCAGCATCGGGCTGGAGCACGGCGAAGACCATCCCGCTACGTTCCTGGCACGGAAGTTCGGTCAACCCGTGGGTTTCGGTGTCGATGTCGCCGAACTTGCTACGCCCGGAGATGCCGACGAGGGCACCCTCGTTGTTGTAGCTCCACCCGTGATACGGGCAGGTGAAGCGGCGAGCTGATCCACATCCGTCGGCGACGACGAGTGCCCCGCGGTGGCGGCACGCATTGACGAAGGCCTTCACACCGCCGTCGGCTTGACGCACCGTGAGTACCGGCACGCCGGCGATGTCGATCGCCCGGTACGAACCGGGGGTGGGAACGTGGGCGCTCAATGCGGCCACGACCGGGCTCCGGCGGAACAGGACGTCGACCTCGCGCTCCCACCGCTGGGGGTCGAGGTAGTCGTCGACGGCCACGGTGAAGGTGTCGTCGAGTGAATCGGTGGTGTCCTCGTCGAGGTGGGTCAGTAGCCGGCCGGCAACCTGGTGCCAATCGTTTTCCCAGGCGGTGCCGCGGTGATCGTGCTCGCTCGGCTGCGGGAACCGTCCGTAGGGAGGTGCCCCGTGGCCACTCGGCAACGCCTCATCGAGGGTCACGCCGGCTCGGGTGCTTTCGACACGGCAACGGGGATGGCGCTCGACACGACCATGCCGGTCACGGGGTCGTGACCGGCGTCGACGGACACCAGACGGCTGGTGGGCGTCCCGATGTCTCTGACCTTCTCGTCGGTCAGCGACCTGCCACCCCACGAGTGCGCCATCGAGATCACGCCGCGCTTGACATCCTCGGCGGGCTCGACGACACCGATCAGGCTGCCCGCCACTGACGTGATCTCGACGAGGTCGCCGCCGACCATGTTGAGCTCTGCCACGTCGTCGGGATGCATGTAGGCCGGGTTCGTCGTGCCCTTGCGGGCAAGGCCGGGGAGCTCGGTGCCCGTGGAGTTCAACACGTGCTTGAGCCGGCGGCTCACGAGCCGGAACGGGTAGGCAGTGACGTCGATGTCGCCGAGCATCGGGCCCGGTTCGGCCCGCAGTGCCGCCAGTTCGGCCATGAAGTCGTCCGGCGCCGGCGTGAACTGGGTCGTGCAACTCGGGTCGGCGGGTTCGACGACCAGTCTGAGATCGGGGTGGACCACTCGTCGATTGGCGCGCACCTCGTCGAGTGACATGCGCGATCCGGCGTACGAACGCTCGATGATCTCATCGGTCGACGGTCGCGTCGTCATGTCCGGCGAGCCCCCTGGCAACGGCAACGTGCTGCCCAGCCGTGACGCCAGCTCCCAGAAGACCTCCCACTCGTTGAGCACGTCGCCGTCACGCTCGACCACCGGATCGGTGTAGTTGGTGTACGGCTCACGGAACCAGCGGTCCATCAGGTGGGGCACATCGGCCCGCTCGAGCGCGAGCGTCGGCGCGATGACGTAGTCGGCGAACTCAGCCGTCGGTGTCATGCGATAGTCGATGACGACGAGCAACTCGAGGTCGGCCAGCGCCTCGAGGGTCAGCTCGTGATTCGGGAACGCCACGGCCGGGTTGCCGCCGCTGACGATCAACGCGCGTATGCGCCCCTCTCCGGGCGTGAGGATCTCCTCGGCGAGCGCCGCTGTTGGCATCTCGCCGCGGTAGCCCCGCAGGTTCCGAAGACGCGATGGCGGCCCGTTGGCCGGGGCACGGGGGGCGGTCGTCTGCGCCCGGTGCGGCATCTCCGGATACAGCAGCAGGCCGTTCTCGATGAGGTCACCCTCGCGGTTGACGCGCCCGAGAATGGTGTTCAACACGACGGTGAGATGTTCGGTCAGGCTCGAATGGGCGGCCATGTTCGGCCCCGTCCCGGTTCCGGCGGTGCCTCTGGGCCCAGCGGCGAAGAGCCGAGTGGCGGCGACGATGTCGTCAGCGTCGAGCTGGCAACGCTCGGCGACGTAGTCGAGTGTGAACCCGTCGACGGCCTCGGTGAGCTCGCCCAGCTGGCTCACCCACCGGTCGCAGAACTCGTGATCCTGCAGGCCTTCCTCGAGCACGATACGGATCATCCCGGCGAGCAGCGTCGGGTCCTCACCGGGCCGGATCTGCAGGTGGATGTCGGCGAACCCGGCCAGCTCGGTGCGGCGCGGATCGACGACGACGAGCTTCATGCCCTCGGCCTTGCGCCGACGCATGACGACGAACGGGTTGGTCCCCTGCAGTCCACCGATCGGCGCGTAGGACGAGACCATCGAGTTGTACCCGATTGCCATGTGGACGTCGGAGTCGGTGAAGTTGTGATAGCCCGCTTCCCATCCGCCGAGGCGGAGCATCGCGAGGCCTTTGGCCGGCTGGTCGATCGTGACCGAGGTGTAGAACGACACCGAGTCGATGCCCTGGTGGAAAGCACGCGCCGTGGGGACCGCGACCGAGTTCTGATAGCCGCCGGTCCCGGTGTACGACGCCACGGCCCGCGGCCCGTAGG
>JANPCI010000091.1:0-6235 GCA_031430875.1 Actinomycetes bacterium | reverse complement strand
CGGACAGCAGGTCGACGCGCCCATCACCGCCGTGTTCGATCCGGGAAACGCCGTCATCTCGTTCCAACCCGTCGAGGGCGCCCTCATCGAGACCTTCACGGAGGGCACCCACGAGGTCACCGTCTACTTCTGGACATTCGAGGAAGGCCCCGACCAGGCCAACACCTATAGCTGGACGTTCGAAGTCATCTGACGCTCACCTGACCCGATCGGCGCCGGTGATCCGGGTCACGG
The DNA here is from genome assembly GCA_031430875.1 of Actinomycetes bacterium. Classification (GTDB taxonomy): domain Bacteria; phylum Actinomycetota; class Acidimicrobiia; order Acidimicrobiales; family Ilumatobacteraceae; genus Sva-07. The sequence goes on along the minus strand of JANPCI010000091.1, from coordinate 6,001 downwards.
GAGTTCGCCTGTTGCGAGGAGGTGCTCGAAGCCCGCTTCGTCGATGACCGGTACGCCGAGCGATTCGGCCTTGGTCAACTTGCTGGCACCTGGCGAGTCACCGATCACCAGTGCGAGCGTCTTGGCGCTCACACTTCCCGGGCTCTTGCCACCACGCGACGTGATCGCCACCTCGGCCGCCTCACGGTTGTAGCCGGCAAGCGTGCCGGTGACAACCACCGTCTTGCCCTGCAATGTTTGCGGAGTTGCGGCACGGGCCGCCGCAGCGGTCTCGGCGGCGCCGGAATCACCGAAACTCACACCAGCGCTTCGGAGACGCTCGATGTAGACACGATTGACGTCCTGCGCGAACCACGACACGATCGTGTTGGCGATGACCTCGCCAACACCCTCAACCGCGGCGAGTTCCTCCTGCGACTTCGACATGATCGCATCGAGGGTGTGGAACGCGTTCGTCAGCGCGAGCGACGCAGCTGGGCCGAGATGGCGAACGCCGAGCGCCGTCAACAGCTTCGCGAGTGGGCGCGTCTTCGAGTTTGCGATCTCGTCGACGAGATTCTGTGCGCTCGTCGGCCCGACGCGGTCGAGCGACACCAACTGCTCGACGGTCAGCCCGTACAGATCGGCGGGATCGCGGATCAGGTCGGCAGCGGTGAGCTTCTCGACCATTTGTTCGCCGAGGCCCTCGATATCCATCGCTCCACGCGATGCGAAGTAGGCGATCTTCTGATCGCGCTGCGCCGGACAGTCGGGGGCGACGCAGCGGGTGTCGGCCGCTTCTTCCGGGCGCACCAACGGACTGCCGCACCGCGGGCAGTGGGTGGGGAACACCCATGGCCGGCTGTCGGCGGGGCGCAGCGACAGCACCGGCCCGACGACCTCGGGGATCACGTCACCGGCCTTGCGCACCACCACCGTGTCGCCGGGCCTGACATCCTTGAGCGCCACCTGATCCTGGTTGTGCAGCGTGGCCATCCCCACGGTCGATCCCCCGACGAACACCGGCTCGAGCACGGCAAACGGTGTCGCACGACCGGTGCGGCCGACCGACACCATGATGTCGAGCAGTGTCGTCGTGCGTTCCTCCGGAGGAAACTTGAACGCGATCGCCCAACGCGGAGCCCGTGAGGTGACGCCGAGTCGATCACGTTGGGTGGCGTCGTCGACCTTTACGACCACACCGTCGATCTCGTAGTCGAGATCGTGGCGATGCTCCTGCCAGTGCGCGCAGTGCGCGGCGACCTCGTGGATCGTCGTGAACGACCGCAAGTGATCGTTGATGGGAAATCCCAGCGCCTCGGCGAACTCGAGGGCAGCGACATGGCTCGAGAAGTCGGGTCCACCGACCACTTCGCCGAGTTGGTAGCCCCAGAACGACAGCTGACGGCTCGCCGTCACGGCGGGATCCTTCTGGCGGAGGCTGCCCGCCGCTGAGTTCCTCGGGTTGACGAACGCCTTGTCGCCGGCGGCCATCGCCCGCTCATTGAGCTTCTCGAAGCTCGTCCGGGTCATGTAGACCTCACCGCGGATCTCGAACACTGATGGGACGGCATCGATACCTTGACTGGCAACGAGTCGGGCAGGAACGTCGGCGATCGTCGCCACGTTGGGGGTGACGTCCTCGCCAACTCGGCCATCGCCTCGCGTCGCTGCCTGGACGAACCGACCTCCCTCGTAGCGCAAGCTGATCGCGAGGCCGTCGAACTTCAGTTCACACACGAACGTCGGCACCTCACCATCGAGCCCCTTGACGACACGATCAGCCCACGCCTGCAATTCGTCGCCGTCCATCGCGTTGTCGAGGCTCATCATGGGCACCCGGTGGGTGACGGACGAGAAGGTTGCGCTGATCGCTCCACCGACCTGATGGATCGGCGACGTGCCGTCCTCCAATTCGGGATGCTCCATCTCGATCCGGCGCAACTCGCGAACAAGCGCGTCGTAGTCGGCGTCGCTGATCTCGGGATCGTCGAGCGTGTGGTAGCGCTCGTTGTGGTGGGCGATCTCCGCCCGCAGCGCATCGACCCTCGCCGCTGGATCGCTCTCGATCGACGAGTCGTTCGCAGTCATCGTCTGCTGAGGTTACGGCCTAGCGTCCGGCAGTCGAATCGTGACGTTCGGATTCGGAAGTGAACGTCAGGCGCCGAGTGCGAATCGGGTCGCCGACGACTGGTCCTTGACGCGTTTGCCGACTTCGCCGGTGAGCCTGGCGATCCCGCGTGCCACCGAGACCGAGTGCGACGCAAGCCCGCACTGCGGCGAGACGAGACTCCGTCGGCGCAACTGCACCGGATCGCATCCCCGTTGCACGAGACCGCACCACAGGTCGCTGAGTTCGCGCCACGGCTGGTCTGATTGCGAACGGATGGGGCCGTCGGTCGGCACGACGCCCCATGCGACGATGCCCCCGTCGTCGATGAACCGAGTGAGATATCCCGACCACTCGAGCAGCTCGGGCGAGACCGGCAACGAGATGACGCCGGGGCCCGATGCCAGCAACGTTGCCACGTCGCAGGGAGCGCAGCAGTGGATCCCGGTGAGCGTGGTGGCCGCAAGCGCGGCCATGGCGTTCGACATCCGGTCGACCGCCTCGTCGGGAGGGATCGGGAAGCCCGGCGACATCAGTTCGGCCAGCCACGGTTCGTCGAGCACGACCATTTGCGGCGAGTTGGGAAGCGCGGTCGTGACCGCACCGGACAGCTCGATCAACGATGAGCGGACACACGCGGACGCGAGATCGAAAGCTGTCGGGCGATCGAGGCCGGCGCGTTCCAAGGCAACCCCGAGCGTGACCGGGCCGACGAACTGCCATTTCACGGCGGCGCCGTCGAGTCGGATCTTTCCGGCCAGATCGAGGAACGCCCGGAACCCGGCGAAACCATCGGTGTCGAGCAATGCGCCCGTGCCAACGTCGCTCGACGCAACACCGGGAGCGTTGCGGTCGTCGATGGCAACGAGTCCCGATGCGTCGATGCCGAGGCCGACAAGCCCCACCGTTGCCTGTCCGAGCATCGTTTCGATGATCGAGCGGCGCGGCAGTGACGGGATCGTGGCGATGTCGAACTCGCCGATCCCAAACGCCGCGGCGGCGGCGGGATCTCGATGCGGAAGACTGCCACACCCGACGAGGGCACCGTCGGCGAACGGCGATGACGTGGCGCCGCGAACGGAAGTCGTTGTTTGGACGCTGGTCATGTCGTCACCTCCCCACGATCGTCGGAACAACTCTGTCATCCCGGCGCGTGGATTTGCGGGATCCGTCATCGTCCCATGTGACACGCCATCAGACCGAATCGCCGATCAAGGGAGTCGGAGTGTTCACGTCGTGTTCATGTCAGTTACGCGGCAACATGGAGGAATGCCGGCAACTCCCGATCAACGCTCCGAGCTCGCGGCTGACGACTCGACCCTGACCCCGACCATGGAAAGGGCCGCTCGGGCGATGCCGTGGGTCGCTCGAATCGGTTGGGTCATCGTGGCTGTCGTCGGTGGGTCTGGCGTTCAGGCAGCGGTCGACGGGCGCAGTTCCGCGGTGGTCTGGACAACCGCGATCGGTGGATGGTTGCTGTGGGGCCTTGCTGCGCTCGCACTGGCGATCGCGTCGGTCCGATCACTGACGATTGTTCGCGTGGTCGTGCCGCTCGCCGTTGTCGTCACCGTCGCCGCTGCGATCGGCGGAGCACCATCGACCGATCTGCTCGGCTTGGGCATTCCGACGATTGTCACCCTCGGTGCAGTGTCTGCAGCCGAATTCGGCCGTCAGTTCGTCCAGGCCTCGGCGTACGGCGACGAAGAACGGTTCCCCCTGCGCATGCCCGTGGCCGCCGGCGCGGCCGCGGTTGTGAGCTGGCTGATCTGGGCACCCGCGCTGGTTGCGGGACCACTGCTGCTGGCGGCCGAACAGTGGATCGTGGGCGCCGTGCTCGTGGCAATCGCCGTTGGTGGCGGAGCGTTTCTCGGGCCTCGATGGCATCGCTTGTCGCAGCGATGGTTCGTCCTCGTCCCCGCCGGAATCGTGTTGCGTGATCCAGTGGTGCTGGCCGACACATTCCCACTACGTACCAACCAGGTTGCACACATCGGGTTGGCATCTGCCGACACCGAGGCAGCGGATCTGACGGGACCGGCGAGTGGCTACGCGATCGAGGTGGCGACCATCGAGTCGGTCACGGCAGTGTTCGCGTTCACGCCCGCCGACCCCAACGGACGCGCCATCCACCTCACGTCATTTCTGTCTGCACCGAGCCGTCCGGGCACCGTTCTCCGCGCCGCCAAGCGTCGCGGCCTCCCCGTCACCTGACAACCCGGTTTCGGGTTGACGGTTCGGGTCGCCGGAGGGTCAGCGGCAGATACCGCCACCGAGCACGCGGGTGTCGGCGGTGTCATAGAACACGATGCTCTGGCCGGGAGCAACACGGCGTTGCGACTCGGCCCACGTCACGGTGATCACGCCGTCGTGATCGGCGGCGATCGAGGCCGCACGCGGCTGGCCGTGGGCGCTGCACTGCACGAGCACCTCACCTGCAACGGGCCGGTCGACCCAGGTGACGCCATCGACGACGAGTTCGTCGCGGAGCAGGTCGATGTCGTCACCGACGATCACCGTGGCCGTTGCGGTGTCGACATCGACGACGTAACGCTTCGGTCCGCCGCCCGGCAGCCCGAGGCCCTTGCGTTGGCCGATCGTGACGAGTTCGATCGACTCGACCTCGCCGACACGTTCGCCGGCAACGTCGACGACCGTGCCGGCCCGAAATGGGATGCGATCGCCCAGGAAGGCAGTGCGTCCTCCCGTCGACATGATGAAGCAGACATCCTGACTGTCGGGCTTGTCGGCCGTGCGGAGATCGATCGACGAAGCGAGCGCACGCACCTCCGCCTTCTGCAGACCGCCGACGGGAAACATCGTTCGGGCAAGCTGCGCCTGGTCGAGCATGTGCACCACGTAGCTCTGGTCCTTGGCGGGATCGGCGCCACGCTCGAGGGTGTAGCGCTCGTCGGATGTTCGCCCGATGTTGGCGTGATGGCCGGTGGCCACAGCATCGAATCCGAGCAGGTCGGCGCGCTCCGCGAGGCGGGCGAACTTCACCGAGCGATTGCATTCGATGCACGGGTTCGGCGTGACGCCGCGTGTGTGCGCGTCGACGTACGGTGCCACGACATGCTCGTTGAAGTCCTCACTGAAGTTGAAGACGAGATGGTCGATGCCGAGCTGCTGGGCCACGCGTCGGGCGTCGTCGACATCCGACACCGAACAGCAGCCGGTGTCGCTGTCGCCACCCCACAGCTTCATCGTCACACCGACCACCTCGTGGCCGGCCCGCAGGAGGAGCAGCGCCGCAACCGACGAGTCGACGCCGCCGCTCATGGCACACATGACCTTCATCGTCGCAGCCGATCGACTGCGGGCACGAGTACCTCGATGGCTCGATCGATGTCGGCCTCGGTCGTGGTAGAGCCGAGGGACAGCCGCAATGAACCGAGGGCCGTTGCACGATCGACTCCCATCGCCGCGAGCACGTGCGATGGCTCCATGGCACCGCTCGCGCACGCTGATGCTGCCGACGCGCAGACGTTGGCCTCGTCGAGCAGGTAGAGCAGCGCCTCCGACTCGACGCCCGCGATGCACACGTGGGCCGACCCCGCGACCTTGCGCGCTGGTGGCACCGTTTCGACGACACCATCGATCCGGCTCTGGAGTTCGCGCACGAGCCGATCGCGTAGATCGGTGAGCCGAACAGCTTCGGTGTCACGCTCGGCATCGGTGAGTTGCAGGGCGACAGCGGCGGCGACGATGCCGGCGGTGTTCTGTGTGCCGCTGCGCCGCTCTCGCTCCTGCCCGCCGCCGATGATCAGCGGATCGATGCGCGGCCCGCCGCGTTCGATCAGCACGCCGACGCCCTTCGGGCCGCCGAACTTGTGGGCGCTCAGCGACAGCAGGTCGATGTGCGGCGTCACCTCGCGCAGGTCGAGCCAGCAGGCGGCTTGCACGGCGTCGGTG
>JANPCI010000090.1:0-7258 GCA_031430875.1 Actinomycetes bacterium | reverse complement strand
GCGGCCCTGGCCGCGATCGCCGATGCGGCGCTCGCCATCGTGCAGCGCTGGACCAGCGCTCGGGTCGGCGAAGGCCTCATCTACGACCTCCGCCGAGCGCTGTTCGCCAAGATCCAGCGGATGCCGATCGCGTTCTTCACGAGGACGCCGACCGGCTCGATCACCTCACGACTGAACAACGACGTGATTGGCGCGCAAACTGCCGTTACCAGCACGCTGGGCAGCGTCGTCAGCAACGTCATCGTCCTTGTCACGACGCTGACGGCGATGTTCTTCCTGCAGTGGCAACTCACGCTGTTGACACTGATCGTCCTGCCGATCTTCATCATCCCCGCGCGCCGTGTTGGTATGCGGCTGCAGGGGATCGCCCGCGAGCAGATGGGCTACAACGCGGCCATGAACACTCAGATGACCGAACGGTTCAACGTGTCGGGAGCGACGCTGGTGAAGCTGTTCGGGTCGGGCGGTCGTGAACGTGAGGCATTCGATCGGCGAGCTGCCGGCGTGCGCAACACAGGGATCCAGGCGGCGCTGCTCGGCCGGGTGTTCTTCGTCGCCCTGGGGCTCGTCGGCGCCCTCGGCACGGTCGCCATCTACGGCTTCGGTGCGTTCATGGTTGTCGACGGCAGCATCAAGATCGGCACCCTCGTCGCGCTCGCCGCGCTGGTGACTCGGGTCTACCAACCGCTCACCGGCCTGACGAACGCCCGTGTCGAGCTGATGACCTCGATGGTGAGCTTCGAGCGAGTGTTCGAGGTGCTCGACGCACCCGAGGCGATTCAGGAACGGCCAGGCGCGTTCGATCTCGTGGAGCCGAAAGGCGCCGTCGAGTTCGACAACGTCGTGTTCCGCTACCCGCCCGCAGCCGAGTCGGCAATTGCGTCGATGGAGACCAATGCCGGGCTCGGCACCGACACCGACCCCGACGTCGACGTACTCACCGGCTTGACGCTGCGCGTCGAGCCCGGCGAAACCGTTGCACTGGTCGGAGCCTCGGGTGCGGGCAAATCGACCACCATCTCGCTGCTCCCCCGGCTGTACGACGTCACGTCTGGCGCAGTGCGCATCGACGGCCACGACGTGCGCGACCTCACTCTTGATTCCTTGCGCACCTCGATCGGTGTGGTGTCGCAGGACCCGCATCTGTTCCACGAGTCGATCGGCGACAACCTGCGCTACGCAGACCCCGAGGCCACCGACGAGCAACTCATCGCGGCGGCGAAGGCAGCGCGCATCCACGACACGATCGCGGCGCTCCCCGACGGCTACGACACGATCGTCGGTGAGCGCGGCTACCGGCTCAGCGGAGGCGAGAAGCAGCGTCTGGCGATCGCCCGCCTGCTGCTCAAGAACCCCTGCATCATGGTGCTCGACGAGGCGACGAGCCATCTCGACAACGAGAACGAAGCGCTCATCCAAGCTGCGCTCGAGACAGCGATGCAGGATCGGACCGCCATCGTGATCGCCCACCGTCTGTCGACGATCCGCAGCGCCGATCGCATCGCCTTCGTCGAGGACGGCCGGATCGCCGAGATCGGCACCCACGACGAACTGATCGCCGCCAACGGTCGCTACGCCAGCCAGCTCACTGCCGGGGAGTTGGTGCTCCCCGGCTGAGGTGCTTGGCCCCTGCCAGCCGGACCTGCTACTCCGGAGTCAGGCCGAGCAGGCGTCGGCTCTGCATTGCGTAGGACGTCGCCCCCTTGTCGACCTGCACGGTGACGACCGCCTTGACCGACGTCGAGCCCTGATTGCCATCGCTGGCGGCCGTCGTCGTGAGTTGCAGGACCTTGGTCCGCGGCTTGGTGTCCACGCGGATGAGGAAGTTGTTGGTGTTGGCGGACGCGCCGGCGCTGATTTCGCTCACAACCGCGCCACCGGTCAACGCTGCGACGGCATCGTTCGAAATGAGATCGAACTCGAGTGCGGAGTACGGCGCCCAGAGAAGGCCCTGGATCGACAGTTGCTTGTTGCTCCCGGACTCGGTCCGGATGAGTCGCTGATCTCCGCGGATGGTGGTCTTCCGGGAGCCTGACTCGAGGGCCTGCACGGCGATGTTCTGCCCGCTGCGCTCACGACCGGAGATCTCGACGGCTCCCAGGCCATCAACCGCCAGCTGCGAGTTGCCCCCGAAGTAGACCGTGGCGCCGGACTTGTTGGAGTCATTTTTCCAAGCGTCGCGGCAGGGGTTAGTGGCGAACAAGTCGTTGTTCTTGATGCCAGGGATGCCGGGACCCGCGTCGCCGGGGTATCCGAAGAGCACGAACGCGTTCTTCACGCTCCAGCTGCCCATTCCGTCGAGGAGATAATCGCCGGATCGGAAGTAGTTGTAGCTCCCGTTCAACGTCTGCGGGGGCAAGATGTACCGGCCGGGCGGCCAGATGTAGCAACCGAGCGCATCCTGCGCCGGAGGAGTACTGGGTCGCGCCGGGAACGACGACCCGTTGATGCCGGGCTCGGCGGGGGCAAAAGCGCCGAACATTGCGGGGTCACTCCAAGGATCCTGGTAGCACTGCGTGCCGTATCCGACCGGCGCGATGGTCAGCTGAGCGGGCAGCGACGGCGTTGCGGTCGTGCAGTTCGAGGCCGTGTACATCAGGTCGGCGTTCTTGATGGTCAAGTTGGCCTTGAAGTCGGTTGTCGGGTTTGCAACCGCCGCCGTCGGGGTCGACGCCATGTAGACCGGCCCCTCGAAGATCTTTTCCGCGTTCGCCGAATTCCCGCCGTTGGTGACGGTGAGCAGCGGTCCGGTGCGTCCCTCCCCTGCGCCGGTCATCACGATGGCGAACAAGTCGCCCACGTTGAAGCGACCGCCCACCCAGTTGCAGTCCACATTGGACTTCAAGCCGTTCACCGAATCGGTGACCGTGTAGTCCTGGCCGAAAAGCTTGCAGGGTCCGACGCCGCGTTCGATGTCTTCCAATGCGCTGTCCATTGCACCGTTCGCGCTGGCGAGCCGGTCGGATGATCGCTCCGCGACTTGCCCGAGCCGCAGGGTGGCCGATGCGTACGTCGCGAGCCCCACGACGATCAGGGCCAGTACCGTGGAGAAGACCAACGCGAGGATGAGAATCGAACCGTCGTCGCGCTCGGTACGTGCGATCGTGGTGGTGGTGGTGGTGGTGGTGGGCGTTGGGATCATGGCGTCCTCAGCGAGTCGTGGTCAGATTGAAGGACCGGAGAACCGGACCATTGGCGCCCTGGCGGATATTCAACGGAACGAGGCGGTTCGTATTGATGCCGGGGCGTATCCACGCGGAGGTGCTGTTCTCGCTGATGGTCACGGCATTGGAGGTGCTGAAATCCTGGGTGACTTCCACGGCTGAGGTGTCGTCGGGCTTGAACCCCAACACAAGCGGGCTGCAGGCACCGTTGGTCGAGATTGCGACGGTGACGGGCGCTGCGAGACGCCCGTTGGGCCTCACCACCACGGTCGATGGCGTGACCGACATCGAAGTGACCGTGCAGAGGTCGACCGTGATCTGCGAGGTCGCAGTTTGTCCGCCGCTGTCGGTCACGATGTAGCGGATGACCCTGGACCCCGTCGCGGTTGCCGACGGCGTGACCTTGAACTGGTTGCCGACCAACGTGGCCGTCCACCCCGCAGGGATGTCGGCGGCGACCAGCGCAGTCTGGAGGATTTGGCCTGCAGCGCCGTCTTCGACGTCGCTGTAGTTCAAGGTTGCGGCGGGCGATTGCACACCGCGCGTGGCTGCGAGGCTCAATGACTGGGCCGTGGGTGGCGTGTTGAGCGACGGAGCCACGATCGTGATGTTCAGGGTGGCCGATGCCACCTCGCCCGAGGGGTCGGTCACCCGGTACGTGATGGGGTATGTGCCCGGTGTTGCGAGCGGGTCCGGTGCGACCTCGATGGTGGTGCCGGTGGCGAGGATGTTCCATGTGGGTGGCAGCAGTTGAGGACCCGGGAACGTGGCGAACAAGAGGTCACCGACGTTCGAGTCGAGGGCTGGCAGGTTTTCCAGCCGCGTGGCCCCTTGGACCATGGTGATCGAGAGGTTGCTCGCCGTCGGGGCGGTATTGGTTCCGCCGGGTATACCACTTGTGCCCGGCAGGACCGTCACGATATTCGTGGTCGTCGCGTCCAGGTTGAGGAGTTCCCGCTGGACGCCGTAGTCGTCCAGGATCACGACCACCAATTGGACGCCCTTGACCCCGGGCGAACCGTCCGCGCGCAGGGTCGGCACCGGAGCGATGCGCACGGGTGCCGGAGAGAGAGGATTCGCGGAGTCCACGACCTTGTTCAGATCGGCCGTCATACGGAGCCCGTTGGCAGCCTGCCCTTTCAGGCAGGCGTAGCGGAAGATCTGGCCCTTGGACGGGCCGGTCGACACGAACCGGTAGTTGGCGACGAACTGCTTCGCGCCTTCCTTCCAGTTCAACTCGAGCAGGTTGACCGACGACGTCGCCGATGACGGCAGCTGACAACCGCCTGCGCTCGTGCCGACGAGGAAGCCGTCTTCGCTCGTCGACGAGACGTCTTGACTGATCCAGTTCGTGAGGTTGGTCAACGATCGGGAGTCATCGGCGCGAGCGTCCGAGGTCGGCGATGTCCGAATCACCACCGAGAAGGCCATGGCCAGCACCGGCATGAGGATGCCCATCAGGACGATGACGATCAGCAGTTCAGGCAGTGTGAATCCGGCGTCCGTGACTGGACGACCGGCGGGCGGGGTCGGCTCAACGGTCAACTTTGATCATCTCCACAGATTCCAGGACGCCATTGGGATGGTTGACCGTCAGGGTTACCCGCTGCTGTCGCAAGCGGGACTGGTCGTAGCAGACGCTCTGAGTGCTGAACGGCACGAACTTCTCGCCGTCCCAGACGTCAGGCACGCCGACCGTGAGCGTACCTTCGTACTGCCAGGGGCGCTTGGCGCCGTCCTCCGCATTGATCTTGGTGTCACCGTTCGTGTCGACCTTTCCGACACTCACGGCGTCCTGGTAGTCCAACTGCACGGTCGTGCCGTTGATCACCGCCGGGTTGCACTCGGAGAACTCGACCGCTTCGATCACGCCGATCGCCGCCTGCAACCACTGCTGAGCTTTGGCGTGGTCACGTTCGTACGCGGTCGCTTTGACCGTCACGAACACCGACGAGAGCACCGCGGCAACCACGGTGCTCATCAACGTGATCGCCACGAGAATCTCAACCAGGCTGGCGCCGCCGTCGCGCGGCTGTACCAACGGGTCATCAGATCGTCGAATCCTCATACGTCTGGGCATCGGCACTCCTTCCGTTCAGCTTGAGACATCGGTCGAGCCGGGCGGCTTCGAACACCCAGAACGGTAGAGCGACCACTGTCAGCGCCAATCGTGGTGGGTGTCAGGAGACGGCAAAGTCAAGACACCTTGACGATCAGGCGAGATTGCGGGGCGAGAACGCCGGGGTGCGACAATCAGCTGGTGATCGAGGCCGCCGTCCGCGCCGCCGCAGTGCCGCCGTTCCATGCGATGGCGATGAGCCGCGAGGCCGGCGCACTCGAGGCCGCTGGCCGGCGCATCCTGCATCTGGAGGTCGGCCAGCCGGCGACACCACTGCCGGTTCTGGCCCGCGACGCCGTACGCGAGCACCTCGACCGGCCACTCGGGTACACCAACGCCGCAGGGTTGCAGTCGCTTCGCCGTCGCCTCGCCGCACGCGAAGGCGTCGACGTCGGTCGGATCATGGTGGTGGCCGGAGCGTCCGCGGGATTCACCCTCGCGTTCCTCACCATGTTCGAGCCCAGTGACCGGGTCGGTGTGCTCGAGCCCGGATATCCCTGCTATCGCAACGCCCTGATTGCCCTCGGGATGACGCCGGTTCCGATCCCCGTCGGGCCCGACACGCGATGGGCGCCGACGTCCGCACATCTCGACCAAGCCGGTGAATTGGCCGGCCTGGTGCTGGCGTCACCCTCGAACCCGACCGGGACGATTCTGAGCGCCGCGGCCCTCGCCGACGTGACCGCCACCTGTCGAGCCAGGGGTATCGCCGTGATCGCCGACGAGATCTACCACGGCATCGTCGACGGGCCCCCGGCGGCACGGGTTCTCGACGTCCAACCCGACGCCGTCGTGGTGAACAGCTTCTCGAAGTACTGGTCGATGACCGGGTGGCGGGTCGGCTGGATCGTCATGCCGGACTCGCTCGTCGACACGGTCGAGCGACTCCAGCAGAACCTCTACATCTGCGCCCCACACGTTTCGCAAGTCGCCGCTCTCGCCGCTCTCGATGCGACCGACGAACTCGACGGGCATGTGGCCCGCTATCGCGAAAACCGCACGATCGTGATCGACGGCCTCGCCGCTGCCGGCATCACCAACATCGCTCCCGCCGACGGGGCGTTCTACGTGTACGCGCACGTGCCGCACCTCACCACGGCACTCGGTATCGACTCGTTGGAATTGACGCGAAGGTGGCTCCATGACGCAGGGGTGGCTGCGACATCGGGCACCGACTTCGATCTCGCCCGCGGCCACGAGTACGTCCGCTTCTCCTACGCCGGCGCAAGTGCCGACATGGCCGAAGCGTGCGACCTCCTCGGACGGTGGCGCCCATGACACCGCCCGGTCTTTCCGGACCCGACCCCAACAGACCGGCCGGCCCGGCGGCGCTCGGCGGGCTGCGGGTGATCGACATGTCGACCGTGCTCGCCGGACCGAACTGTGCGCGCTACCTCGCCGACTTCGGCGCCGACGTGATCAAGGTGGAACGACCGGGCGGCGACAGCCTGCGCAACATGGCCTGGCGCGACCCACGCGACGGCGAAGGGCTGTGGTGGAAGCTCGTCAACCGCAACAAGCGCACAGTGGTACTCAACGTGAAGAACGACGCGGACCGGGCGGTCCTCCTCGAACTCATCGATGGGGCGCACGTGCTCGTCGAGAACTCCCGGCCCGGCACGATGGAGCGCCTCGGCCTCGGGCCTGATGTGCTGCTCGAACGGAACCCGACCCTCGTGATGACGAGGGTCAGTGGGTTCGGCCAGGACGGCCCGTACGCATCACGCCCCGGCTTCGCCACGATCGCCGAGGCAATGTCGGGGCTCGCAGCCCTCAGCGGTGAGCCCGACGGCCAACCCCTGCTGCCACCGATCGCGCTTACCGACGAGGTCACGGGTCTCGCAGCTGCATTCGCAACGATGGTGGCGCTGCACTCCGGGGTCGGCCAGGTGGTCGACGCCAACCTGCTCGAGACGATGTTCCAGATGATGGGGCCACTCGTGTCGCTCTACGGACTCACGGGCGAACAGCAACC
>JANPCI010000089.1:0-1993 GCA_031430875.1 Actinomycetes bacterium | reverse complement strand
CGAGACCCACTTCGTCAACGGCCACCCGCTCGTCGGGCCGTGGCCGGGCGGAATGAAGACCGCAGTGTTCGCCATGGGCTGCTTCTGGGGTGTCGAGCGCAAGTTCTGGCAACTCGACGGCGTGTACTCCACGTTCGTCGGATACGCCGGTGGCTACACGCCGAATGCCACCTACGAGGAGGTCTGTTCGGGGCGCACGGGTCACACCGAGGCCGTTGTTGTCGTGTACGACCCCGAAGTTGTCAGCTACGAACTCTTGCTCCAGACCTTCTGGGAGGGCCATGACCCGACACAGGGGATGCGCCAGGGCAACGATGTCGGCAGCCAGTACCGCAGCGCGATCTTCCTGACCGACGAGTCGCAGCGGGCGATCGTCGAGTCGACCCGAGCGATGTTCCAGGACCGCCTGAACGCTGCCGGCTTCGGCGAGATCACGACCGACGTCGAGCCCATCGATCTCACCGCTGGCTTCTTCTACGCCGAGCCGTACCACCAGCAGTACCTCGCGAAGAACCCCAATGGCTACTGCGGCGTCGGCGGCACCGGGGTCAGCTGCCCCATCGGCCTCACCGCCTGATCCCCTCGCAAAACCGAGCCGAAATTCTCCTCCCAGTGCGCGCCCAGCGCGCATCCAGAGGAGAATTTCGGCTCAGAGGTGGGGGAGAGGGGTTAGGGCCAGCCGGACTTGCGGATGGACTCGCCGTCGGCGTCGAGGGGTCGGCCTGACCAACGCAGTTGGCCGGGGGTGGCCGACAGGCGGGCGATGAGGCCCTGCATCGGTGTGCCGCCGACGTCGGCGATCGCATTTCGGGCGGCGTAGTGCGGATCGGCGGCGATGTCGGCCATGTCGTACACCGGGCCGATCGCGGCCTCGGCGGCGGTGAACGCATCGAGTACCTCGGTCTGGGTGCGTTGAACGCACCAGTCGGTCATGATCTGCTCGAGTTCGAGCCGGTGCGCCGTGCGACCCTCGAATGTGTCGAACCGTTCGTCATCGCCGACGCCGAGCACGCCCATCACTCGCGCGGCGACTGAATCACTGCTCGTCGACACCGCGATCCACTGCCCATCGCTGCACCGATAGGTTCCGCGAGGCACGGTGTACGGAAGCCCCGCGCCGAGCCTCGGCTGTTGCTCGCCCGTGAGGCCGTAGAGCGACACGAGTGGCCCCATCATCTGGAACATCGTCTCGAGCAGGTTGGCGTCGACCACCTGACCGACCCCGGAGTACAGCGCCACCATCGTTGCGAACGCTGCGGCGAGGCCCGTCACCTCGTCGGTGAGCGCGATCGGAGGGAGCAGCGGCTGGCCGTCGGGCTCACCACTGAGGGCTGCGAGCCCCGACATCGCCTCGGCGATCGTTGCGAAGCCAGGACGCGACGCGTACGGACCGTCCTGGCCGAACCCACTCACCCTTGTCATCACGAGCGCCGGGTTCCGTTCGAGGAGCACGTCGGGCCCGAGGCCGAGGCGCTCCATCGTGCCGGGCCGGGAGTTCTCGACGAGCACGTGCGCCTCATCGATGAGCGCGAGCAGTACCGCTCGATCGGCATCGTTCTTCACGTCGAGCGCCACGGTGCGTTTGTTGCGGTTGACGAGCTTCCACCACAGCCCTTCGCCGTCGCGCGGGTCGCGCCACGCCATGTTGCGCAGGCTGTCGCCGCCCGGTCGCTCCACCTTGATCACGTCGGCGCCGAAGTCGGCCAGGTATCGAGCACAGTTCGGCCCGGCGAGCACGGTCGACATCTCGATCACCCGCCGCCCGCCGCGCGCCGCCGGGCCGGCCGGTCTGTTGGGGTCGGGTCCGGAAAGACCGCCGGAAAGACCGCCGGAAAGACCGCCGGAAAGACCGCCGGAAAGACCGACAGTCATGGGCGCCACCGTCCGACGAGGTCGCACGCCTCGGCCATGTCGGCTCCCGCGCCGGCGTAGGAGAAGCGGACGTACTCGTGGCCGCGGGCGAGATCGAAGTCGATGCCTGATGTCGCAGCCA
>JANPCI010000088.1:0-2162 GCA_031430875.1 Actinomycetes bacterium | reverse complement strand
CCGGACCGTCGAGCGAGAACCGCCCCCGCTCGACGAGCTGCAGTGCAGCAGCTGCGGTGACCGCCGTGGTCATCGAGAAGATCGCGCCGACGGTGTCGATGGTCATCGCAGTGCCACTGCCGAGACTGCGCTCGCCGAACGCGCCTTCGTAGATCACACCGTCGCGATCGACGACGACGCCGACCACACCAGGCGCCGCCCCCCGGGCCACGCCGGATGCAAGGATCTCGTCGAGATGGCCCGTCATCAGATGCTCCGGCCGAACCCACCATCGACGACCACGATCTCGGCGGTCGTCAACTTCGATCCGAGAAGGAACCCGAAGATGGCGTCCTTCACATCCTCTGGGGTGCACACGGCGCCGAGCAACGACTTGTCGGCCACCGACTTCTTGATCGCCTCGAAGGCGTCGCCGAACCCTTCCTGCAACCACGATCCGTCGATGAACCCGGGGCACACGGTGTTGACCTGGACCTCCGGTCCCATCACTCGTGCCAGGGTGACCGTCAGGTTGTTGAGTGCCGCCTTGGAAGCGCAGTACGGAATCGAGCTGCCCGTGCCGTACACGCCGGCCGCACTGGAGACATTCACGATCTGGCCGGCGCCGCTGGCCTTGAGAGCGCTTGCTGCCGCGCGAGCCATCTGAAACGGGCCGATCAGGTTCACACCCATGATGTTCTGCCAGGTCTCGGTGGTGACCGCATCGAGGTCGTGGTGTGGGATGAAGCTGGTGGTGCCGGCGTTGTTGACCAACACGTCGAGGCGCCCGAACGTCTCGACGGCGGTCTGCACGAGTCGTCGACAATCGTCGTCGTTCGCCACGTCGGCTTGCACGGCGATCGCTTGCACGCCATGGCTTGCTGCCTCGGCAGCCACCGCTTCGGCAGCGTCCTTCGAGCGGCTGTAGTTGACCGCTACCGAGCAGCCGGCCTGCGCCAGCGCCAGTGCTGTTGCCCGCCCGACTCCTGTCCCGGCACCGGTGACGATCGCTCCCCCGCCCGACAACTGCATTGCCACTCCCTGTTCGCTCGATGGACCCTTTCGTACGACCGTAGCCTGAGGTCCCATGCAGATCGTCGCCGCACTGTTCGTCGAGGAATTCGAGATGCGCCAGGCACCGGGCCCATCGACGCGTATCGACATGACCGGCGTGATGTTCTCGATGGCCGCACCCGAGCCCGCCCCATTGACGATCACTCCGCACCTCGTCGGCCTCATCTTCTGTCCCGAAGGCGAGACGGGCAGCGGTGTGTTCGAGGTGGTCTTCCGGCGCGGTGTCGAAGAAGACAGCGAGCAGGTGGCCCGAAACGTGAGCCCGTTCACCGTCGACCCCGGCAAGTTCACGTACCGCCTCGTCCGCGGTGAACTCGAGTTCGACGAGTACGGCCAGGTGTTCGCACACTGCCGCATCGACAACGGCCCCTGGCACCTCGTCCCCTTCACCCTCCTTCCCCCCGCCTGAACATCACAACAGGGGTCAGATCCCTTTTGTGATGATTCCGGTTCGTGACATTGGGTTCGAGTCGCAGCACGTCAGGTACTGTCGCCGCCGTGTCGTTGACTTCGGAACAGGACCAACTCGCTGTCTCGCTCATTCGGGGGATGGCGATGGATGGCCCGCTCGCCGCCAACAGCGGCCACCAGGGCACAGCGATGGCGTTGGCGCCGCTCGGCCATGTTCTCTACAGCCGGGTACTGCGTCACGATCCGGCCGATCCCACGTGGCCTGACCGCGACCGATTCATTCTCTCCAACGGCCATGCCTCGATTCTGCAGTACTCGCTGCTCTACCTCTCGGGATACGGCCTCGAACTCGACGACTTGAAGGAGTTCCGCCAGTGGGACTCCGCAACGCCCGGCCATCCCGAGGCCGGCCACACCGCCGGCGTCGAGGTCACCACCGGACCGCTCGGCCAAGGCTTCGCCAATGCGGTCGGCATGGCGATCGCAGAAGCCAATCTCCGCGCCCGCTTCGGCGTCGACGCCCAAGACCACCACACCTTCGTGGTCGCCGGCGATGGCTGTCTCATGGAGGGCATCTCCCATGAAGCGGCGTCGCTCGCCGGGCACCTCGGCCTTGGCAAGTTGATCTGCGTGTTCGACGACAACCTGATCACGATCGACGGACCGACGAACATGTCGACGAACGACGATGTGGCGGC
>JANPCI010000087.1:0-12897 GCA_031430875.1 Actinomycetes bacterium | reverse complement strand
GGCTCGCCATCTGCGTCATGAGTGCATGTTACACTCTGCGATCACTGTGATCAACAACCGTATGCATCGGAGTGGCGAACTCGACCCACTCAGCCCGCGTTCGATCGTGCTCTCCGTGCTGCTCGGAAACCATCCGCCGTCCATGCCAGTCGGCCGACTCCTCGATTTCACATCGCTGTTCGGGATCACTGCCGGCACGGCTCGCACGGCGCTGTCGCGCATGGTCACGCGTGGCGAACTCGTCAACGACAACGGCGTCTACCGTTTGAGCGGCCGACTCCTCGAACGCCAGTCACAACAGGATGCCGGACGAGCAGCGCGCCCCACGACGTGGGACGGCACCTGGTGGTTCGTTGCGGTACTCGCCGATCGCCGCTCGGTCGCCGATCGGCGAGCGTTCCGATCGCGTGCAGCGGGTGCCCGATTGGGGGAACTGCGCCCAGACACCTGGTTGCGTCCCGCCAACATCGACATCCCGGCCGATCTGGCCGACGTCGTGATGACGCGCGGGCGATTGGTGTCCGGCGACGATGCGGCCCTGGCGCAGCGACTGTGGGATCTCGACGCCATCGATGCGACGGCGCGCTCGCTCGTCGCTTCACTGCGCTCCACCGCCACGACGTTGACCGACGATCCGCGCAACTCGGCACTCGCCACCGGTTTCGTGCAGTTGGCTGCCTGCCAACGATTCCTGCGAACCGAGCCGCAGCTGCCCGAATCACTCGACCCGAGCCGTTCGAGCGTCGAACTTCGATCCGCCTATGCCGACGTGGTTGCATCGTTTCAGCATCGGCTGGCCGCGTTCTTCGAACGCCGTAGGTCGGCCGGCAGCCACCCGATGGTCAGTACAGACGCTCAGTAAAGGCGAGAGGTGAGGAGCCGGCGGTAATCGGCCGTGCGCGGGTCGTGGGGACCCATCAGCTCGAGCAGGTCGACGTACTTCTGACGGGCATCGTCGTCGGTCTTCACCTGGTCGAGCAACGCCGCGAGCTGCTCGTCGTAATCATCCTGTGGGGCGTCGCCGACACGAGCGAGCGCCGCAACATGACGGGTGCGTTCCGACTCGGGGATCCGCCCCAACAGCGCAAGGGCTTCGTCGCTGCGTCCGTCGGCGATCAGCAGTTCGGCGAGTGCCACGATGACGTCCTCGTTCGCCGGCTCCATCGACAGCGCGATTCGCAGACTTCCCTCGTCACCTGCGTCGAGCAACTCGGCGACGGCGACCTCCTCCTCGGTCGGAAGCAGGGCATCGATGAACTCCTTGACGGCGTGCTCCGGGTATGCGCCCATGAAGCCATCGACCACTGCGCCGTCCTTGACGGCATAGACGGCTGGGATCGACTGCACCTTGAACGCCTGGCTCAGACCGGGATTCTCGTCGATGTTCACTTTCACCAGCACGACCTTGCCGCCGGTCTCGTCGATGACCTTCTCGATGATCGGCCCGAGGGTCTTGCATGGGCCGCACCAGGGCGCCCAGAGGTCGACGACAACGGGGACCTCCGCCGACTTGTCGATCACGTCGGTCTGGAAGGTTTCGTCGGTGACATCGATGGCTGCCATGGACCCAACGCTACCGGTGGCGGGTGAGTACTCTCGGCTCCACATGACTGAGAGCGAGATGCCGTGAACGCCGTACCGGGAATCGATGTCGGAGCCGTCACCAGCTGGCTGTCATCGAACGTCGATGGTGCCGTCGGACCGTTCTCGTTCGATGTGATCGCCGGCGGCCACTCGAACCTCACCTTCAGGGTCACCGGATCCGACGGCACCCGCCTGGTGTTGCGTCGCCCCCCGCTCGGTCACGTCCTGGCAAGCGCTCACGACATGGGCCGCGAGCACCGCATCCTGTCGGGCCTGCAGACGTCGGCCGTGCCGGTGCCACCCGTACTGGGTTTCTGTGACGACCTTGCCG
The DNA here is from genome assembly GCA_031430875.1 of Actinomycetes bacterium. GTDB lineage: Bacteria > Actinomycetota > Acidimicrobiia > Acidimicrobiales > Ilumatobacteraceae > Sva-07. Next base: position 10,982 of record JANPCI010000087.1, on the reverse strand, counting down.
TCAACGGTGCGCCGTTCTACGTCATGGGATTCGTCGACGGCCACGTGCTTCGCGACCGCGCCACGTCAGAGACCGCACTCCCCGACGTAGCCAGCCGGAGCAACGCCAGCCGATCGCTCGTCGACACGATGGCCACCATCCACTCCGTCGACCTCGACGCCGCCGGGCTGGTCGACCTCGGTCGCCACGACGGCTACATCGAACGCCAGCTCAAGCGCTGGCACGGCCAATGGAACCAGGGAAAGACCCGCGAACTCGCCGGGGTCGATCGCGTCTACGAGGGCCTCATGGCCCGTATCCCCGAGCAGGGCCCGGCCACCATCGTTCACGGCGACTACCGCCTCGACAACTGCATGGTCGGCAACGACGGCGAGGTCGTTGCGGTGCTCGACTGGGAGATCTGCACGCTCGGCGATCCGCTCGCCGACGTCGGCCTCCTACAGGTGTACTGGAACGGCCCGAACGACACCGAAGGAGCATGGAGCGGCACGTCGACGTCGGCTCCCGGGTTCTGGGATCGCCGGCAGCTGGCCGAGCGCTACGCCGAGGTGTCCGGGCGTGATCTCTCGCAGCTCGACTACTACGTGGCGTTTGCGTTCTGGAAGTTGGCCTGCATCATCGAGGGCGTCTACTCGCGGTACCTCGGCGGCGCGCTCGGTGATCGTCCGCCCGAGGAACTCGCGCCGTTCAAGCTGCAGGTGGAGCAAGCCGCCGCCACCGCCGAGCGCTACCTGGACGCGTTGCCGTGAGCGACCCGTCGGAGCGCGACAACGGCAACGGAGCGTATGAATGGCTCGTCGACGAACCGATGCTCCACGAGCCCGTCCTCGTCGTGATGCTGACCGGGTGGATCGACGCCGCCAACGCTGCGGCATCGGCCGCCGACGCGCTGTCGAAGGAATGCGAGACCAGCCCTCTCGTTCGGTTCGACGACGACACGTTCATCGACTACCGGGCCCGCCGTCCGATCATGGAGCTTCGCGACGGCATCAACACCGATCTCGTCTGGTCGACGATCGAGCTGCGTTCCGGGCGCTCGATCTCCGGACGTGACGTCCTCGTGCTGACCGGTCCCGAACCCGACATGGCGTGGCACCGATTCGCCCGATCGATCTCCGACATCGCAGTCGAACTCGGCGTCACGAAGATGGTCGCCTTCGGTGCCTATCCCTTTGCAGCGCCGCACACTCGCACTCCGCGTCTGTCGTGCTCGTCGCCGTCAACCGAGGTCCTCGCCAATGTGACGTTCGCACGCAGCTCCGTCGATGTTCCCGCCGGCATGGCAGCGGCGCTCGAGCACGCCATGCACGCCTGCAAGATCCCGGCACTCGGCATCTGGGTGCAGGTTCCTCACTACGTGTCCGCGCTGCCGTACCCGGCAGCTTCGGTGGCGCTGCTCGATGGGCTCACCGAAGTGACGGGCATCGAAGTAGCTGCGGCAGATCTGCGCGCCGCAGTCGGGCCGCAGCGACAACGGATCGATGCCTCGATCGCCGACAACGCCGACCACGCAACGATGCTGCGGCAACTCGAAGAGATGTACGACGCATCGACCGACGGCGAGGTGTCACCGGGCCCGGCGTTCGAGATGCGTTCGGGCGACGAACTCGCCGACGAGATCCAGCAGTTCCTCCGCGACCAGGACTGACCCGGTCTTTCGGGGTCAGACCCCAACAGACCGGGTCGGTCTTTCGGGGTCGGGTCCGGAAAGACCGGAGCGGTCTTTCGGGGTCGGGTCCGGAAAGACCGGTGGTCTAGCGTCGGGTCGTATGAAAATCGACGGCAATATCGGCACGGACCTTCGCAACGTTGCGCAGAACGCGAAGGAGGTGGAGGCCGCCGGATACGCCGGCGCATGGACCGCCGAGACCTCGCACGACCCGTTCCTTCCTCTGCTGTTGGCGGCCGAACACACCGAAACGCTCGAGCTCGGAACGTCGATCGCAGTCGCATTCGCCCGCAACCCGATGACACTCGCCAACACGGCGTGGGACCTGCAGGCGTACTCGGGGGGTCGCTTCATCCTCGGCCTCGGCAGCCAGATCAAGCCGCACATCACCAAGCGGTTCTCGATGGAGTGGAGCCATCCGGCGCCGCGGATGCGCGAGATGGTGCTGGCGATGCGGGCCATCTGGAACACGTGGTTGACCGGCGAGAAGCTCGACTTCCGCGGCGACTTCTACACCCACACACTGATGACGCCGTTCTTCACCCCGAACGCGAAGGAACTCGACGGGTTCGGCCCGCCGAAGATCTTTCTTGCGGGTGTCGGCGAGTTGATGACCGAGGTCGCCGGCGAAGTCTGCGACGGGTTCCTGTGCCACGGCTTCACGACCGAGAAGTACCTCCGCGAGGTCACGATCCCCGCCCTCGAACGCGGTCGCGCCAAGGTCGGCAAAACGATGGAGGGCTTCGAGATCATGGGCCCGTCGTTCGTCGTCACGGGCAACAACGACGAGGAACTGGAAGCAGCCGCAACAGCCACCCGCCAGCAGATCGCGTTCTACGGCTCGACGCCCGCCTACCGCAACGTCCTCGAGATCCACGGCTGGGGCGGGCTCCAAGACGAGCTGAACACACTCTCCAAGCAGGGTGAGTGGGCCAGGATGGGCACGCTCATCGACGACGAGATCCTCAACACCTTCGCCGTCGTCGGCGCGCCCGAGAGCATCGCCCCCGAACTGTCGAATCGCTACGGCGATGTGATCCAGCGCATCAGCTTCTACGCCCCGTACGCGAGCGACCCGGATCGATGGGCAGCAGTGATGGCTGCCCTCCAAGCCGCCTGAGGTGTTACATCTGGGGTCTGACCCCGGATGTAACAGTCAGTGGGCGTGGGCCATGGTGCCGGCGCGGCGGCGGAACCGGCCGCCGAAGATGTAGGCGACGATGAAGAAGCTCGCTGAGGTGAGCACGATCGTCGGGCCGGATGCGACGTCGAGGTGATAGCTGGCGTTCATGCCGATGAAGCCGCTCAGCGCTCCGATCATCGCCGACAGCGCACGCATCTGGCCGACGCTGTCGGTCAGCAGGCGGGCCACGACCGCGGGCACGACGAGTGTCGCGGCGATGAGCGTCACGCCCATCACGTTCATCGTGGCCAGCACCGTTGCCGACAGCACGATCATCAACAACGCATCGATCCACGCCGTGCGCACGCCGGTCGCCGCGGCGACCTGCGAGTCAAACGTGGTGAACAGCAACGGCCGATAGAAGAAGAAGACAATCGCAGCTGTTGCGAGCGCAACACCGACGATCAACAAGACGTCGGCATTGGTGACGCCCAGCACGTTGCCGAACAGCAAGGCATCGGCGTTGCGCCCAGGCGATCCGTAGAGCTGGACGAGCGCCAGCCCGAGCGCGAACGACGCGGTGGTGACCACACCGATCGCCGCGTCGGAGCCGATGGGTCGCCGACGGACGATCCCACCAACCGCGAGCGCAGTGATAACTCCCCAGATGCCGGCGCCGAGGAAGAGGTTCACCCCGGCCAAGCCGGCCACGGCGTAGCCACCGAAGATCGAGTGCGACAGCCCGTGGCCGATGTAGCTCATGTTGCGCAACACGACGTAGCAGCCAACGAGACCGCACAGCGCTCCGGCAATCGTGGCCACATACAGCCCGTTGCGGAAGAACTCGAACTCGTAGGGCCGCAGCAGTTCCGCCCAACTCATGCCGACGCCCCGCCGCCGGCCCGACGAAGCGGGAGGACGTTGTCGCCCAACGGCGCGTCGACGACCACGCGCATCCCACCGTGCTCCAAGACCTCCATCGGCGAGCCGTAGGTGCGTTCCAGCACGTCGGGCACGAGCACCTCCTCGGGGCTGCCCGCGCCGATCACCGAGCGATTGAGACACACGACCGTCGGCAGGTGCGCAGCGATCCCGTTGAGATCGTGCGTGGTCAGCACGATCGTGAGCCCCTCGGAGTTGAGGTCGTCGAGCAGGTGCAGCACGTCGTGGCGTGTCCGCACGTCGAGCCCCGACGTCGGTTCGTCGAGGAAGATGACCTGCGCGTTGGTGAACAGCGCACGGGCGAGAAAGACCCGTTGCTGCTGGCCACCGGAGAGTTCGCGGATGTGACGGCGGCCCAACTCGGCCATGCCGAGCCGATCCAGTACCGACTCGATCTCGACTCTTTCGCGCTTGGTGATCCACGGCGTTCGCAGTCCTCGGGCGCGGGCCATGCCGACGCATTCGGCCACCGTGACCGGGAAGTTCCAGTCGATGGTCTCGACCTGCGGGACCAGTCCGACTGCGAGACCCTGCATGCGCCGAACACTCCCCGACACCGGTGAGACCGTGCCCAACATCGCCTTGAGGAGCGTGGACTTGCCGGAGCCCGACGGTCCGACGATGCCGATGAGGTCGCCGGCTTCCACGGTGAGGTCGACATCGATCAGCACCGGTGCGCCGCCGTTGTAGTTCACGGTGAGCCGATCGACGACGATCAATCCACCAGCCACGGTCGGTGTCGCTCTCATGGGATGGTCACTGAGATGGTCACTGAGATGGTCACTGGGGATACTCGGCGTTGTCGGCGACCACGTTGCGGGTGATGAACGCCTTCAGAGCGGTCGCGTCGCCGCCGAGGGCCTCGGTCATGGTGACGAAGTTGAACTTCATCAGGCCGAGCCATGAATGCTGTTCTTCGCCGGGGGCTCCGGGGAGGTCGTCGTCGCGTAGGTCGTCGACGTAGGTGGCGCCGGTCTCGTTGGCGATCTGTTCCAGCACCGGCGACGGGAACACCTCGGAACCGAAGACGGCCGTGACATTCTCCGCCTCGATCTGGTCGATCAGGTCGACGATCTCCGACGGTGTCGGATCGCCGAAGTCGGAGGGCTGGATCGCACCGATCACATTCCAGCCGTACGTATCTGCGAAGTATGCGTAGGCGTCGTGGTACGTGACGAGCTTGCGTTGTTCCTCGGGGATCGAGTCGAACGCCTCCTTGATCGATGCATCGAACTCGTCGACGAGCGTCTCGAACTCAGCAAAATTTTCGTTGTACTGGTCGGCACAGCTCGGGTCGAGCTCGACCATGTTGTCGCGAATGATGTCGGCGTACACCTTCACGAGTGTCGGGTCGGTCCACAGGTGCGGATTGGGCTTGCCGCCGTCCTCGGGGAACGAGAAGTCGTACTTGTACTGGTCGGGCGAAATCGTCTCGTCGCCGAGCTCGACGATCTTCACCCCGTCGGCGACGTTGGTCTGCGCGAGTTCCTTGGTCGGTTCTTCCAGCTGGAGGCCGTTGATGAAGACGATGTCAGCTGTGGTCATGACCTCGGCGGCCGAGGGCGGAGGCTCGAACGTGTGCGAGTTCGTGCCCTCGGGCACGATGCCGACGATCTCTGCGCAGTCGCCGATGACGTTGGCTGCGATCGAGGTGATCGGCGCGACGGTGGTGACGACCTGGAGGTCGCTGGCGGTCTCATTGCCGGAGCTCGATGACTCGCCGTTCGGCTCATCGCTGCCGCAGGCAGCGAGCGTGGCGATCGTGCCCGCAACAGCCACAGCTGCGACAGACCGACGAAGCGACCGAGGCGAGGAAGAACGAAGAACCATCAACCAGACACTAGTTGCGACCTGTTCGCAATACGACGTCGTGCTCGGATCTGATCAGCGGAACCTCATGCCAGCCCAGCGAGCATCGACGCGGACCCTTGAGTATGGTCCAACGAATGCCTTCCGACTGTTGGAACGACTCGAAGCTGATCACGGGTCGGCTCGACGCCCAACGGGCCGACGACCTCGAACGTTTCGTGCGTTCCGGGGGCGCTGTGCTCATCGCCGTCGAGCCCGACGACCCCCACGCACTCGCACTCACCGGGGTCGACGTCATTGCCGATCTTCCCGCCACGGAGTGGTTCGTCACCCTCGCCGACAGAGAAGCGGCCGCACGCCTCGACGGCGAAGTCGCCGTGACGTCGGCTCTTCGACCCCTGCGCGCAGTGTCCGATGACGTTCAGGTGGGCGCCACCACCAGCATCCGGTTCGAGCACCAGGCAACCATCACGGTGCGCACGGTGGGCGCCGGCCGGATCGTCGCCACCGGCATCGCCGACCTCGATGCCGTGCGGCGCCATCCGACACTCGGCCCCTTCGTCAACCGACTGCTCCACCCGGTCGCACCCACACGCACGACCGACTTCGGCGTCGGCGTCGTCGGCTACGGACCCTTCGGAGGAATGGGCTATCTCCATGGCCTCGCCGCCACCGAAACCGACGGTCTCGCCCTCGTTGCGGCCGCCGACTCCGCTGCCGAGCGGCTCGTCGCTGCCCGAGCGGACTTCGCCGACCTCGTGGGCCACGACTCGGTCGATTCCCTCGCTGCTGACCCATCGGTCGACATTGCCATCATCGCCACTCCCCCGGTGCTCCACGCCCAACTCGCACTCCAATTGCTACGAGCCGGCAAGCACGTCGTGATCGAAAAACCGATGTGTCTGCGCCGAGCCGACGCCGATGACATCATCGCCACGGCGACCGACCTCGGACTCACCGTCACCGTGCACCAGAGCCGCCGGTGGGATCGCGACTGGCTCGCCGTCCGCAACATCACCGGAAACGGCGACATCGGCGAGGTCTTCAACATCGAGACGTTCGTCGGGAGCTTCGAACATCCCTGCCGCGCCTGGCATTCCGAGGAGTCGATCTCCGGTGGAGCGATCTACGACTGGGGTTCGCACCATGTCGACTGGATCGTCCAGCTCTACGGTTCGGCGCCGAGCCGGGTGCTGTGCAGCGCCCACACCCGGGTGTGGCACGACTCCAGCAACGCCGATCAACTCTCGTTGTGGATGCAGTGGCCGGACGGGCGAGAGGCAACGTTCCGCCAGAGTGATGTGTGCGCAATCCGCCGGCCGAAGTTCCACATCGAGGGCACGCGGGGAACGATCGAGGGGCACTACCGACCGCTGAGGAGCGACACCGTCGAGCCCGGCCGCGGCCATGTCGAGCAGGTTTCGCACCACGCTGAGCTGCCGGTCGATCTGACCGTTGCCACCTACGAGGGAGCGATGGGGCTACGCGAATCCGTCGTCGGCCCGGCACCGCATCCCGGCTGGGGGTTCCATCGCAACCTGGCCGACCACCTACTCCTCGGCGAGCCACTCTCCGTGCGGCCCGAGCAGTCACGTGACGTCGTCGCCGTGCTCGAAGCCGGTCACCGCTCGGGCGCCAATGGCGGCGAGTTGATCGAACTCGGGTGACCGTGAGCGACACCTCGGTAGTCGGATTCGGGGTCATCGGCGCCCGCTCGATGGTGGCGACCAGGGCAGTGATGCCGGCGATCGATGCCTCCGATCGCGCACGGCTGGTGGCCGTGTCGTCGCTCGGTGGGCCGGTTCCTGAGCCATGGACACCCCTCGACACCGGTGGGTACGACGACGTCATCGACCACCCCGACGTCGAGGTCGTCTACATCCCCCTCCCGAACGGCATGCACCTCGAGTGGGTCGAGCGGGCAATCGCCGCTGGGAAGCATGTCCTGTGCGAGAAACCGATCGCCCCAACCGCTTCCGATGCCCGGCGCATGTCCGAGGCCGCCGACCGGGCCGGGGTGCTCGTCGCCGAAGCCTGGATGACTCCGTTCGATGCTCGGTGGCGTCGGGCGTTGTCGATGGCAGCCAGCGGCGACCTGGGTCAGGTCATCGACATCGATGCGTCGTTCACGTTCACGATCGGACCCGACGGCGACGGCAACTATCGCTGGTCGCCTGATCAGGGTGGCGGCGCGCTGCTCGACGTCGGCATCTACTGTCTCGGCCCGATCGTCGAACTCTGGGGAGCACATCCCGACCTCGTCGAGGCAACCGCGCTGTGGCACACGACCGGCGTCGACGCCCGAACCGAAGCCACGCTCGAATGGATCGACGGTCGCCAGGCGCGTATCCGGTGCTCGTTCGTCGATGCCGACGAGCAGCGCCTCGAGATCATCGGCCAGGACGCCTCACTCGTTCTCGCGGCCGACGCTCACACCGGTGGGCTGCGCGCCGACACCATCCTGCTCGCGCGCGCCGACGGCCGTGTCCGCAACGTGTCCGTGACACCGAGCGATCCGTACCTGGGTATGGTCGACGCGTTCGCCGGTGCAGTCCGCGGCGAAACAACCTGGCCCCGACCCATGTCTGCCACCGCCGACCTCCTGACCCTCATCGAACGAATCGAGCAGGCGAGCCGATGATCGAACCGCGCCACGCAATGCACCCCCTACCATCAGGAGTAGAGCTCCACGGGGTCCACTGGGATCCAGCCGATGGCGCCGATCCCGATCTCGTGCCGTGGCTGCTCGTGCACGGGCTGGCGTCGAACGCCCGCCTGTGGGACGGCGTCGCCCGGCACCTGGCCGAGCTCGGCCACACCGTGGTGGCGATCGACCAGCGCGGACACGGAGGCTCGTCGAAACCCGAGACCGGATTCGACATGGTCACCGTGGCCGACGATCTCCTGGCGTTGATCGAGGTACTGGGCTTCGAGCGTCCCGCCGTGGCGGGACAATCGTGGGGCGGCAACGTCGTGCTCGAACTTGCGTACCGCCATCCCGACGCCGTGAGCATGATCGTGTGCGTCGACGGGGGCTTCATCGATCTCGGAGAACGTTTCCCCGACTGGAACGACGCCGCGTCGGCGCTCGCTCCACCACGACTTGCGGGCATACCGCTCGATCAGATCACGGGGTGGTTGCAGACTTCGGCAGCCGACTGGCCCGAGGAGGGTCGCCAAGGGACGCTCGCCAACTTCGAGGTTCGCGACGACGGCACGATTGCGCCGTGGCTCACGTTCGACCGACACCTCCTGGTGCTGCGTGGCCTGTGGGAACACCGGCCGTCGACTCGCTATCCCCTCGTCGACGTGCCGGCGCTGCTGATCGCCGCCGACACCGGCGACGTCGCCTGGACGCACTCCAAGCACGAGGCGGTCGATGCCGCCGTTGCGTTGCTCCCGCGCGGGCGCGCCGAATGGTTCAGCCCGGCACATCACGACGTGCATGCCCAGCGGCCAACCGAGGTCGGTGACCTTCTGCATCGCGCGGCGACCGAGGTCGATTTCTTTCCCTCGAGCCCGACGGAGGCAACGTCGTGACGACTCCTCGAATCCTGGCGATCATGGGATCGGGCGAGACGGCGCCAACGATGAAGGGCCCGCACCGGGCGATCTTCGAGCGGCTCGACGCCGGCACCGATCGGCCGGTCGATGCCGTGCTGCTCGACACACCATTCGGATTCCAGGAGAACGCTCCGATCCTGGCCGCCAAGGCAACGGAGTATTTCCGTGACGCTGTCGGTCGTGAGGTGATCGTGGCCGGGCTCGGTCGCACCGATACCGGCGACGTGGTCGCCGTCGAGCGAGGGGTGTCGCGCGTCCGCAACGCCGACTGGGTTTTCGCCGGGCCGGGGAGCCCGACATTCGCGCTCGAACAGTGGCGCAACACCGCCGTTCCTGACGCACTCGGCGAGAAGCTGCGATCAGGTGGTGCGGTGGTGTTCTCATCGGCGGCCGTCCTCACGCTCGGCGTGGCGACCGTGCCGGTGTACGAAATCTACAAGGTCGGCCTCGACCCGTACTGGGTCCCGGGGCTCGACGTACTGAGCGAGATCGGGCTGAACGTTGCCGTGATCCCCCACTACGACAATCAGGAGGGCGGCAATCACGACACGCGTTTCTGCTACCTCGGCGAGCGCCGTTTGGCGATGTTGGAGCCTTCGCTACCCGATGGCGCGTTCGTCCTCGGCATCGACGAGCACACCGGAGTGATCATCGACATCGACGCCGACTCCGCCGAGATCGTCGGCAAGGGTGCCGTCACGCTGCGCCGCAACGGCGAGTCCGTTCGCATCGAAACCGGCCAAACCGTCCCCCTCGACCTCCTCCGCGCCGGCCCCACCCATCTCTCCGACGCCCGCGCCACCCATCTCTCCGATTCTCCCGCACCGGGGTCAGACCTCGGTCTGACCCCTGGCCAAGGTGGAGCCGGCAAACAACAAGGAGCAACAGCGAGCGCTGACACAGGAGCAGACGGACAAGACGCCACCACCACCATCGACTCCCTCGCCGCCGCCACGACCACCCACGAGGCTTCGTTCGAGACAGCCCTCGCCGCTCGCGATGCCGACGGTGCCGTTGCCGCGATCCTCGAACTCGAGTCGGCGATCGTCGACTGGTCGCGTGACACGCTGCAGTCCGACGATGTCGACCGTGCCCGAGCTGCACTTCGTTCGATGATCGTCCGCCTCGGTGCGGCCGCCACCGACGGCGTCCGCGATGTGCGCGAGGTCCTCGGCCCTGTCGTCGAGGCCGCACTCGCTGCGCGTGTCGTGGCCCGCACGGAGAAAGCGTTCGCCGTGTCGGACGCGATCCGCGACGAACTCGCTGTGGCGGGGATCGAGGTTCGTGACACACCCGACGGGGTGGAATGGCTGGTGACAACGGGTGGATGATCGGTCCACGACCGCACCTTCGGACGGAGACCCAACGGGTTGAGGGTCCGGCCCGGTCAGGCAGCGACGTTCCGGAGGTGGCCACTGCTAAGTTTCGACGGATTCTCGCCCTGCGCGGTAGTGCCGCAATCTCCCTCGTCGACGTCACCAAGCGATTCGACGCTGCACCGACGACCGCTGTCGATGGCCTGTCCTTCGAGATCGCCACCGGGGAGGTCGTGGCGCTCGTCGGTCCATCTGGGTGCGGAAAGACCACAACGCTCAAGATGATCAACCGACTCGTGGAACCGACGTCGGGCACGATCATGGTGCTGGGCGCCGACCAGCGATCGATGCCGGCACACGAACTCCGTCGGAGCATCGGGTACGTGATCCAGCAGATCGGCTTGTTTCCCCACCGGACGGTGCGGCGGAACATCGGGGTGGTGCCCGAGTTGCTCGGCTGGGACCCCGATCGGATTGCCGCACGCTGCGACGAACTCGCCGAACTCGTCGGGCTCGAGCGGGACCTCCTCGATCGGTATCCGGCGGCGCTCTCAGGTGG
>JANPCI010000086.1:0-20279 GCA_031430875.1 Actinomycetes bacterium | reverse complement strand
GCCGGCCTCGCCGTACACCGACATGTTGTAGATCTGGGACACATCGACGTAGCCGAGGTCGGGGAGATACCGCGGCGGCGCAACCTTGACGAAGCGGATGAACAGACAAAAGGCGGTGACGATCGCCAGCGCGTTACGCCAGCGCGGGTACACCTCGCGGTGACGGGCGTACAGCCACACGAGGAAGATGATGATGCCGGGTACGTGGGCCACGGCGTAGAACGCGGCAGAGAACTGGGCGAGCCACTCGTGATCGAGGGTGAAGCGCTGGAGCGTCAGTTCGCTCGGTAGCCGGAGGAACTCCTGGACCCGCACGATGTCGCGGGCCCGCTCGATGGCCCCATCGGCCTGCGTGAGCGGCAGGTTCTTGGCCATCCGCCAGATCGCGTACAGCGTTGCGACGAAGGCGAACTCCAACGCTGCGGGCCCGACGACGTGGCCGATGCGATCACCGATGCGAGTCGGCCGCGACCTCCGAAACGCCAACGCGACGAGACCGGCGATCGTCGCCGCAAGCAGCGCCTGGCTCCACGTCGGCCATTTCATGACGCCTCAAGCCTGCCAGGTCAGCGGGCGTACTGCGTCACCTGATCGGCGGCGTCGATGAGCCAGCCCGGGAAGACGCCGAGCGCGATCGTGAACACGACCGTCAGCGTCACCACGACGCCCATCGAGAACGGGATGGTCACAGCGCTCTCGTCGGTCGACTCGCCGACCCACATCGACACCATGATTCGCAGATAGAGGAACGCAGCGATCACGGCGCAGACCATGGCGATGACCGCAATGGCGTAACTCTCGACGTCGACGGCGGCCTGGATGACACCAAACTTGGCGATGAACCCGCTGGTGAGCGGCACGCCGGCCTGAGCCAGCAGCAACACAGTGAACCCGAGCGCCAACGCCGGACGGCGCTTGGCGAGACCCTTGAACGAGTCGATGCTCGTGTCGCCGCCGGTGCTGCGCGACACGATGGTGACCACGGCGAACGAGCCGATCACCAGCACCGAGTACAAGATCAGGTAGAGCACGACCGCTGGAACACCCGGGCCGGGATCGGACGTGCCCGCTCCGTAACCGGCGGCCTCGACACCGACCAGGATGAAGCCGGCGTGGCTGATCGACGAATACGCGAGCATCCGCTTCACGTTGTCCTGCACGACCGCGAGGATCGAACCGCCGAGCAACGTCACGAGCGCCAGCACCCAGATGATCGGTCTCCAGTCGTCCTTGTAGAACGGCAGCGCCACCACGAGCACCCGGATCATCGCAGCGAACGCGGCAACCTTGCCGACCGAGGCCATGAACGACGTCACCGGCGTGGGCGCACCCTGATACACATCGGGCGCCCACACGTGGAACGGCACGGCGGCCACCTTGAAGGCGAGGCCGACGATCAGCAACGCGATGCCTGCGAGGGCGAGCGTGTCGTCGCTGAACGGGTCGATCGAAGTCTGCAGCGCGGCGACCATCTCGCTGATGTTGGTCGTGCCCGTACCGCCGTAGACCAGCGCGATGCCGTAGAGGAAGAACGCCGACGCGAACCCGCCGAGCACGAAGTACTTGATGCCCGCCTCGGCACTCTCACTGCTGCGTCGATTGCTCGCCGCCAGCACGTACAGCGCAAGCGACAGGGTTTCGAGGCCGAGGAACAACACGATGAGGTCGTTCGCCGACGCCATCACGATGCCGCCGAGTGCCGCCACCAGGTAGAGCGCGTAGATCTCCGGACCGCGGTTGGGGGTGTCGTGTACGTAGTCGTCGCTCAAGATGCTCACGAGCAGCACACCGATGCAGATCGTGACAGTCATGAACATCGCCAGCTTGTCGAAGGCGAGTGCTCCGCCGACGAGCGTCGTGGGTCCGGTTTCGCTGATGTCGTCCCACAGCACCAGTGCCATGACGCCCGCCGCGCCCGCAGTGGTCGCCGAGACGATCGCGTAGAGGCGCTTCGGCCACGGCGGTGTGAGTGCACCCACGAGGAGCAGGCCGAGTGCGCCACCCAGCAGGATCAGGAGCGGCGAGAGCGCGAACCACTGGATCTCGGGTCCGACGAAGATGTCGAGCTGGGCGATCATCACCCCTCACCTTCCTCGTCGGCGGGTTCTTCGGCAGGCTGGTCGTCAGCAGGTTCTTCGTCGCGCAGTTGGATGGTGGGCTCGGGTGCTTCGTAGTTGGTGTACGCCTCGACCCGGGTGATCAAGGCATCGATGCTCGGCTCGATCCGGTCGAGGACCGGCTTGGGATAGATGCCCATGAACACGATGAGGCCGAGGAACGGCAACAGCACCATGCCTTCCTTGAGCTTGAGCTCGGGGAACTTCTTGTTGTCCTCGTCGGGCTCGCCGTGGAACACGCGCTGGTACGCCCACATCAGGTACACCGCAGCGAGGATGACACCGACTGCCGCAACCACCGTCCACCAGCGAGCCGTCAGGAACGAACCGGTGAGGATCAGGTACTCGCCGACGAAGCCGTTGAGGCCGGGCACACCGATCGACGACAACATCACCAACATGAAGGCCGCAGCGAAGATCGGCGCCACCTTCTGGAGCCCGTTCAGGTCGGAGATCTGGCGGGTCTTGCGACGTTCGTAGATCCAGCCCACGAAGAGGAACAGCGCACCGGTCGACACCCCGTGGTTGACCATCTGGATGGTGGAGCCGGCCATCGACTGCGACGTGAACGCAAAGATGCCGAGGACGATGAAGCCGAGGTGGGCGACCGACGAATAGGCGACGAGGCGCTTGAGGTCGGTCTGCATCGTGGCGGCGATGGCGCCGTAGATGATGCCGATCACGGCGAGCGTGAGCCACAGGTTGCGGCTCCAGTACGACGCCTCGGGGAACAGATAGACACCGAACCGCAGGAGGCCGTACGTCCCAAGTTTCAGCATCACGCCGGCCAGCACCACCGAGCCGGCGGTCGGCGCCTGGGTGTGCGCGTCGGGCAGCCAGGTATGCAGCGGGAAGATCGGCACCTTGACGGCGAAGGCGATCGCGAACGCGAAGAACAGCCAACGTCCGGTCGATGCCGCGAAGTTCGCCTGCTCGGCGATGATCACGAGATCGAAGGTGGTGTAGCCGATCTCGCGGCTGGCAATGGCAACCGTGGCAATGAGGCCGACGAGCATGAACGCCGACCCGAACATCGTGTACAGGAAGAACTTGGTGGCGGCGTAGACCCGCTTCTCGTACCCCCAGCCGGCGATGAGGAAGTACATCGGCACGAGCACGATCTCGAAGAACACGAAGAAGACGAACAGGTCGAGGCTGAGGAAGCTCCCCATGACACCGGCCTGCAGCATGAGCAGCCACGCGAGATACGACTTCTCGTCGTGATGCGCGTCGACCGCCAGAATCGCCAGCGGGAACAAGATGCCGGTGAGCACCACGAGGAACAACGAGATGCCGTCGACACCGAGATGCCACGAGATTCCCCACGCCTCGATCCAGCTGTGCTTCGACACGAACTGGAAGCCCGCGTCGGACGTTTCGAACGACGCCATGAGCCAGATCGACATCGCCGCCGTGGCGACCGACGCCATCAGGGCGACCATCTTCGGATACTCCGGGCGACTCTTCGGCAGGAGCGCGATCAGGATCGCGCCGATGATCGGCGTGAAGATCAACGCACTCAGGATGGGGAACGCGATGGGCCCCGTTTCGGCTGCCAACATCACAGAATCCCTCGAATCACCACGAACCAGCCAAGGAGCAGCACGACACCCACCGCAATCACTGCGGCGTACTGGCGTACGTAACCGGTCTGGCCCTTACGCGCCTCGGTTGCGGTTGCCTTGACGGCCACCGCGGTACCGGTCACCGCACCATCGACGATCTTGGCGTCGAAGTCGGCAACGACCTGGAAGCCGTCACGACCAGGGTTGCCCATGAACCAGGTGATCGCGGCGTCGTAGTACCACCCGTGTTCGAACAGCGACGGCTCCCACGGCTTGATGCGCTTGCGCTCGTAGACGAGCCAGGCGAGCATGACCCCGAACAGGGCGCAGGCCACTGCCACCGCGACGAGCAGATACTTGTTGTCGTACGCCCAGGTTCCCGAGATGTCGGCCTCGCCGAACTCGACGACGGGATGCAGCCACTCCTCGAGTCGCGTCGCGGTTCCCGACGGGATGCCGAACAGCTTGGGCAGGTTGATGATGCCACCGATCGCGGCAACACCAGCAAGCATCACGAGCGGGATCCACATGATCGGAGGCGACTCGTGCGGCTTGAACTCGCCGTGAGCGCCATGTGTCTCCACTGGTGGCTCGCCCTCGGCGACCTCGGGGGCCTCCTCGGCGTTGGCCAGGCTCGTCCAGCGGGCCTCGCCGAAGAACACCATGATGATCTGGCGGGTCATGTAGAACGCGGTGAGGACCGCCGTGACGACACCGATGATGTACAGCGGTGTGCTCTTGCCGAGCGTGTAGAGCAGGATCTCGTCCTTCGACCAGAAACCGGAGAACGGTGGCACGCCGGCGATCGCCAACCACCCGATGATGAACGTCGCGGCGGTGATCGGCATGAACTTGCGGAGCGCGCCCATCTTGCGCATGTCCTGCTCTTCGTGCATTCCGTGAATCACAGATCCGGCGCCGAGGAAGAGCAGCGCCTTGAAGCCGGCGTGCGTGACCATGTGGAAGATGCCGGCGACGTAGGCGCCGCTGCCGACCGCCAGCAACATGTAGCCGATCTGCGACACGGTCGAGTAGGCCAGCACCTTCTTGATGTCGTTCTGGGTCATCGCGATCGTCGCGGCGAACAGCGCCGTGAGCCCGCCCACCCAGGCCATCGTCGTCGGCACCCAGTCGTAGGACGCCTCGATGACCGGGTTGATACGCGTGAGCAGGAAGATGCCGCCCGTGACCATGGTCGCGGCGTGGATGAGCGCCGACACCGGCGTCGGGCCCTCCATGGCGTCGGGCAACCAGACGTAGAGCGGGAGCTGCGCACTCTTGCCGGCGGCGCCGATGAGCAGCAGGATCGCAATCGCCGAGGCCGTCGAGGCGGCGAGCTCACCCGTCTCGGCGCTCTCGTTGAGCACCGTGTACGACAGCGAGCCGACTGCCGAGAAGGCCAGGAACATCGCGATCATGACGCCCCAGTCGCCAACGCGGTTCGTGACGAAGGCCTTCTTGCCCGCCGTCGCCGCCGATTCGCGCGTGTGCCAGAACGCGATGAGCAGGTACGAGCAGGTGCCGACACCCTCCCAGCCGAGGAACGTCACGAGCAGGTTCTCGCCGAGCACCAGAATGGTCATCGAGAACACGAAGAGACTGAGGTAGAGGAAGAACTTGGAGAACTTCGGATCGCCGTGCATGTAGCCGACGGCGAACAGGAAGATCCAGCCGGCGATGAACGTGATGAACAGGCACATCAGAATCGACAGCGGGTCAGCGAGGAAGGCGAGGTCGACCTGGAACGTGCCGACCGGGATCCACGAGAACAGCGTGACCACGTTCTCGCGCTGGTCCTCCGGATTGTCGACAAGGTCGAAGTAGATGAGCGCGGCGACGATGAATGAGGCGAACACCGATGCCGTTGCGAGATATCCGGCCTTCGGGTCGCCGAGGAGACGACCGAACAGCAAGATGGTGAGGAACGCGGCGAGCGGGAACGCGGGAATCAACCAGACGAGGTCGGCCATGATGCGTTCAGCCCTTCAGTTCCGCGAGATCGTCGGCCGTTGCGCCCGGACGGCGGCGCAGGATCGAGACGATGATGCCGAGGCCGACCACGACTTCGGCGGCCGCAACAACCATCACGAAGAACACGGCCGTCTGGCCGTTGATGTCGCCGGACCGGGTGGCCAACGCCACGAACGTCAGGTTGGCTGCATTGAGCATCAGCTCGACGCACATGAACATGATCAGCGGGTTGCGCCGCACCATCAACCCGAACGCGCCGAGGCCGAAGAGCATCGCGGCGAGTAACAGGTACCAGGTCGGTTCGATGACGGCGATCACGAGTCGCTGCTCTCGGTTTCCGGCGCATCCTTGGGCCACTTGCGCGTGAGCAGGACCGTGCCGGCGACGGCGACGATCAGCAGCACCGACGTGAGCTGGAACGCGAACACATGGTCGCCGTACAGGTTGTTGGCGAGCTGACGGATATTGGCGTCGTTGTCGCCGGCGTCGGTGGCACTTGCGATGCCATCGCCGGGGTTGATGACCAGCGCATCACGGGCGCGGATGATCGCAGCCGCGACCAGTCCGACGAGGCCGACGGCCATCACTGCCGCGAGCGGCCGCTGGATCGGAATGGGTTCGATCGACAGGTCCATCGACTCGTCGACGCCGAGCAACATGATGACGAACAGGAACAACACGACGATCGCACCGGAGTAGACGATCACCTGAACGGCGGCAAGGAACTGCGCATCCATTGCCACGAACTGCACGGCGACACCGAACAGCGTGGAAACGAGGCCGAGCGCCGCGTGCACCGGGTTCTTCATCGTGATGACGCCGATCGCGCCGCCGAGGATCATGACCGCGGCCGAGAAGAACACCACGTACTCGAGGAAGGTTGCGTCGCTCACCGTTCGATCACCCGGACGGTCTTGTCGCGCTCGGGCTGCGCCGGCTCGGGGGCGCGCACGCCGTACCCGAGTTCGCCGCTCCAGCCGACTTCACCCTCGAACGTCGCGTCGCCCGACGGTGACGTCGCTCGCATCCAGCCGCTCGTGAGCAGGTCGTCGCCGGCGCGCCAGTCTTCCCACGGCAGCTTCTGCGGCATGCCCTCATCGTCGACGACGAGCTCGGCCTTGGTGTAGATCGCGTCGTTGCGATTGGTGAACGAGAACTCGAA
This sequence comes from Actinomycetes bacterium, assembly GCA_031430875.1. Taxonomy (GTDB): domain Bacteria; phylum Actinomycetota; class Acidimicrobiia; order Acidimicrobiales; family Ilumatobacteraceae; genus Sva-07. The sequence continues at coordinate 13,464 of JANPCI010000086.1, read as the reverse complement.
CAGCTTCGACTCGGTGATCGCCTCGGTCGGACACGCCTCGACGCACATGTCGCAGTGGATGCAGCGCAGGTAGTTGATCTCGTACACGAACCCGAAACGCTCGCCCGGCGAGGTGGGGTTCTCGGGGTCGTTGTCGGCACCACGCACGTAGATGCAGTCGGCGGGGCAGACACCGGCGCACAGTTCGCAGCCGATGCACTTCTCCATTCCGTCCTCGTAACGGTTCAACACGTGTCGTCCGTGCAGCCGCTCGGGGCGCTCGAGCTTCTCGTCGTGCTCGACATCGCGAGCGTCGTCGTCGTTCTTCTTGGCGCGGCGACCACCGGAGTACTCGGTCGTCACACGCTCGCCGCCGAACAGGCGGTGCTGGCGAATCGTGATGCCGAAACCCTCGAGATACCCCATCAGACCTTCGCTCCTGTGTTGTCGTCGGCCCGGTTGCCGGTTGCACCTTTGTCGGTAACGCGGTCGCCACTTGCCGCTGCTCGATTGCGGGCGCTCACCCTGAGCGCCGCGGCGAACAGGCCTGTGGCCACAACCGCCACGACGAAGCTGATGACGACCACGCGCAGGCTGTCGAACGCGTCACCGTCGGGTGAGAACTCACGCAGCGCAGCGAGCAGCAGGAACCAGCCGAGAGCGATCGGGATGAGCACCTTCCAGCCGAGATCCATGAGTTGGTCGTAACGCAGCCGAGGCAGCGTGGCTCGCAGCCACACGAACAGGTACAAGAATGCAAAGAGCTTGATGACCAGCCAGAGCGTGCCCTCGATGGCGCCCGGCACCACTGGAATGTCGAACAGCGGCTGCGGTCCGCCGAAGAACAGCGTGACCATGATCAACGACATCGTGACGACGTTCATGAACTCCGACAGGAAGAACAGTGCAAACCGGATTCCGGAGTACTCGGTGTTGAAGCCACCGACCAGCTCCTGCTCGGCCTCGACGAGGTCGAACGGCGGTCGGTTCAGCTCGGCGGTCACCGCGATGAGGAAGATCACGAACGGCACGATCCCGGTGGAGATGACGTTCCAGTCGACAACGCTGTTCTGCTGGTCGACGATGCCGGCCATCGACAGTGTGCCCGACGAGAGCAGAACGGCCGCGAGGCTGAGCCCGAGCGCCGCCTCGTAGGAGATCATCTGTGCCGAAGCTCGCACCGAGCCGAGCAAGGGATACTTCGAACCGCTCGACCAGCCGGCGAGCATGATGCCGTAGACACCGATCGACGACATGGCGAGCACCCACAGGATGCCGACGGGCGGGTCGGCCAACTGCATTCGGGTGACCTCGCCGAACCACGTGACGGTGCCGTCACCGCCATCGGAGAAGTCGCCGCCCAGCGGAATGACGGCCCACAGCAAGAACGCAGGGACGAACGCCAGGAACGGAGCGAGCCGGAAGACGAACCGGTCGGCGCGACTCGGCAGGAGGTCCTCCTTGAAGAACGACTTGATGCCATCGGCAAGCGTTTGGAGCATGCCGAACGGACCCGCCTTGTTCGGGCCGATCCGGTTCTGCATGCCCGACACGACCTTGCGCTCGTACCAGACCATGAACATCGTCGACACGAGGCCGAGAACGAAAATGAAGACGACCTTGCCGAGGACGATGAACAACGGGGTCCACAGCAGTGGCCCTTCGACGATCGGGTCGAGTGCGAACATCAGATCCGCTCGATCCTCACATCGGTGGTCGCGGTCGTGCCGTCGACGATGTCATCGATGGCGCCGCCACCCTGATTGAACGGCGACCACACGACGCCGCGGGGAACCCGGATGTTGGCGCAGATCGGCAGTACGGTGCCGGCCTTGGCGCTGACGATCTTGACGTCGCTGCCGTCGGCGACCCCGATGGCGTCGAGATCGAGCGGGTGCACGTGCACGGCTGAGCCCGGCGCAAGGTTCACGAGCGACCGCGACATCTGCGTCCCAACTGCCCGGTCGTACAACTTGCGACTCACCACCAACCGATAGTCATAGCTGTTGCGACCCGGCGCGGAAAAGGCGACGGGGTCGAGCACCATGTCGAGCGGAAGGGTCAGTACCCCGTCGGGAGCCTCGGCAAGTGCCGCGGGCGACGCGTCGGCAAACGCCGCGACGTCGGCGGCGATGAGTGCGGTGACGTCGCCAACGGTCGACACACTTCGCAGGGCGTGGTCGGGCCCGAACGAGCGGTCGCCGATCATCAGCCCGAGTTCGACGGCGATCATCCAGTCGGGGCGGCTCGTGCCGGTCGCGGTCACCTGCTGGGCGAGCGTCGTGACGCGTCCTTCGAGGTTCGTTGTGGTGCCGGCCTTCTCGCCGTACGCCGACGCGGCGAGGACGACATCGGCATGCTGGGTCGACTCGCAGGCGAACGTGTCGATCGACAGGATCCGGCGGGCGCCGGCGATCGCCCGACGCGCCAGATCGGCGTCGGGGCAGTCGTTGAGCGGATCGGCACCGAGCAGCACGAGCAACTCGATGCGACCCTCGGCTGCGGCCGTGAGTGTCGCCATGGCATCGTGGCCGGCATCGCTCGGCGCGAGACCGAGGGTCAATGCACCCACGACGTTGCCGCGCCGGAGCGCCGGGAGCACCTTGGCAGTCGGCACAGCCTCGAGGAACGATTGCAGGGCGCCAACCGTTGCTTCGGCCGATTCGGCGAGATTCGCTCGGCCGACTACCACGACGACATCGCCTGAGGCGATCTGGGCCGAGATGTCGGCATCGGCGATCGCCTTGGCGACGGCATCGCCTTGGGCGCCCGGTTCATAGCGCACCGACTTCCACGCGTACGGGGTCATCCCCGTTTCCAACGTCGCGAACTCGATGATGCGGCTCCGGCGCTTTTCGGCAGCATCACGCAGCCGCAGGTAGAGCACGGGCAGTTCTTCCTTGAGATCCGGACCCAGGAGCACGATCGTGGCGGCGTTGGCCGCCTCGTCGATCGTCGCCCGATCGAGGCCGAGAATCCCGGCTGGGACGCCATCTCCGACCTGCGCATCACGGTGGGTGATCCCGATCGCGTCGGCGAGTTGCGCCCAGGCGTAGGCATCCTCGTTGGTGCCGCGCGCTCCACCGAGCAGGGCGATGCTGTCCGGCCCGCCCGCTGCGAGGGCATCGGAAATCATCGTGCCGGCAGCGCGTAGAGCCGTGTTCCACGACGTCTCGACGAGCCCGGTCTCGAGCTTGACCATTGGCGTGCTCAGACGGAGCTCGGAGTTGACGGCCTCGAAGTTGAAGCGACCGCGGTCGCAGAGCCAGCCCCAGTTCACCGGGTCGGAGTCGACGCCCTGGTAGCGCAGCAACTCGTCGCGGCTCGACTGCACGACGGTACGACAGCCGACCGAGCAGGTGGTGCAGGTGGACTCCTGCTGGTTGAGGTCCCACGGCCGCGCCTTGAACCGATACGGCTTGGCGGTGAGCGCTCCGACGGGGCAGATCTGCACGGTGTTGCCCGAGAAGTACGACACGAACGGCTCGTCGGGGAACGTCATCACCTGAGTGTCGTTGCCACGGCTGATGAAGTGAATGAGCTTGTCGCCGGCCACCTCGTCGGCAAACCGCGTACAGCGATCGCACAGGATGCAGCGCTCGCGGTCGAGGTACACGAGGTCGGAGATCGGGATCGGCTTTTCGTAGTGACGCTTCGACTCGACGTACCGACTCTCGCCCGGGCCGTGACTGAATGCCTGATCCTGGAGCGGGCACTCGCCGCCCTTGTCGCACACCGGGCAGTCGAGCGGATGGTTGGCGAGCAGCAGTTCGAGCATGCCCTCCTGGGCGCGCTTGACCTGATCGGTATCGGTGCGAACCACCTGGCCGTCGGCGACCGGTGTCATGCACGACACGACCATCATCGGGCCACGGGGGCCTTCGACCTCGACCATGCACTGGCGACACATGCCGACGGGCGACATGCGCGGGTGATAGCAGAAGTGCGGCACGTATTCGTCGACGCCGAGCGCCGCGGCAATGACCATGTCGCCCTTGCGCGCCGCCACCTCGCGGCCGTTGATCGACAACGTGACAGCGTTCGGATCGGGCTCGGGTTCAGGTACCTCGACGACCTCGGTGTCGTCGAGGGCCTCGATCTCCTCGATCTCGGTGTCGTCGCTCACTCGCCCGCTCCTGCCATCACCGGGATGCTGCGACGTTCGGCCCGCTTGGTGACCAGCGCCGCGAAGTCTTCGGGGAACAGCGTCATGGCCGAGTGGATCGGCACGTACGCCGACGGGCCGACGAAGCAGATCGTCGTCATCTTGTAGGGGAACGGCACGGCGTCGAGGCCGAGTCGTTCGCTCGATGCGTGCGGCATGTCTCCCGGGCAGATCGTCTGGCCGACATCGAGGATCGTCTGCAGGTCAGCGTCGGTGCCGTGGCCGTCGACGATTCGTTGCACGAGTCGATACAACCACGTGCCACCCTCGCGACACGGGACACACTTGCCGCACGACTCGTGCGCGTAGAAGCGCACGAGCGACAGCGCCGCCGCAGGGATGTCGGTCGTTGAGTCCATGACCATCACGGCACCCGAGCCGAGCATCGACCCGGCGGCACCGGCCTGCGGGCCTTCGAACGGGATGTCGAGCTGGTCGGCGGTGAACCACGGGGCCGAGCCTCCACCGGGCACGAACGCCTTGAGGTCGTTGCCGTCGCGAATTCCCTGTGCGAACTCGTCGCCATAGAGCAGGTCACGGAACGTCGTGGACCCGTTGACGATTTCGTACACGCCGGGGCGCACCACGTGGCCCGACACTGCAATCATGCGCGTGCCGGGCGAGGTGGCCGTTCCGATCGCGGTGTAGGCCGCCGAACCGTTCGTTGCGATGAACGGGAGGTTGGCGAGCGTCTCGACGTTGTTGACGATCGTCGGCTGACCGTACAAACCGACCGCAGCGGGGAAGTAAGGCGGCTTGAGCCGCGGCATCCCGCGTTCGCCTTCGAGCGACTCGATGAGCGCGGTCTCCTCACCGACGACGTATGCGCCGGCGCCGGTGTGCAGCACGATGTCGACGCCGAAGTCGGTGCCGAGGATGTTCTTGCCGATGTAGCCGGCGGCGTAGGCCTCGTCGAGCGCCGCAGCGATGCGCTCGTGGGCGAGCGCCATCTCACCGCGGACGTAGAGGAAGCACTGCGACAGCCCGGCCGCGTAACACGCGATCAGGCAGCCTTCGATGAGCTGGTGGGGGTCGCACTCCATGAGGAGGCGGTCCTTGTAGGTGCCGGGCTCTGACTCGTCGCCGTTGACGACGAGGTAGCGCGGCCACACACCCTGTGGGGTGAACCCCCACTTGGTGCCCGCGGGGAACCCGGCGCCGCCGCGGCCGAGCAGTGTGGAGTTCTTGACCTCATCCGAAACGGCGGTCGGCGATGTGGCGAGCGCTGCTCGCAAGCCGTCGTACCCGCCGGTGGCGTGGTAACGCTCGAGGGTGTGGCCGTCGTCGTACTGGAAGCGCGACGTGACGATCTGCGGGCGGTCACCCGGGTAGAAGCCCGGCGCCCGGGGAAAGGGGCTGTTGCTCATGCGGGGGTCACCTGGATCCAGGCGGGTCCTTCCGTGACGTCGTCGGGGGCGGGAGCTCCGACCCAGCGGTCGGCGGGGATCTGCTGACGGTTGCGCGCCAACGTTCCGTGCGGCGGGATCTCGCCGTCGAGGGCACCCGCACGAAGGTCGGCCACGAGGCCATCGAACGACTCGGGTGTCACGCGGTAGCGGTGGCGATAGTTGACCTGCAGCGTCGGTGCCTCGGTGCACGCGGCTTGGCATTCGGCGTGCTGCAGCGTGATCAGGCCGTCGGATGTGGTGGAACCGGCCTTGACCCCGAGCGTGTGTTCGGCGTGGTGCATCAGCGACTCGGCGCCCATGAGCTGACACGACAGCGTTCCGCAGATGTTGATGAGGTACTTGCCCGTCGGCTCGAACCGGAACATCTCGTAGAACGACGCGGTGCCGTACACCTCGGCCGGGGTGACGTCGATCAACTCGGCGACGTGGCGCATTGCGTCGTCGGTGACGTAGCCGTTCTGCTCCTGGCTCAGGTGCACGAGCGGGATCAACGCCGACTTCTGCTTGGGGTATCGGGCGATGATCTCCTTCGCCACGATCACGTTGTGGTCGCTGAGACGACTCATCGATCGACTCCGTTCATCGGTCCACACCGCCCAGTACGGGGTCGACGCTGGAGATCACGGCGACCGCGTCGGCCACCAAGCCACCGCGCATCATGTGCGGCAGGCACTGGATGTTGACGAAACTCGGATCACGCATGTGCATGCGATACGGGTTGGCCGAACCGTCACTCACGATGTAGCAACCGATCTCGCCGCGCGGGCTCTCGATGCCGACGTACACCTCACCCTCGGGCACCTTGAAGCCCGACGTGAAGATCTTGAAGTGGTGGATCAGCGCCTCCATCGACTCGTCGATGCGCGCCCGCGGTGGCGGCGTCACCTTCTTGTCCTGGATGCGGTAGTCACCAGCTGGCATCTTGTCGAGGATCTGGCGAACGATCTTCATCGATTCGCGAATCTCGGCAAGGCGGATCGCGAAGCGGTCGAACGCATCGCCGTAGGAACCGACGATCACGTCGAAGTCCATCTCGTCGTAGTGCATGTACGGCTGGTCGCGGCGCAGGTCCCATTCGACGCCGGTCGAACGCAGGATCGGCCCAGTCGCCCCGAGCGCCATGGCCTCGGTGGGGGTGATGACCCCGACGCCCTGGAGCCGCTCACGCCAGATCGGCTGGCCGGTCATCAAGATGTCGTACTCGTCGAGACGCGCCGGGAGCATGTCGAGGATCGACAGCACGCCGTCGCGCCAACCGGCGGGGAGGTCGGCTGCCACGCCGCCGGGGCGCACGAAGTTGTGGTTCATTCGCAGGCCCGTGACCTCCTGGAAGAACCGCAACACTTCTTCGCGTTCACGCCAGCCGTAGATCATCATCGACACCGCGCCGAGGTCCATGCCGTTGGTGGCCATGAAGAGCAGGTGGCTCGCAATGCGGCTCATCTCGGCGAGCATCATCCGGATCCACACGGCGCGTTCGGGGATGTCGCCATCGATGCCGAGCAGCTTCTCGGTCGCCATCGAGAACACGAGCTCGTTGGCGATCGGGCTCAGGTAGTCCATCCGAGTGACGTTCGTGCCGCCCTGCGCGTAGGTGAGCTGCTCGCCGGTCTTCTCCATGCCGGTGTGCAGGTACCCGATGATGGGCTTGCAGCGCAGCACCGTTTCACCCTGGAGCTCGAGCATGAGTCGCAACACACCGTGCGTCGACGGGTGCTGCGGGCCCATGTTGATGATCATCGTCTGATCGTCGTCGGGGTCATCCGGGAGGTCGCCCAACAGCGCTGCCTCGGCTTCGGACATGCGCAGCACGGAGCCGACCTCGCGCAGCAGTTCCTTGGCGCTGAGCTCGCTGCGCGGCTTGAGCTGCTGCTCGCCCTCGTCGGTGCCGGCAACGGAACGTTCGTAGAAGTCGGTGGCTGTTTCACTCGTGGTCGCTTCGGCCGTGTCGGTGGTCGCTTCGGCCGTGTCGGTGGTCGCTTCGCTCATGCGTTCGCCTCCTTGAACTGCACGGGGATGCGGCCCACGTCGAAGTCTTTGCGCAGAGGGTGGCCGATCCAGTCTTCGGGCATGAGGATGCGGGTGAGGTCGGGATGATCGGTGAACTCCACACCGAACATGTCGAACACCTCGCGCTCCATTGCCTCAGTACCCGGGTAGACGTCGAACAGCGTCGGCACGACGGCATCTGCCTCTGGCACCTGAACTCGCAGACGGACACGTCGTCGCTGGCGCATGTCGAGCAGGTTCACCACGACTTCGAAGCGCTCGGCGACGATGCCGTCGGGCAGCGAGCGCCCGGGCAACTCGAGGTAGTCGACGCCGGTCAGATCGATACACATGGTGTAGCCGTCATCGACGAGGTGCTTGACGGTGTCGAGGTACGCATCGCGTGCGACGTGGAGGACATCCTGGCCGTTCATGGCTTCGACACTCCGAGCAGAACGGGCACACCTGTGGGTTCGATGTACTCGACGTGGACGTTGGCACCCGCGCCGGACTCATCACGCCGCTTCATGATCTGGTTGGTCTCGATCAAGCCGTGCAGGGTTTCGATCGCATGGATCAACGTCTCCGGCGTGGGCGGGCATCCCGGGGCATACACGTCGACCGGCACGATCTGGTCGACGCCCTGAACGATCGCGTAGTTGTTGAACATGCCGCCCGATGAGGCGCAGACACCCATCGAGATGACCCACTTGGGCTCCATCATCTGGTCGTACACCTGGCGCAGGACCGGGGCCATCTTCTGGCTGACCCGACCGGCGACGATCATGATGTCGGCCTGGCGGGGAGACGCACGGAACACTTCCATACCGAAGCGGGAGATGTCGTAGTGCGCTCCGCCGGTTGCCATCATCTCGATCGCACAGCAGGCGAGACCGAACGACGCCGGCCACGACGAGCGCGCCCGCGACCAGTTGACGAGATCCTCGAGTTTTCCGGTGATGACGTTGTGCGACAGGCCACCAAGGCCGTCGTCGCGCACATCGTTGACGATGCCCATGCTGATGACTCCAGACTCGCTATGCGGCTTCTTCGGTGCCCGCAGGTGCCAGGCGGCCCTCGGCACCGACGCGTCGGACCGTGGTGGCAATCGTACGTTCGGGCGACACCATCGCCGCGTCTGTCAACAGCAGCCTGCCGCGCTGCAGCGGGCCCCAGTCGAGGCCACCGCGGGCGACCTCGTAGACGAACGTCGCGAAGAACACCACCGAGAACGCCAGCACCGCCCAGAATCCGTACGCGCCAAGTGTCGAATGCGACACCGCGTAGGGGTAGAGGAAGATGATCTCGATGTCGAACATGATGAACAGCATCGCCACGATGTAGAAGCTCACCGGGAACCGCTCGGGCGGCTCACGACTCGGCACGATGCCGCACTCGTACGGCGCCTCCTTGGCGATCGACGGCCGGCGCGGCGCCAGCAATCGCGACGCCGCGAAGCTCAACACGCCGAACACCACGGCGAGGATGAACAACACGACGATCGGGAGGTACTGACCCATGTTCAGACGCCGACGTCGACCTTTTCGCGATCAGGGGCAACGACAGTGGCCTCGACCCTGACAGCCGGCAAGGGCTGAGCAAGGTTCGCCCGCCGGGTCCGGTCACGACGGTTGAGCAGGTAGCACGACGCAAAGAAGATCAAGCCGGCACCGACCAACAGCACCGCCGGCGGTTGGCGACGGGCACCGAGATCACGGATCATGTACACGTAGACGCGCTGGCGGCTCTCGTCGACCTCGGGCCGCACGGGCGCACGGCCGGGCTCGGTGCGTACCGGCACGAACGACGCCGCCTCGGCAACCACGTAGTGCGGCGTGTGCCGGAAGGCGAGGAAGTCGAGCGAGTCGTTGATCTTCGGGTAGCGCTCGCCCCCGATGTCGAAGACTTCGACGATCTCGAACTGTCCAGCGGTGAACGCCTCCTCCTCGATGAGGAGTTCGGTGGCAGCGGCTTGCGCTTGGCCGAACACCGGTGATGACTTGTCGAGCACCACCCAGCCCTGCTCGAGGAACGCTGCACTCACAGCTTCGGCCGATTCGGTGGCCGTTGCACCTTCGGCAACGTCGGCGTTGGGATCGAGAACCCCGGCGGAGCCGAGCGCATTCGCGTCCTGCAACACCGCTGATCCAGCGACCGGTTGCCAGGTCGGGTCAGGGCCACGCAGGCCGATGCCGTAGATCATCCAGACAGCACCCATCAGCATCATCCAGCCGGAGAGGGCCGCAATGGTGACCAGGAACGCCAGGCGCGATCCGAGGTTGGTGGCCATGATGCCGTAGATGCTGCCCATGAGAACGACCACAGCGATGATGACGGTGAGTAGGCCCCGAATCTCAGGCTCCCATCCGATTGCCAACAACGACATGTTCACAAGCTCCGTACGTACTCGAGGACGGAATCGATCTGCTCGTCAGTGAGGAGCGATCCAAATCCAGGCATCCGGCCGGAGCCTTGCCCGTTGCGACCATACAACTTTCCGAACTCTGAACCGTTCTGGAGGAACTCGACGAGCTGATCCTGGCTCGCGAAGTGGTTGTTGACCGAACCTCCGGTGAGGTTCCAACCAAACGCACCTTGGCCCGACACCGTTGGCTGGCCGTAGCTCCACCCGAGGGTGTGACAGCGTGCACAGCTGTAGGCGCCGCTCGCCAATTCGAGGTTGAACAGTGCCTCACCGACTGTGTCGGCCTCGCCGTCGGCAACGGCCTTCTCGGCAGCGGTCTGGACCTCGGTCTGCAACTCTGCCGGCAGGTTGCCGGAGTCGCAGATGAGGGGATCCTCGCCCTCGGCACAGTTCTCACGAGGGATCTGGATGCTCTTCATGTACGCAATCAGATTGTTGATCTGCTGGGCGTTCATCGGGCCGCCACCCACGAGACCCCATGGCGACATCGGTGAGAACGGACGGCCGTAGTTGAGGATGAAACGAATCTCGCTCTCGTCGAACCTGTAGAGCACCGTGTTGAGCGCCGGCGCTTTCCAGTTGACCGCCTGCACCTCTTGCGTGACCGGATCGGTGACCGTGAACGGCGCCTCGCCACCGACGGCCTGCATGCCGCCGTGGCATCCGGCGCAGTTGAATCCACCCTCAGCGGTCGGTTGGAACAGCTGAGAACCCCAGCTTGCAAAACGGGCGTCCCACTTCTCCTGGGCTCCGGCCTGCCGACTCGGCTCGAATATCCAGTAGAGGGGCAGGGCAACAACGATCACGGCGAGCAGCACGACGCCCCAGAACTGCACCCGCTCGAGCCGCGGGCCTTCCAAGGTTTCGTCGTCGTAGTACGGCTTGAGGTTGGCGGCCAGCTCGATCTCCGAGCCGACCTCCTTGCGGCCGGCCACCACGTTGAACAGCCCGTAGATGATCCATCCGGCGACAATGATGACCAGGCCGATGATGCCGATCGTCGTGGTCGTGAGTGCAATCATCAGTGCTTCTCACCACTGGTGCAGTGCGGGCCTTCGGCTTCCTGGCCGGTCGTGTTGGTGCCGATCGAAGGCCCGGGAACCAGTTGGCCGGTGTTGATCGAGACATCACCATTGGCAGCGATCGTCGCCGGGTACCTGTCCATGCCGCGCGGTGCCGGGCCGGCCTTCTTCTCACCGTTGCGGTTGTACTGCGACCCGTGACACTGGCATTCGAACCACTGGCTCGTGTTGCACTGAGGAATACGACACCCGAGGTGCGGGCACTTCTGGCTCATGACGGTCAATCCCTGGCGCATGGCAACGAGCAGCGATTCGGCGTACACCTTCTCGGCGAGAGGCAACCCCTCGGCCGGATACTCGGTGATCCATGATCGCGCCTCGGGGACATAGAAGAACCCGTTGCCCTGCTTGATGCCGGCCTTGATGGTGTCGATCTTGCCGACGGCGACGTCCCCACCGAACCCACCGGTGCCGCTCGGCCAGAGGAACGCCACGAACGCTGCCGCAGCGAAGGCTCCGATGCCGATACCCATGAGCGACACCGTTGCCCGGTTGAAGAACTGACGTCGTGTGACACCGATCATTTCGGGGTCGGGCGGCGTCCACTCGACGATTTCGGCCTGAGGGCGCAGTTCGACTTCATTGCTCCGCGAGGCCAAACCGGCTGCCTCGACCGAGGCAGCCGTCGGTGCATCGACGATCGGATCGGTCTGCTTGCGGGCCGCTCGATCTCGTTGCACGGTCTCACCGGACAGTGCGCCGGCGCCGCGAACGTCGCTACGACGCGCCATGGTGAAGAAGGAGATGGCGCCGAGAACCACGACCACGCCGATGGCGATGGCGATCACTGCTGCAGTACTCATGACTGGGGGATTTCCTTTCGCGATGTCACAACTCGAAGAACAGACCTTCGACCCAGGGAAGGACGAAGTTGAAGCCAGGCCCACGGAAGAACGATCCGATGATCACGAGGACCGCCCAGAACATGAGATGCACGGTTTGCAGGCCGTACATGAACTTGCGATCCTCTGGCTTGTTGGAAGGATTACGGTCCAGATACGGCGCAAGGATGAGTGCAATGAGCCCGACACCGGGAAGGGTCACGCCCGCCACCATCGGGTGGAACGTCGTGAGCAGCTCCTGGAGGCCGAGGAAGTACCACGGCGCCTTCGACGGGTTGGGCGTGAGGTTCGTGTTCGCCAACTGGAGCAACGGCGCGTTCACGAACACCGAGAAGATGAAGACGAACGCTGTGCACGCCAGCGCCGCGACGAACTCGGCAGCGAGCAGGTGCGGCCAGGTGTGGACCTTGTCGACCGGTACCGCCTTGACGTCTTGGATCGAGCCCGACTTGACGACGGTCAGGAGGCGCTGAGTGTGGCCACCCGGGCCCGCGCCCACCGGCACGCCACCACCGGCTGGTGCCGCAGCAACGACGGCACCGATCTTTTCGGCAACGGCAACAGAACCGCCGGAGGTGGGCGCATCGGTCTCGCCGCCGGCCTTTGCTGCCTTGGCCGCCTGGCTGCGCTGCAACAGGTGATCGGGGATACGCGAATCGGAGGGGGCTGCAGCCTCGACGGGCGCATCGGACACGACCTCGGCGGCGGGCGCAGCCTCAGCCGATTTGTCGCGTGCGGCAGCCGCCCGCTTGAGGAGATGCTCTGGGATTTCAGTCATCGTTCACCTCATCTTCCAGTCAACAGTCGAATTCACGTCAACGCTCCACATCGCGCCAGCACAAGAAATCACAGTGGGCCCGAAATTCCGCCGTCCTTGCGGACTCGCCAGAAGTGGATCGCCATGAAGATGACGATCACGAACGGCAGGAACAACACGTGCAACACGTACCATCGCAGCAGGGTCTCGGAGCCGATTTCGGCACCGCCCAGCAAGACGAACCTGACCTCCTGGCCGAACACCGGCGTATAGCCCATCATGTTGGTACCCACGGTGACGGCCCACAGCGCCAACTGATCCCACGGCAGCAGATAGCCGGTGAACGACAGCAGCAGCGTGAGGGTCAGCAGGATCACGCCGATCACCCAGTTGAACTCGCGGGGTGCCTTGTAGGCGCCGTGATAGAAGACGCGGGCCATGTGGAGGAACACCGCAAGCACCATGAGGTGAGCTCCCCATCGATGCATGTTGCGCACCAGGAATCCGAACGTGACCGAGGTCTGCAGGTTCTGGATGTCATTCCACGCCGCAGTGGTCTCGGGCCGGTAGAAGAACATCAGGAAGATGCCGGTGACCGTCAGCAGGATGAACAGGAAGAAGCTGAGCCCGCCGAGACACAGGGTGTAGCTGACCTTGACGGCGTGGCGCTTCACCTTCACCGGGTGCAGGTGATAGAGCACCGAGTTCATGATGACGTAGCTGCGGTTGCGCGGGCTGTCGGTGTAACCCTTGCGGAAGATCGAACCCGGCCGGAAGATCGAGCTCCATGCCTGGCTGCCCTGTACCGCGCCGACC
>JANPCI010000085.1:0-15084 GCA_031430875.1 Actinomycetes bacterium | reverse complement strand
GGCCCTGGGTGAACTCGTCGTCGCCCATGTCGACGATGGTGTGCTGCATGCTGACCCGGATGTCGTCGAGCGTGTGATTGCCGGCGACCGGGGTGTTGGACCAGCTCGTGATCCCGGCGGCCTGGCACAGCAGTTGCGCTTCGAAGCAGAACGTACCGCCGCAGAAGATCCCTCGGACGTAGCGTTGGTCGGCACTCATGCGTCGGGCGGCGTCATCGAGGGTACGACGCGTCTCGGTGTCGAGCGTTCCGCTCGCCGCCGCGTTTGTTGTCGCCGGAATCCCATTGGCGATCGAGACGGCGAGGTCGGCGGCATCAGCCAACGTCCCGACGCCATGGATCTTGTCGTCACTGAACGTCGCCGGGTCGGCGCCGAGGAAGATCACCACGACCGGTGTGCTCATCCCGCGCGCCTCGTCGAGCACGACCTTGGCGACGCGCTCCGACGGCGGCTTCGACACGAGCACGATGACCGAGGTGCCGGCATCCTGTTCGAGCGAGCGCAGGCCGTGCAGCATCGAGATACCGCCGATGTCGTCGCTCAGGTCGTGGCCACCAGTGCCGAGCGCCTGCGACACGCCTGATCCGAGGTTGTGGATCCGAGCCGTCACCTCCTGGACGCCGGTGCCCGACGCGCCGACAACACCGATCGGGCCGCGCCGCACCACGTTGGCGAATCCGAGCGGCAGTCCGTTCACGATCGCCGTGCCGCAATCGGGCCCCATCACCATCACGCCGCGCTCGGCGGCGAGGGTCTTCATGGCGAGCTCCTGTTCGACGGGCACGTTGTCGCTGAACACCATCACGCTCATGCCGAGCCTGACGGCCTTGATCGCCTCAGCGGCGGCGTACGCGCCCGGCACCGAGATCAGGGCGAAGTTGAGCCCCGGGTCGGCAGCGACGGCCATCTGCGTGCTCGACACCGGCAACTCGGCTGCGGCTCCGCCGACGTCGAGCGGCTGTTCGGCGAGGAGGTCGTCGGCAAGTTCGAGTGCGGCTTCGCACGCGTCGTCGGTGCCGCTGACCGCGACGATGAGGTCGGAGGGCTTCGTCTCCCCGAGCCCCTCGGAGAGCGCGGCCTCGACGAGGTTGTCGAGGTTGGTCGGCGTCGCCATGACGACCGACGCCGACTCGATGCCGTCGATGGCGAGGATCTTTGAGGAGATGGCCATCAGCGCCACTGAGTCCTTGTACATGTTGGCGACGATGCGGTGCCGGACGGTCATGCGACCTCCTTGAAAAGGCTGGCGGGCTCGAAAAGGCTGGCGGGCTTGAACGGGCTGGCGGGCTCGATGCGGGACAGATCAGCGGCGGCGGTGACGCCGGCAAGCGCGTCGGCCCCACTGGTGGCGCCGGTCGCGAGCAGACGGTCGACGGCGGCGGGGTCCGCTCCCCTCGGCGAGCAGCAGGCATCGACGACGGAGACGAGTCGTTCGCCGAACTCGCCGCGCAGCGCGAGCCGCAGGAAGTGAGCACTGATCGCCGTCGTCCGATCCAGCACAGGTGCAAGGGCGGCCGACAGCGTGTCGAGCGGTCCGGCGGCAACGGCTGGCGGCGCGCAGCGATGGAGCACCGCAAGGATCCCGACGATGGCATCGTCGCCCGACGGTGTGAGCCCGACGCCGCGCCCCACGAGCCGGAGCAGGACGCCCCGCACTCGGGTGGCGTCGGACAACGGACGAAGTGCGTCGACGAGCTCATCGACGAGATCGACGTCGACGTGGGCGGCGGACGGACGCGTCGGCACGGCGATCACGCCCAACCGGGGCGCGGTCGGCGGCGACCACACGTGTGCGGTGCGAGCGTCGATGACCACGTCTCCGACGAGGAGATGGTTGGCCCGGCCGACGACGGTGGCGCCCGGCGCGACACGCAACGCGGTGCCGGAGTCGACCATCAGCGACGTGGGCGTCGGCCCGTGGTCAGCGCCGTGGACGACGAGGAGGTCACCTCGTGCGGGGGCGACGTAGACGGCGCTCCGGAACGCCGCAGTCACCACGCCTCGGAAGCCGTCGACGACGACGAGATGGCCCCGGGTCCGGGCGGTCGCCGTCATGTCACGACATCGCGGTGACGGCGGCGTCGGCATTCGACACCCATCCGACGATGGCTCCCTGCGCCTTGATCATGTCGAGTGCCGCCTTCTGGAACTCGGGGAAGTACGACCCGACACAGTCCTCGAGCACAACGATCTCGAACCCGCGATCGTTGGCCTCACGAGCGGTCGTCTGCACGCACACTTCGGTCGTCACGCCCATCATGATCAGCGACCTGATCCCGCGCTCACGCAGGATGAGGTCGAGGTCGGTGGCGTAGAACGCACCCTTGCCGGGCTTGTCGATGATGGGTTCACCGTCGAGGGGGTACAGCTCCGGGATGATGTCGTGCCCCTTCTCGCCGCGCACGAGGATGCGGCCCATCGATCCCTCGGTGCCGATGAACGTCGTGCCGCCGCGGGTGAGCTTCGCGGGCGGACAGTCGGTGAGATCCGGGCGGTGGCCCTCGCGGGTGTGGATGACCATCATCCCGGCCGCGCGCGCCGCAGCCAGTACCCGGGTCGCCGGCTCGATCGAGGTGCGCACGAGCGAGACATCGTTGCCGAGCGCCTCGCCGAAGCCGTTGGGCTCGACGAAGTCACGCTGGAAGTCGATGAGCACCAGTGCCGTCGTCTGGGGGTCGAACTGGTAGTCGAACGGTTCAGCCACCATGGTCGTCGTCATAGGACGCAACGTAGCCCCGGCACGCAGGCCGTCTTCCAAGCGCAGATGAACTCTCGGCGAACTTCTTGCAAGCAGACCAGGGTCTCCTGCGCCTACTCGAGGAGCGGATCGCGGGAGGCCGAGGATGCGTTCGCTGACATGGTTTCGCTTGATCTCCGAGGTGCCGCCGGCGATCGACATGCCGCGGTGCATGAGCACGAGCACCCCTGGCAGGAATCGGACCTGCGACACACGGTTCAAGAAAGGACCCCAGGCCGTCCAGCCGGTGTTGGCGAATCCGTCAAACCCCGTGGAATAGGGGTTTCCGGGGACGTGTCGTGCGCCGAGTGGTGCCGAATCCGGGTAGTTCCGCCCCGTTTGCTACCCAAACGCTACCCAATCGACGCGACCGGATCGCGCCGACGGCGCTTCGATCGGCCCGCAGCAGCAAGAGCGCTTCGTCCTCCGCTCGCTCCAGCCCGAGCTCCAAGGTGCCCACCGCATCGTGCCCACGTTCGCGAACCGGACTGGCCAGCCGCAGCGAAGGTTCTGGTCGATGAGGAACGCTACGCCGTCGACCGCAACGAGATCTCACGATCCGCATCCGCAGCGAATCGCGACGCAGCAGCGACGTCCTCTATCTCCAACGGCGGGAGCTCCTCGACGATCTGCTGTGGCGTCAACCCACCGGCCGCCATGTTGACCACGATCGCAACCGGAATGCGAAGACCTCGCAGACACGGCACACCACCCATCACCGCGGGGTCGATGGTGATCCGCGCCATGTGCCCGAGACTACTTCTTCGGCAGGCGACGCTCGGGCGAAGATTGCCGCGGATTGGTCGGGAATACGTGCGACGTTGTCGAGCAAGTGCGCAAGGCAACTTGTGATGCCCGGTGGCACAAGCTAACTTGTGGACGTGGATGCGCCGCTCATCGCTCCCAGCGCACGCAAGCACGGCATCCCCGACACCGACATGATCCACGCCTTCAACCATCCGATCTTCGTCGACGACCTCGACGACGGGTTCACGATGTTCATTGGCGCGGACCACGCCGCCAACCTGCTCGAAATCGGCGTCGTCGACACCCGCGACGGGCCGATCATCGTGCACGCCATGCCCGCCCGACCCAAGTACCTGAGGTGACCACCATGCCCCGCACCGCCCAAGAAATCCTCGATCACGCCGACGAACTCGCCGCCCGGTTCGAGACTCACGAGCCTGGCGACGACGCTCACGATGCCACCGAGCTTCGTCTCGTCCGAGAGGCGTTCCTTACCCGCGCCGACGCAGAACGCGTACTCGGCGATGCCGTCATTCGTGCCCGACACAACGGGCACTCCTGGGCATCGATCGGGGCCATGGCCGGCACCTCGGGCGAGGCAGCACGCCAACGCTACGGGCAATCCGTGAACGCGTCGCAGCAACCAAACTGACCGCGAATATCTGGGACTGGCATAAGGGTAGATATCGCACACCCGCTCGGCGTGTGGGGTAGGGATTATGCGTAGCGAACTGTGCAGCCTTGGAGGTACCGCGGGTTCCGGGGGGCAACCTGCGAGAGATGTCGGTCGAGGTCGCCGGAGTTAGTGGCTGGTGGTTGGTTGCGCAGCCAGCGTTTCGTCGTGAGTTGGAAGCGCTCCACTTTGCCGCAGGTGGTGGGATGGTTGGGGCGTGAGTTCTTCTGGCGGACCCGGAGATTCACGAGTTTCTTCTCGAGGCCGTTGCGGGAGGTTCTGCCGCCGTTGGCGAAGCGGGTGGTGAAGACCAGACCGTTGTCGGTCAAGGTGGAGAACGGTGTCCCATGGGCTGCGATGGCTTTGCCGAACGTGGTCACGACGGCGGGGTCGGTGACGGGTCGGTGGGCGGTGACCGACAGGGCGTAGCGGGAGTGGTCGTCGAGCCAGGTGAGGATTTCGATGTCGGTGCCGTCGGCGAGGCGGTGGTGGTGGGTGAAGTCGGCCTGCGGCGGCGGATGATGCGGTAGACGGTCGCCCGCGAGACCGTCACATCGTGGTGGTGTTCGAGGTGCCACACAATGGTGTCCGCGCCGGCGTCCAGGCCCTGGTGAGAGAGTTGCTTGCGCAGTGCGACGACCAGGTCGACCGTTGCGGTCGGTGTCGCCTCAGGCCGAGTGTGGGGTCGTCGTGAGCGCGGTTCGAAGGCCGCGTCGCGGTAGCGGGTGATCAGTTTGGAGACCCAGCCCTTGGAGACGCCGTAGTCACGGGCGACTGATGCCTGCGAACGTCCCTCGATGACAACTGCAGTGATGATCAGCCGGGCCTTGGACACCGGGCCAAGAGTTTCCTATGACGCGCGACATGGGTTTCCTATGTCCTGAGACACGACACTGCCCCCGCCACCATGTGATGTCGCGAGACATTGGAACGGTCCGGACCTGCATCAGGGTCCGGATCGATTGCATTTCGGGCTCCGGGTTCCGGTGGGCTTGCCGGTGCCGTGGTAGTGGCGGTCACGGTTCACCACGGGATGCCGTGTTCGGCGATCGCTGTGCGGAAGGTGGTGACGACGGCGGGTCAGGGGACGGGCTAGTGGGCGGTGACCGACAGGGCGTATCGGGAGTGATCGTCGAGCCAGTCGTCGGGGTCATCGTCGGCTGGTTGATCGATGCGGCTCAACTGCCGATTGTCCCTCGTTCAGCGGCGAGCTGTCTTGCGGCGGGCCATGAGCAGTAACCCGAGGCCGAGTACGCAGAGCGACAACGCCAGGTCGAACCCCGGACGTGAGGACGACCCGGTTGCCGGGAGTCCTCCTGGGGGAAACGTGACCACCGGCGCCGGAGTCGATGCTGGCGGTCGCTCGACGCCTTCGAAGGGAAGCGTCACCACCGGCTCAGTCGTCGATGTGGGAGGCTGCGTCGGCGGGACCGGCAACTCGGGCGAAGATGGTGGAGGGTCGGACACGACCACCTGCACCACGGCCGACGCCGTAGCCGAGGCCCCGTCGACATCCGTGACGAGCACGACGACTTCGATGGAGCCGGCTCGGGTCGGCGTGACGGTCACGGAAGCGTCGGCGCCGTCGTCGAACGACCCGTCACCGTCGGTATCCCACGCGTAGACGAGGCTCAGTCCGTCCGGATCGAAGGAAGCTGAGGCGTCGAAGGTCACTGCTCGACCGATCTGCGTTTGGGACGGTGCAGACACTCGTGCTCTTGGGGGTACGTTCGGTAGCGGGACGTCACTGACGGTGATCACCATCGAGTCGGTGCCGCAGGCGTTCGACGCGTCGCACACCTGCACCGTGACGATGTACGTGCCGGGGGCCCCGAAGTCGTGGGCGAGATCGAAGAACCGACCGGCAAGGGCGAGCGCCTTCTGCCCTGCCCCGTCACCCCAGTCGACGGTGGCGGCGAACGTGGTGCCCACGCCGGGGTCGGCGAAGTTGATCGCCGGGCGGTTGAAGATGCCGTTCGGTCCGATGGTCACGTCGTCACCGAGCGCGACCGTGGGGGCGACGTTGGTGACGACCAGGCTGGTCGTGGCAATGGTCGACAGGCCCCTGGCGTCGCTCACCCGCAGCCGAATGTCGCGAGCTCCCGGTTGCGGCGCTGCCACGGTGAGCGATTCGAGGCCGCCGTCGTCGAAGCCATCTCCGTCGACGTCCCAGGCGAAGGTCAACGTGTCACCGTCCTCGTCGGTGGACGTCGCTCCACTCATGGCGATGGGTGTCCCCTCGGGGGTGCTCGGCGACGCGGGGTCGATCCGGGCGACCGGTGCCCGGTTGGGCGGCGGCCCCGCAGCGCGGATGGTCAATGCCAGGTCGGCGCTCACCGACTGTCCTGCGGCCACGGAGATTGCGGCCGACGCCGGCAGCAATTGTCCGCCCGAGGGGGGCACGGCCGTGACGGTCCACGGCCGCGCGCTGCCGTCAGCGTTCGACGGTGCGCCGGTCAGCACGTACGTGCCGTCCACCCCGGTGCGCGTCGCCCCGCCCCACGAGCCTCCGACGAACATGTCGGCGGCGGGTGCGCCGATGTTGTCGCGAACAGTGCCGGTGACGGTGCCATACCCGGGTGGCGGGGGTGCGAAGTCGACCACGAGTTGTGCGCCACAGAAGATGTTGATGTCACGAGTACTGGGGTTGAACCCGGGAGCCGAGGCCTGGAGTGTGACTCGGTACGGCAAGTTCGTTTGGAACTGCGGCGGGAAGCTGAGGCTGAAGGAGCCATTGGCGGCTGTGGTCGTGCTGAACCCGGCACCTTGCACCGTGGCCCCCGCGATCGGAGCCAGCGTGCCCTCGGCGACCACCGTCCCCACGACGGAGGCATTCGCACATCGGCGCAAGACGGGCAGGGTGACGTCGAGACTCGTCCCACCTTCAGGAACGTCGAAGGATTTACCGTTGGACCAGTGTGTGGCCGTGGCGTCGGCCCCGATCGTCGGGTACGTCGGGCCCGTCTGATTCAACCGTATGCCGGGAAGCGTGAAGCGTCCGTCGGCACCCGTACGGAACGCTCGATACTCGGGGTACAGCATTCCGCCGACATCGGCCATCGGCTCGTTGGTGACCGAATCCACGATGGTGCCGGTCACGGTGGCGAACCGCACCGGATCGAGCACCACGTCGATCTCCTCGGTCGCCCCTGACGCCAGCGGATTGGTGGTGTACGCCGACTGGGGCCACCACTGCATCGGCAAAGAGTTCCGGTCGACGGTCCCGGCGGTCACGAGGACCCCGAAGCTCCGAGGCGTTGGCTCGGCGCCGGTCTCCGGATTCTGAGAGCCGACCACCAATTCGATCCGGGCGACGCCATTGGCGTCAGTTCGCTGCCCGTACCCGTTCATCAGGGCATCCGGGATGGGTGTGCCGTCGGGTGCCTTGACATTGACGACGACCGTGCCGTAGCGGAGTGCGCCGGATCCGAACCGCAGGTACAACGTGGCCTGCAACGACTCACAACCGGACACCCGAATGGACGTGGCGCTGTCGGTCAGGTCCGGGCGATCCTCAGGGGGCGTCGCGATGGGATTGATCTGAACGTCACCATTGCGCGGTGCGGCCATTCTGATCGGCACGTCCATCACGAAGCGTCCATCGGCGTCGGTAATTGCCCGTCGGTAGTCGAAGCTGACGGCGGCTCCAGCGACTGGGCGCCCGTCCGGATCCACGACGAGACCGCCTGTCAGCCGTGAGGAGCAGATACGGCTCAGTCGCACGTCGAGGTCGATTCCGGCGTCGAGATCATTTCGAGAGATCGACCTCGCGACTGTCTGCGAGTGATAGGAAGGGGCTTCGGCGCGAATTTGTACACCAGTGGCGCGGTTGTCCGGACCCGCCAGCGGCACCATGAAGGTGGCGTACCCATTGGCATCAGTGCCGCCGGGTTGTTGGTTCCCGGTGGCGAAGAACACCGCCCTCAGGTACGTACTCGCCGGCACCACATCGGCGGCATCGAAGTCCGTCACGCGCACCCGCACCGGCACTACTTGGATGCGGTAGACGGGAACGACGATGTCGGTCCGGTTCACACCACAGACGGCGGTGTCGGACGTGGAGTTCGGATGGAATCTGAACGCCTGACCCGAGATGCCGTGCATGCGCGGCTCGTTGCGCGAACCGAGCGGAACGCCGGCAACCGTCCACGACCCGTCGGGCGCCGTCAGGACCTCGGGGAGAATGCCAACTGCGATTCGCCCCGACACCCCGGCCCCGGTGATCGCATCGACGAGGCGGCCCGACCAGGTGACGGTACAGATCCGTTGCAGGCCGAAGGCGACACTGACCTGGGGCGACGCGGTGCGCTGCACGACGCGACCATCGGCGAGCGTGCCGGTGCCGGTGACGGAGATCGGCACGGTCGTGGTCGACGACGGTACGTTGCTGTCGACGGTCACTTGGAGGTATGCAGGCACGCCCGGGTAGATCACCGTTGGTGAAAGTGTTGCCGTCACGCCGGCCGGAAGGGCTCCCACACTCAGGCTGACCGGACCGCCGAATCCACTGCGGGTGACGACGTCGACGCGCAACGTACTCCGGCTGCCGGGCGGCAGGGTGAACTCTTGCGGGGAGACCGCGATGCCGAAGTCGCGAATGGCCGTCACTGTGGTCTCGGCGTCGGTGGACGCACCGCGAGTGTCTGTGACGCGTAGCCGGATCGTTGCCGTCTGATCGGCGCTACACGCGCCGCCGCACACCAGCGTGTTGACGGCAGCCCAGGCGATCAGGGGTTGCTGGCCAGTGGCATCGTCGAACGAGCCGTCGCGGTCGAGATCCCAGTCGTACGACGAGATCCCGTCTGTGTCCGTCGCTGTCGGAGCATCGAGACGGAGCGAGTCGTTCAGTTCCACCGCATACGGACCCCCGGCCGTCGCCGCAGGTGGGGTGTTGGCTGCGACGGTCAGGGACAGCAAAGTTTCGCCACCGAAGTTGCCGTCAGTTCGCTGCGCCTTCAGGGAGATCAACTGCGGGGTACCGGCCAACGAAATCTTCACTGCCAAGGTGGCCTGGCCGTTGACATCGGTGACGGCGCTGGCCACCAGATCGCCGGGCGGTGTTGCCTGCACCAGTACGCCGGCCAGGAAGTCGCCGATCGGGTTCTTGACGGTCACGACCACCGGCACCACGGCGCCCTGGGCGACGGAAACGCCGGAGGTCGGGCTCACGACCGTCACGATGGGGTCGTATGTGCCAGTACCGGCGATGCCGAATCGGGAGGTCGTGGTCCCCGCCGTCAGGCGAATCTCCTGCGGACCGTAGACGGCACGCTTGAAGGTGGCGTCGGGGGCGAGCGTGCGTGTGGGGAGTGCGCCGAAGACGAGGTTTGCACCCACTGGGATTCCGCCCGAGCGGGAGCGGTTGGTGATCGTGACGACTTGGCCAGGGGCGGGCACGGCATGATCGATGGTGTAACCCGCGACCTCGGTGTAGGGCGGGGGGGAGGCCGTCACCAAGCCGGGTGGCGCAGCGACAACGCGCGACGTCCCGCCGACTGACGCTGACGAGGTCGTGCCGGTCACGTACCCCGATACCGGCGACGTGCCGGCGATGGCCGGGTTCGCGAGCACGAGCGCCGGTGACTGGGCAGGGTGAGCGCTGGACGGACAGGTTGCCACGGTGCCGAACACCTGCACCCACAACACGCCGTCGGGCCCGTTGCCGACGGCGACCCCCGTGGCGTTCCACACCGGATCGAGCAGGTTCGAGAGGTGGACGGGTGACGAGCGCCAGGCGAGCAGCGCCTGCTCGGCATCGATGACCCGCATGGCCAGGTTCTCTCCGACGCCTCCGGTGTAGCCGAACGAAACGGCGCGATCGAGTGGCGATTGACCGGAGCCGTCGATGTGCGCGAAGTAGCGGCGGGCGATCATGTCGTCGAGTTGCAGCTCCGCTGCTTTCTGCAACGCAGCGTCAGCGGCCAGTCGAGAGACACCCTGGGAGGCCCGGTAGTTGTTCGATCGGATGAGGAAGTCGGCGGCTTGGGCCCGAAGTCCGATCGTGTGGGTCGTGGGGGTCGGCGCTGGGCAGGGCGGGGTCGCCGGTGCCAGGTCCACGCCGGCCGGCGCCACCGGCGGCGGGGGTGGCGTTGCCGTGACCGGGCGGGTCAGGCTGACGGTGGTGGACAGCCCGTCCGGGTCCGTGACGGTGGCCGTGATGTCGACCGACGTCGCGCTCGCCGGTGGGTTGACGACCAAGGTCCGCCCGCCGCGGATCGTGCCGACGAACGAGACCGCTGCAGGGGGCGTAGAGACCACCGACAACGACAGTGGTCGGTCCGCTTCGGCGCGATCAGTGCTGCTCAGGTCGAGTGCGGCCAACTGACCGGCGACGAGTGGTGGCAACGACATAGCGAGTTCGGGCGCAGCGCCGGCCACGACCACCGCGAACGGCCCGGCGACTGCCGTATTTCCCTGTTCATCGGTGGCTCGAACCGTCAGCGTGAAGGTGCCATCGTCACGGTAGCGATGCGTGGTGGAGCCCGTTGAACCGTCGCCCCAGTCGACGCGCATCTCGGCAAGATCACCGTCGACATCGGCTGCCTGCACGACCGCCGACACCGTGTCACCCTCGATCACGTTGGATGGAGGCGTCACGGTGACGGTGGGCGCAACGCCGGGCGCTCGCGGCGCCGAATCGCAGTCCTGCACCTGTCCGACGACGATCACCCATTTGGTGTTCGGGCCGTCCCTGACGAGCGCGACCCCGGCCATTTGCGCATCGGCGGAGAACACCGTGGACGATCCGCTGGCCCGGAGCGCTTCGAGCACACCGGCGGGCGCCTGCTCGCGGCTCGACGCCAACGCGTTCACACCGAAGGCACCCGCATACCCGGCATCATCCGAAATGGTGATTTCGTCGACCCCGGCAGGGATGCCCAGAACACCGAGCGAGCCGCGGGCGATCGTGGCAGCCGCCGAGGTGAGCTCCGGCGACAGTTCCAATCTCGGCAGACCGGCCGAGGTGCGCGCAGAGTTCCATCGGTCCCAGAGTTCGGATTCCGGGCCGGACAACACCACGGGCTGCGGCGCGCACGTTTCGACGGGTCGAGGTGGCTCGGGGGGAGGTGGCGGCGGCTGCGCATCATCGATGACCACGACGGTGATGGGAACCTCGATCGACTCGGTGTCGTCCTCCACGATCACGCGGAGTTGGTGAGTGCCGGGTGGCAGCACGTTCAATGAGAGAGCGACCACACCCGCCGGGTACCTGTCGTACGAACTCACGCGGCCGGTGGCGCCGTCGGTGGAGATTCGAAGCCCCTTACGATCGACTGGTCCGGGGTCATCGACGACGAGTTGCACAACAGCAGCGACCCCGACCGGCGTGGTCACGTACGGGTTGACCACCTCGACGCTGGGCGCCACGTTCACCACGGAGAATGAACGCTGGGCGCGGTTACTGAGTCGTGTGCTGTCGGTGACCCGCAATGCGACGGTCGTACTCCCGCTCTCGAAACCCGGCACCATGAGCGGGTCGCGGCCACGGCTGCTGCGAAGATCGCTGAAACTCCACGCGTACTCGGTGATGTCCCCGTCGGGGTCGCTGGCCCGCTCGAGGAACTGCACGGCGTCGCCCTCTCGGATGACACCGTCGGCGCCCGTCTCGACGACGAAGTCGGACACGGGTCCTGCGCTGCCTGCACACGTGGGCAGGACCGGAGTTGGAGCACTTCCCGTTGTCGCCGCAGTCACAGCGAAGCGGATGGCACGACCGTAGGCCCCGGCGCCGGCCGGCCGGGGAATATCGCCCGGGTCGTACACGGGATCGTTGCCCAGATCGATGCCGTCGATGAACGGATCGATCGCCGGTTGGATGTACCCCGGAGCGCTGACGATCGGAGTGCGGACCTTGCCGCACCAGGTGCTCGGTGTGAATCCACCGTTCGCCGTCGGGCGCAGACGTGTGGCGCCGTTCGGATCTCCCTGGTGCTGTACAGAACCAGGCGTGGCAAGGCTGAGGGGAGCCAACGCGTCCGGGACCCCGAAAACGCCGGGGTCGGGGGCAGTGCCCGTTCGTGCTTCGTTGGCCACGGAGGTGCGGTATCGAACGTCGCCGATGGCGCGGAAGTTGCGCATCACCACGCTGCCGTCGGCGTCGATGCCGAGCTGGACACCGACGGGCCTGTCGGCGGTGCTCTGCTGCGCCGGTTGCGGCTCGAACGAGTAGCCGACCGTTCCGGTGGAGGACGGTCCGTTCAGCTCCTGCCAGGTGTACGCGACCGTGATACTGCCACTCGTGCCGTCGACGGTTTCGTCGAGACGCACGCCGTTGGCATCGAAGGTGATCGTGCCATCACGGACGACCCTGGGCTTCGCGGCGCCGGGCGTGAGCGACGTGGCGGCCGTGACGACACAGCCGGCGTAGGGGATCTCCTGACAGTCGGGCCGGCCAGCCACGGTGTCCGGCCAGTCGGTGCTGGTGGTCTGGGTGAGATCGGTGACCTCTGCCTCCCAGCGGTACCGCACCTCGATGCGAGGAACCACGCGCACGAGTTTCTCGACCCGAACGGCCTCACGCGAGGTGCTGGTCGCCTTGATCTGCACCCTGTAGAGACCGGGAGTGGTGCCGGCCGTCAGTGGCGTCCGCGCAACTCCGGCAGGATCGAACATCGTCGGTTGGGTGCCCACGGTCGGCGGCGAGGCGGCACTGGCCGGCTCGACCGCCGTCACGGTGAACGTCGCCGACTCGAGCGTCGGCACCTTCGTCCCCGCACCGCAACTGTCCACGGCCGCACGGGCGAGGACCGTCTGATTGGCGACGAGCACATCAGGAATCGTCGTTCGCAGGCCTAACTCGCAGAGTCCCGCGGTGGCATCCTCGCCGATCCTGAGTGTGCCGAGGTCGACCTCGCCCGACTGGACCTCCTCGCCCGCTCGTCGGGCGTCGTACCACACCTTCACCTTGCTGCCACCGGTAGCCACGGGGACGCTGACAACCGTCTTCGACTGGATCCCGGCGCTGACGTCGACCGCCCAGGCGCGCGCATCGTTACCCGACTCGGCCCACACCGTGATGTCCGTTGTCCCCGGCGCCACGCGTGACAGATCGAGGGTGATGTCGGCGGTGCGGAGGAATGTCCCCGCAGCGACGTCAGCACGCGACCATCCGTCGAACGTTGGCTGGTCGAGCGCCAGCGCCATCAGTTCGAGGTCGGTGAACGGGTTCGGCGTGGCGCTGATCGCGCCGGCCGCATCGAGCGGCACGGGCGCCTTGGTGTTGATCGCCAGCACGCCGTCGCCGTTGAGGTCGAAGCGGTTGTACTGGGCCTCACCGATCAGACAGGTGCCGACAGCGGCCGCAACGCATCCGTCACCGTTTCCGTCGCGCTTTGGATGACTGACCTTGCCGTCGAGGGAGATGTCGGAACTGGCCGGGCAGGGCACGGGATCAACGCTGGTCCCGTCCGGTGCCGAGCCGTCCACGCACGTTTGCAGCCAGGAGTCGCGGAAGGCGCGAACGTCGCGCAGATCGACCCGGCCGTCTGGCTCCGACCGCTGCCGTCCGAGATCGGTCCGCCCGTCCGCCGCGCCGGCACCCGTGGTGTCCACCGTCTCGGTTCCAGCGGCGGTGCGGGCGATGCGCCGGTTGCCATCCGGGGAGGAGTCGTTCGAGTCGGCGAACGTGCGGAGCCCGAGAACACGCAGCGCCGCTCCGTAGACGTCGAGGCGCGGCGTGCCCGCTCCACCGGCTGCGGCCGCACTCGCGAGCACGGCGGCATGCACCTGCTGCGCCGTGAGACTCGGCTTCAACGCCCACAGGTAGCCGACCGCGCCGGTGACGAACGGCGCGGCCATGGAGGTGCCGCTCTCCTCGCCGTACCACTCGCCGCTCGCCCCCTGCACTGGATTGCCGCCACGCTCGTCGTCCTTGACCGTCGACGGATCGTCGGCGATGGTGGTGCTGCGGATGCGGGCGCCGGGAGCGAGGAGGTCGCCACCCGGTTGCGAGAAGTCGATCTCGGTGTGATTACGAAGTTTCGCACCCACCACGAGCAGCGGCACGAACCTGCTCGGATTGCCGTTGAGGATCTGCTGACGCGCACGGACGAACTCGTTCGTGTCGCTCGCGGCGAGTCCCACGTGGGTCGCAGTGGGGTTCCCTTCGCATGCGACGGCCGCACCGGCGGCCGATGTGCAGAACACGTCGTTGGCGTTGCCGGCCGACTTGACGATGATGACGCCCTTCTGCGTGGCAGCGTCGAGGACGCGGGTGCCGTAGGCAAAGGCCAGCGCACTGAGGTCGGCGCCGAAGGTGTCCTCGTTCGACGGGAAGCAGGGGCCCTGGTTGGCGAAGCCGGGTCCGTCGTCGATGGGTCCGGGTCCGCACGTCCGGGTCGCGACGGCCGCCACCCATTCGTCGGTGCGTTCCGTGTTGAACACTGCCGCACCGAAGCTGGCGTTGATGACGCGCACGTCGTTCGCGGTGCCCGAGCCGCCAACTGCACCGAGGACGGCTGCAAAGTCGGAACTGAAGTCGAGGATCGACACGGCGCGGAACCCGTTTGCCGGAGCAGTGGCCAGGAAAAAGCGCGTGTTGAGGTCACGTGCGTGGACGCGGGCGACTGGGTTCACACCGGCCGTCCCGCGAGACGAGCCGCGCGCAGCATCGTCGTACCTCGCTCCGATGATTCCCGCCACGTGGGTACCGTGCTGGTCCACCTCGGTGCCAGTTCGGGAGGCGAAGGCCAGATCCGGGTGGGCGGTGTCGAAGCCGGCGTCGATGATCGACGTGCCGATCGACGTGCCGCCCCGAAGGTTCGTACGAGCGGTGTCGAGCGCGTTCCAGGCCGCCGGGGCGCGCACATCGGCGAGGCCCCAGTCGCCACCGGTGAGGCCGCCCGGCTGGGCGAACACCCAGGGCGCACCGACCGCTTGGGGAACGAAGGGCTCCGGCACCTGTTCGGTGTCGCCCTCCCAGACGGGG
>JANPCI010000084.1:0-22465 GCA_031430875.1 Actinomycetes bacterium | reverse complement strand
TTGGCGCTGCTCATCGGACCAGTGTGGCCCGGGGGTGCGCCGAACGGTAGACATCCCACAGACGCTCCTGGCTGACCTTGGTGTAGATCTGCGTCGTCGAGATCGACGCATGGCCGAGCATCTCTTGAACCACCCGCAGGTCGGCGCCGTGATCGAGGAGGTGGGTGGCACACGAATGGCGGAGTACGTGCGGTGACAGCTCGCCACCGATACCGGCGCGGACTCCATATCGCTTGATCACGGCCCAGGCGGCCTGTCGGCTCAAGCGGCCACCGCGCACGTTCAGGAACACCGCCTCGGCGTCGATGCGCGATCGCCACTGATCGGGCACCATCGCGGCACGTCCGCTCGGCGAGAACCAGTCGTTCAGTGCCGATGCCGAGGTCGACCCGAACGGAACGATCCGCTCCTTTGACCCCTTGCCGTACAGCCGCACGAGTCGGGCATCGAGATCTATCTCACCAATCGACAGCCCCACTGCTTCGGAGATTCGAGCTCCGGTGGCGTAGAGCAGTTCGATCAACGCCAAGTCACGCCGGTGAATCGGTTCGGTGACCACGACCGCGTCGATGAGGCTCTCGACCTGGGCCTCGGTGAGCGGTTTGGGTATGCCGGCGGGCACCCGAACGCCTTCAAGATCGGCAGCGGGATCGTCGCGCCGCTCTCCCTCGATCGACAAGTAGCGATGCAGCATCCTGATCGCTGCAAGTTGGCGGGCAATCGACGACGTCGCCGCACCGGACGCTCGTCGCTCCCCCACGAACGCAACAAGCTGCTGGTGATCGACGTCGAGCGGCGTCGATCCGCGCGCGCCGAGCCATTCGCAGTAGGCGCTGAGGTCACGACGATAGGCCGCCAAGGTATTCGGCGCTCGCCCCTTCTCGGCGACCATCCACGACAGGAACTCCTCGACCTCGAGTGGCAGCATCGAGCGGTCGTCGCCCCCGGCTCAGCTCACGCCCGAAGGGTGGTCCGACGCCCGCAGACGGCGTTCGGTCAACAGCAACGCCACCACCGACTTGGCGTCGGCGATCTCACCACGCTCGACCATGGCAATGGCCTCGGCGAGGGGCACGTGAAGCACCTCCATGTGCTCCTCCTCCGGGCCCTGGCGATCATGCGGTACCGGCGTACAACCGGTTGCGAGGTACAGCGTTGTCACCGAATCGGTCATCCCCGGCGACGGCAGGATCTCGGCCAGCAGGTCGAGATGCTCCGCATCGAGACCGGCCTCCTCGATCAATTCGCGACGTGCGACTTCGGCGGTGTCCTCGCCCGCGATGTCACGCATGCCGGCCGGAATCTCGATCACGCTCCGCTCGTACGCTGGCCGATACTGCGAGACCAGCACCACCGACGCGTTGCCCTCGGCATCGAAAACGAGCGGCACCACACCGACGGCGCCGGGCGAACGGACGATGTCACGCCGAAACGTCGACCCGTCGGGCGCCTCGAACTCGGCGACTGCCAGATTCCAGATGTGCCCCTCGTGGATGACCGACTCCGACACTCGTCGGAAGACAGCGTCATCGTTCACGACGACAACGACGGCTCCGCCGACGCAACCGTCTCGGCAACGCCCTCGACAACTGCAACGTCGACAGCGGGTGCCGGACCGGTGGCCGCGCGGCGCGCCAGCGCTGCAGCGATCAGTTCGCGGAACAACGGGTGCGGTCGATCGGGCCGACTCTTGAACTCCGGGTGCGCCTGAGTGCCCACCCAGAACGGGTGACCGGGCAGCTCGATGAACTCCACCAGGCGGTTGTCAGGCGATGTACCCGAACACCAGAGCCCTGCCTCTTCGAGCTGGCCGCGGTAGCGCTCGTTGAACTCGTAGCGGTGACGGTGACGTTCACTCACCACCGGTTCGCCGTACGCAGCAGCGACCTGTGAACCCGACGCGAGTACGGCGTAATACGCCCCGAGACGCATCGTTCCACCCTTGTCCTCGATGCCGCGTTGCTCCAGCATCAAGTCGATGACCGGATGGTGCGTCGTCGGGTCGAACTCGGTGGAATTGGCGTCGACCAGGCCGACGACGTCACGGGCGAACTCGATGGTCATGGCCTGCAGCCCGAGGCACAGCCCGAGGCACGGCACACCCTCCTCACGCGAGTACCGAGCGGCGGCAATCTTTCCCTCGACGCCCCGTGAGCCGAAGCCACCCGGAATGACGATGCCGTCGAGATGATCGAGCTGGCCGGCCGCGAGGAGGCCTTCGACACTCTCGGACTGGACCCAGACGATCTCGACGTTGGCGCCATGGTGGAACCCGGCATGCTTGAGGCTCTCGACCACCGACAGGTACGCATCGGGGAGCTCGATGTACTTGCCGATGAGACCGATTCGCACGGGAATCGTGGCTGCTTCGACCTTGGCGACGAGCTGCTCCCAGTACGTCAGGTCCGGCTGACCGTCGAGGCGCAGGAGCTCGCACACGAAGTCATCGAGGCCCTCGTCGTGCAGGATCAACGGCAGCTCATAGATGTTCTTGGCGTCGGCGGCGTTGACGACCGCTCGTTCCTCGACGTCGCAGAGGCTGGAGATCTTCCGCTTCAAATCGTCGGACAACGGCCCCTCGCTGCGGCACACGATCACGTCGGGCTGAATCCCGCGGCTGCGCAGCTCGGTGACCGAGTGTTGCGTGGGCTTGGTCTTCTGCTCGCCCGACGGACCGATGAACGGCACGAGGGTGACGTGGATGTAGCAGACGTTGTCGCGTCCGACCATGTTGCGGAACTGTCGAATCGCTTCGAGGAACGGCAGGATTTCAATGTCGCCGACGGTTCCGCCCACCTCGGTGATCACCACATCGACGTCGTCGTGAGCCACCCGCTGGACGCGACGCTTGATCTCGTCGGTGATGTGCGGGATCACCTGAACGGTCTTGCCGAGGTAGTCGCCACGGCGTTCGGCCGCGAGTACTGCCTGATAGATCGAGCCGGTGGTGGCGTTGGAGTTGCGCGACAGGGTCTCGTCGATGAATCGCTCGTAGTGGCCGAGGTCGAGGTCGGTCTCACCGCCGTCATCGGTCACGAACACCTCGCCGTGTTCGAACGGATTCATCGTGCCGGGATCGATGTTGATGTACGGGTCGAGCTTCTGGAGGGTGACCCGCAGTCCCCGCAGCTTGAGCAGCCGGCCGAGCGACGACGCAGTCAGGCCCTTGCCAAGCGAGCTGGCAACGCCTCCTGTCACAAAAATGTGCTTCGGCATCTGCCAATCCCTCCGTCTTGATCGTCTCGACTCCCGATGTCCGCACGACACCATGACGGGAAATCACCATACCCCGCTCGACGCCCTCGCCGTGGAATCCCACGAATCATTCCCGGTCGGAACCGGCCGACCGGCTGCCCACAACACCGCGATCAGCGGTTGAGGAGCTCGCGAGCATGATCGAGGGCAGAGTCGGTCGTTGAACCCGACAGCATCCGCGCGATCTCAGCCACGCGATGCTCGCCGTTGATGGGCGCCGCGAGGGCGAACGTTTCACCGTCGCGCACCGTCTTCGTGACGGCGATCTGTTCGTCGGCTGCAGCCGCCACCTGGGCGAGGTGCGTGACAACGAGCACCTGGTGAGATCGGCCCAATTGCGCCAACGCGTTGCCGATCGCATCGGCAGCAGCGCCGCCGACGCCGGCATCGACCTCGTCGAAGACCAGCGTGCGACCATCCTCGGATCGCCCTGGGGCATGAGAGAGCACGAGTCGCAGTGCCAGCATCGCTCTGGCAAGTTCGCCACCTGAGGCCACCCGGGTGAGCGGCAAGAGGGGCGAACCAGGGTTCGCCGCCAGCAGAAATTGGATCCGATCGCCAGGGTGATCGTCAGGATGATCGCCGATCTCGACGCCGACCGACACGTGCGGCATCGCCAAGCGCCGCAGTTCGATCTCGACCGCCGACGCAAGGAGCGGACCCACCTCGCGCCGTCGCCGTCCCACTGCCTCGGCAGCAACCAGTTCCGCTGCGAGTGCGGTCTGGCGCGCCCGGTCGAGCTCCGCGGCGCGCTCGTCGAACTGTTCGAGCTCCGCGAGACGATCGGCGGACTCGGCATGGAATACCATCACTGCCGCCAGATCGTCTCCGTACTTGCGCCGCAGGTTCTTGAGTACCTGGCGACGTTCGCGAATCTCGGCCAAACGCTCCGGTGACTCGTCGATGTGCTCGCCCGTGGCGCGCACCTCTGCGACCAGGTCGTCGAGTTCAGCCAGAACATCTCGAAGGCGTACTGCCTGCTGCGCGAACGGGGAGCGTCCGTCAATCGCGCCGAGCGCGGTGGCGATGGCGTCGTGGGCTCCCCCGTCGTCGGACATCGATGCCACGACAGCCGACGCGGCGTCGAGGTGAGCTGTCGCATCGGCCAGCACCGATTCCTCGGCGTCGAGGCGCTCATCCTCTCCGGCGTCGACGACGTCAGCTGCGTCGAGTTCATCGACCTGGAATCGCAACAGATCGATCTCTCTCGCTCGGGCGCGCTCGTCACCTCCGAGCGCTGCCAATTCCGCGTCGATCTCGGTCAGTCGCGCCCGCGCCGCGCGTAGCGGTTCGAGATCGACGGCGCCGTATTCGTCGAGTGCGGCGCGCTGGGTGGCCACAGACAGCAGCGATTGGTGGGCGTGTTGGCCGTGCAGGTCGACGGCGTCGGCGGCCGCCTCGGCGAGCGAGGCAACGGCGGCAAGCCGACCGTTGACATACGCCCGGGATCGGCCAGTCGTCGGGATCACCCTCGTGAGCACCATCTCGCTGCCGTCAGGTGTGATGAGGCGTCCGTCGATTCGCGCCTCGTCGGCCCCGTGGCGAACCATCGAGGCGTCGGCTCGTCCCCCCACGAGCAGCTCAATCGCCTCGACGAGCATGGTCTTGCCCGCCCCGGTCTCGCCCGTAACCGCCGTCAGACCCGGGTCGAGCATGATCTCGATCCGCTCGATGACGCCGAGGTTCTCGATATGCAGTTCGGTCAGCATCAGCGATCGGCCTCTTGTCCGGCACCTCTCCTACTGAGCACGACGAGTCGGTCAGCGAATTGGCAAAGTGGCATCGTCCAACAGTATGTCTTCGGCGACCTGGAACGGGCTTGCCTAGTTCAACGTGTCGACCTGGGTCGCCAGAATCCGCGCCTGATAGAGATCGGTGTTTCCGGTGACGCTAGACCTCTGACAGACCAGGTTCACCGTGCCTCCGCTCGGAAGGTCCAGAACCGTCTGGGCCTGCAGCGTCCCAGGCGTAAAGCCACTCCCGAGGCTCAGTGCGGCAGCCCCGTAGTGGGCCCCGTCGGCTGGGGAGCTGAGATTGCAGCCTGCATCAACCCTGTCCGTGGTGCTTCGGTTGAATGCATACATCGAACCCGTGACCGTGTAGCGGCCGGGGGGAAGCACGAGGCTGACCGTCTTGGCGTTGACGCCGGTGTCGTTGTTGAAGACGTAGTACGCACTACTCGGTCCACGCGCCCCGGGGAGCGTGTAGCCGACGACGTCGATCAGCACGTCCGTCGTCGGTCCGGTGGCTCCGTAGGCGTCGTAGGTGATGTCGATCTTTCCGGCGTTCGCTCCCGCGGTCGGCAACCCGACCTGCACTGAGTTCGGGATCAGATCGCCGGCGTTGAAATTCAACGACGACGTCGACGGCGCACCCGCCGCGTCACCAGGACGCACCGACAAGAACCCGTTCGCGGTCGGCGTTACAACTGTGACGTTCAACAGCACACCTGTTGCTCCGGCCGGCACTGCTGCACCGGTTACCTGGAGTTTCTGTGAGACCGCGGACACGAACGGCCCTGGCAGACCGATGTTCACCGGGTCACGCGTATCGAGAATACGTACGGGGTCGATCGTCACCACCGATGACGGCGCACTCGTCGCCGCCTGCACCGCGAACAACCCGCCACCACCCAACGTCACCGCTACGGCCGCACCGATGGCCGCCCACCGCGACCTCCACAATCGACCATGCCCACCAAAAACATCAACAGAGCCCATACGCCCTCCAAGGTCGTCCGGACGCCCCCATTGACCGCCCGCCTACACCCTTTCGCCTCCAGTCACCGTTGTCCAGAGATCTGCGCGCGATCGGCCAAGTCACAACCGTGACCGCTGACGCCTACTATCGGTCGGCCAAGCCGAACTTGGCTTTCAGGATCTGGTGGTACCGCTCACCGCCGAAGCGCACGAAGTTGGCCGTTGCGTCGGAGGGTGCACACCGCACGACATCGCCGTCATCGAGGGATCCCGCCGCGTGCCCATCGAGGTTGAGCTCCGCGAGCCGATGACCCGACACCTCGATCTCGACCACCTCGGAGGGATCGAGGACGAGTGTGCGATCGAAAAGCATGTGGGGCGACACCGGCGTGAGGAGCATCGCCCGGTGGCGCGGCGACACGATCGGACCGCGCGCAGAGAGCGAGTAGGCCGTCGACCCCGTCGGCGTCGCCACGATGAGTCCGTCGGCCGCGTAGTAGGTGAAGGGTTCGCCGTCGATACGCGCCAGCAGACGAATCGTGTGCCCCGACTCGGCCTTCTCGACGACTGCCTCGTTGAGTGCTCGCCCGACGCCGACCCCGTTGACCGCCACGTCGAGCATCATCCGTTCATCGAGGTGCCAACCGCCGGCGGCGGCGCCGGCGGCGATCTTCGTCAGGGCCTCATCGAGGCGATCAGGTTCGACCTCGGTGAGATAGCCGAGCGACCCCAGGTTCAGGCCAAGCAGGGGCACCGCTGCTCCTTCGAGCAGGCGGACGGAGCGGAGCATGGTTCCATCGCCACCGAGGCTCAAGACGAGGTCGGCCTCGCCAATCGGCCGATCGCTCGCGGCGTCAGCGAGATCGAGAGCGGCAGCATCCTCAACGGGCATCCAGAACTCGATGCCGTGGTCACGACACCACATTTGCGCCTCGAGGGCATACCGGCGAGCGGAGGATCGTTCGTGATGGGCCACGAGGGCGATGGCCTGCATCATGCGGCCGTCGTCCGTGCGTGGACGAGGAACTCGACGTTGCCGTCAGCTCCCGTGATGGGCGAGGTCGTCCAACCGACGATGTCGCAGCCGACGACATGCAGGGCGTCGGCGATCTCGGCGCGCACCCGTTCATGAATGGCGGGATCGGTGATCACCCCACGCCCCTTGTCGACTTCCTGCCGACCGGCTTCGAATTGCGGCTTGACGAGCAGGACCATCGGTGACCCAGGTTGGCACAGACACGTGAGGGTTGGGATCACCAGCCGCAGCGAGATGAACGACAGATCGCCGACCACAACCTCGACGGGTCCGCCAATGGTGTCGAGGTCGGCGTGGCGCAGGTTGCATCGTTCGAGATTGGTGACCCGAGGGTCGGCGCGAAGACGCTCATGCAACTGGCCGTGCCCGACGTCGAGTGCGACCACATGTGCAGCACCTCGTTGGAGGAGGCAGTCGGTGAACCCGCCCGTGGACGCACCCACGTCGAGCGCCCGCAGACCGGTCACGACGATGTCGAAGGTGGCAAGCGCGTGATCGAGCTTCTCGGCGCCACGCCCGACGAATCTGGCCGGAGGGCCGTCGATCACGACGGCATCGGCAACTGCAACCTGGCGAGATGCCTTGTCGGCAACTGCGCCGTTCACCAGCACTCGATGCGCGGCGATGAGGTGTTGTGCTTCGGTGCGGCTCGCCGTCAGCTCACGTCGAACGAGTTCGGCGTCGAGTCGTCGACGGGCCGCCACGGATGATCAGCCGGCGGGCGTGCTCGGAGCTGCGGCCTTCTTGGCCGGAGCCTTCTTCGCTGGCGCCTTCTTGGCCGGAGCCTTCTTCGCTGGCGCCTTCTTGGCCGGAGCCTTCTTCGCTGGCGCCTTCTTGGCCGGAGCCTTCTTGGCGGGAGCCTTCTTGGCCGGAGCCTTCTTGGCCGGAGCCTTCTTCGCCGGTGACGCACTGTTCACACGTTCGGCAATCTTCTCCGCGAGCTCCTCGAAGCGGTCTTCGAGTTCGTCGAAGCGTTCCGACAGCCAGTTCATCTGCTTGGAGAACTCGCGCTGCATGTTTTCAGAGGTCTCACGACCACGATCGAGAAGCGTCTGGACCGCCTTCTCCGCGTCGCTCCGACGAACCTCGCCTGCGTTGACCATCGACTGAACGATCGACTCGGCCTGCTTACGTGAAATGTCACTGAACTCGACGCCTGCGTCGACCAGTCGTTGCAATGTGTTTTTTGCCATACGTTCAGACTACTGCGCCTCGTCAGCGGTCGAAACGAGACAGCGAGCGACCGATGCGAGATCGGCCAGGTCGAGATCGACCACGATGTCGTCGTCGATCCGCATTCCGGGTTGCGACACCCCTGAGCGAACGAGCGCAAAGGGGCACCCGAGGCGCCGCGCGAACATCCCGTCCGTCTCCGCACGGTCGCCGACCATCACGGCACAGGTCGGATCGAACGCCCGCTCGGGCGTCGAAAGCATCCGGGCAATCAGGTCGGCCATGGGTTCGTGGGGCTTGCCGCCGATCACGGGCTCGACGCCGGCGGCGGTGGCGATCGCGGCGAGGATCGAGCCACCGCCGGGCTGGAGGCCCGTCGGTGTCGGATACGTCGCGTCAGTGTTCGTGCCGATGAGTCGGGCACCGGCGCGTACCGCTGCGGACGCCACCGCCAAGCGGTCGAAGTCGAAATCACGGTGCAACCCGACGACGACTGCATCGAAGCCGAGGGGGCTCCCCTGCCCGTTGTTGACGACCGCGTCAACCCCTCGCTCATCGAGCGCCTCGACGACGCCGGGACCACCGGCGACCAGCACCCGGTCGCCCGGCTGCACCAGCAGCGCCGCCGCCATTGCCGAACTCACCACATCCCCCACCGCCGGAATTCCGATCGCAGCGAGTGCGGCCTCATGTTGTGCTCGCACGGCCGCGGAGTTGTTGGTGACGAACATCACCCGCCGTCCTGATGCGCGTAGTAGGGCGATTGCATCGACCGATCCGGCGATCGCCTCATGGGCGAGCCACACCACGCCATCGAGGTCGCAGAGGACCGTGTCGATGTGGTCCCATCCCTCAGTTCCCTGTCGCACATCGGCGATCGTTGCAGTCGGGGAGGTCAACGATGGCATCCTGTCGTTGTGCCGCGATTCACTCCATTCCCCGCCCTGCGCTACTGCGACCGCACGATCGACGATCTCATCGCCCCGCCGTACGATGTGCTGTCCGCTGCGGACCTCGATGAGCTGCGCTCGCGAAGTCGATTCAACATCACCCACGTCGACGTGCCTGCGGAGTCTGAGGGCCCCAACCGGTACATCAACGCCGCAACCACGCTCAACGAGTGGATCGACGCCGGCGTCATGGACTACGACGACGTCGCGACGTTCACGATCTACCGCATGCGGTTCACCGACTCCACAGGCACGGCTCGCGACATTGCCGGTGTGCTCGGCGGTCTCGAAGTCGTCGACGAGGGAGCCGGTGGGGTGCTCCCCCACGAGCGGGTGACTCCCAAGGCCTCGACTGATCGACTCGATCTCACGAGAGCCACGCAGGCCAACATGTCGCCCGTGTGGGGGCTGTCGCTCGCCACAGGGTTGACTGATCTGCTCGCCGAGCCGGGTGAACCGCTGGGTTCGGTGACCGTCGACGGCGTCGAGCACGTGATCGAACGAGTATCGGATCCAGCGCGTGTCGAAGCGATTGCTGCGCTGATCGCCACCGACGATGTCCTCATTGCCGATGGCCATCATCGGTACGGCATCAGTCGTACCTACCGCGACGAGGTTCGCGCAGGCAACAGCAACCAGCCGTCGCCTGCCGACGAGACGCTGGCGTTCGTCAACGAACTCGTGGCCGATCAGTTGTCGGTCGAGGCAATCCATCGGCTCTATCACGATGTGACATTCGAGGACTTGACGGCCGCGCTCGATGTGGTGTTCGAACGCTCCGATGGCGGCGTCGTCGGCGTGGACACCCTTGCGGCGATGGATGCCCAGGGGGTGCTCTGCCTCGTCGCTGCGGATGGTTCGGCACAATGGCTCTCACCCCGGCCCGGGGCCTTCGACTCGGTGCGAGCACTCGACGGGGCATGGCTCGAGAGTGCACTCGGCGACCTCGTCCATCGTGTCGCCTATCAGCATGGCGTGGACCTGGTCGTCGAAGCGGTCACGTCCGGTGCCTGCGTCGCTGCGGTACTGATCCGACCGGTGAGCGTCGCCGAGATCCAGCGGACCGCCCG
The DNA here is from genome assembly GCA_031430875.1 of Actinomycetes bacterium. Classification (GTDB taxonomy): domain Bacteria; phylum Actinomycetota; class Acidimicrobiia; order Acidimicrobiales; family Ilumatobacteraceae; genus Sva-07. The sequence continues at coordinate 12,282 of JANPCI010000084.1, read as the reverse complement.
TGAAGGCGCCCTCATGCCGCCCAAGTCGACGTTCTTCACGCCGAAGCTGCGAACAGGCCTCGTCATCCGCAGCCTCGTTTGACCCGGCCCTTCGCGACGGGCACAGTCAGGAGGGGCACGTCACGAAGGGCAGAGGCGATCGAGGACCGCGTCGAGCGCGGCGTCGACCTGCTTGCGACGTCGGGCCGGGATGACCGACTCGGCCACCACCTCGGTACGGCTCTGAGTGGCGCCACCGACCCGGAAGAAACGTCGCTGCACCGTTCCGACGACAACGAGCTCGTTGCCATCGACGAGTCCTGCCATCGACGCACTCGACGGATCGGCCCACGCCACCGGTACCGACGTGTTCGAGACCGTGCCTCGAAACCTCACGGTCGTGGACACGTCGAACTGCACCACGACGCCACCCGACGGCAGTACCCGGGTCACCGGGTCGCCGCGCACCGCGCCGCGCAGCACTGCGACGTTTGCGAGCGTGTCGATTGCATCTGATTCATTCATGTCTCTCTCTCCTTCTTGTTGCTTCCAGCGGGAGGAGTCGGTCGCCGCTCACCATACGCAGGGGCTGTGACAGCGTTACCGGAGCACCGTGAGGTTGCTACGGTCCGGCCATGACCGAACACGAACCCCTTCGTTGGGGTATCGCCGCAACTGGCGGTATCGCCGCCGCCATGTGCGACGCCCTGGTGACGCTTCCCGATGCCCGGATCACCGCCGTGGGATCACGGACCCAGCAAGCCGCTGACAGCTTCGCTGCCCGTTTCGAGATCCCGCACGCGCATGACACGTACGAGGCGCTCTTCAACGACGCCGACGTCGACATCGTGTACATCGCCTCGCCGCACAGCCATCACCATGCAATGACGATTGGCGCGCTCGACGCCGGCAAACACGTCCTGTGCGAGAAGGCGTTCGCACTCAACGCTGCCCAGGCGCGCGAGATGGTCGAGGCCGCTCACCGCAACGACCGCTTCCTGATGGAAGCGATGTGGACCTGGTTCATTCCGGCCGTGGTCGAAGTCCGCCAGCGGGTGCTCGATGGCGAGATCGGCGAGTTGAAGGTGGTGGAGGCCAACTTCGGTATTCCGGTCTTCGATCCCGACGGGCGTCATCGCCGCGCCGACCTCGCCGGCGGCGCGATGCTCGACGTCGGCATCTACCCGGTCACGTTCGCCCGCTTTCTCGCCGGCGACCCCGTGGAAGCCAAGGTGATCGGCACGCTCGGCGAGACCGGCGTCGACGCCACCGTCGGCGGCGTGGTTTCGTTCTCGGGTGGGGCGATCGGAGTGTTCCACACCTCGCTCGACATGCCAACGAGCTTGCGTGCCTCGGTCTACGGCACGTTGGGCCGCATCGACGTCGACGCGCCGTTCTGGTTCCCCTCGGGCTTTACGGTCCGCATCGCCGGTGAGGATCCGGTGCACGTCGACATGCCCAACCACGGCCTTGCCCATGAAGCACAGCACGCAATGGAGCGCATCCGCGGCGGGCATCGTGAGAGCGATGTGATCTCACTCGCCACCACCGTGTCGACCATGGAGCTCCTCGACGACATCCGCGCCCAACTCGGCGTCGTGTACCCCGAGGAACGCTGACGCTCAGCGCTCGAGCGGATCGGCGGCGGGATAGTCGGCGTACGACGCCTTGAACACGCCCTGGTGGAGCAGAACCGTCGCCGCATGGATCCCCGTCTCGGCGTCAGTCAGGGTCGATTCGGTCCAATACGACTCGACCCGCTTGCTCTGGCTGATTCCGACGAGCGTGTGTTCGACGACGTAGGGCTGTCCGACGAACACCGGGCCATCGACGAAGCGGACTTCGAGGTCGATGAAGAGCCCGATCGCCGGGCCCCGTACCGGAAAGTGGGCGTTCGACTGGTGTGCGATGACGCTGAGCATCTCCGTCGGCACAACAGGACGGCCCCACGGGCTGTCACCGTCGTCCAGATACCACGACGAGGGCTCGGTGATCGTTGCGAGCTTCTGCGCCAGCGTGAAGGGATAGAGGCTCCCGTTGTGGTCGTCGAAGCCCATCGTGACGGCCTCGTCGACCGCGATGCTCATCCCCAGCTCCAGCTGGTCGACGATGTAGAGCGTGCCGGGGTCGGCGAGCGCCCGTTGACGGCGCTCGTCCAACTCGGTGATGTCGTCGCGCCCGATCGTTGCCGTTCCGGTGAGCACCGGCGTGCCATCAGCCTTCTCGGCGCCGATGCGCGCCAGGGTGGACGTGATTGGCTCGAGGGCGGCGCGAACCTGTTCGCCCTCCACCACCATGTTCAAGAAGTGCGAGCTGACGCAGCCTCGCTCGAACCACTCCTGGCCCCAGCGTTCGACGGCCAGTGGGTCGATCTGGCTGAAGTGGGTCGGCCCTTCGATCGGCGCGCCGGCGAGGCCGAGCTTCGCGGCGGTCTCGCCGTCGTGCACGCTCGTGTGGCCGGCGTACTCCTGCTCGGCCAGCATCTGCGCCGGCGCTCGCAGCGGCCCGACCAGCGTCGCGCCGTCACGAGTGATCTCGGTGTCAAAACTCATGGCTCGATCCTGTCACGCCGTGGTCCCGAGCGATGAGTCTCAGCGCGACCCGTGCGCGCCGACACTTATCGCTGGGTGGAGCGCGGCGTCAGGTGGCGGGGGGAAGGATCTTGAGGCCGAGCTCGGCCATCGCCTTCGGATCGCCCGGGATCGGCGAGTTGGTCATCGGATCGGTGCCCGACTGGGTCTTGGGGAAGGCGATGACCTCGCGGATGTTCTCCTCGCCCGCCAGGATCGCAACGAGGCGGTCAAGGCCGAACGCAAACCCACCGTGGGGCGGGGCGCCGTAGTCGAAGGGGTTGAGGAAGAACCCGAACTTGCGCTCGGCTTCGTCGTCGGAGATCCCGAGGGCATGGAACACACGCCGCTGGAGGTCGGCCTCGTGGATTCGGATCGATCCGGAGCCGAGCTCCCAGCCGTTGAGCACGAGGTCGTACGCGATCGACCGAACTGCCAGCGGATCGGACTCGATCATGTCGACGTCGTCGGGATGCGGCCGGGTGAACGGGTGATGCCCGGGCTTCGGGCGCCCTGACTCCTTGTCGACGCCCACGAACAGCGGGAACTCCACGACCCAGACGTAGCGGTACGGGCCCTCGTGCACGGGCGGGCGACCGATGTCGTTACGCAGGGTGCCGAGCACCTCGCACGTGGTCGTCCACTCGTCGGCAACGATCAGGATCAGGTCGCCGGCTTGGGCATCCATGGCCGAACGCAGGCTCGCGGCTTCATCGTCGGAGAGGAATTTGGCCACGGGCGAGTCGAAGCCGTCCGTGGTCGTTTTCATCCACACGAGCCCCTTGGCGCCGAGCGACTTCGCCCGATCGGTGAGCTTGTCGAGCTGATTGCGGCCGTACTCGTCGGCGCCGCCGGGCACCTTGATGCCCTTGATGGCGTCGGCCCCGGCGAACGCCTTGAACTCCGTGGCGGCGAAGATGGGCGTCAATTCCGTCAACTCCAGCCCGAAGCGCATGTCGGGCTTGTCGATGCCGAAACGATCCATCGCTTCGCGCCACGTGATTCGTTCGATCGGCTGTGGCCGCTCTCCCGTGGCCGCCTCGGCTGCATCGAGCACAGCCTCGCTGACGGCGTCGAGCACGTCGTCCTGGGTGACGAAGCTCATCTCCATGTCGAGCTGCATGAACTCGTATTGGCGATCGGCGCGGAGATCCTCGTCACGCAGGCATCGCGCCATCTGGTAGTAGCGGTCGACGCCGGCCACCATCAGCAGCTGCTTGAACAGCTGCGGCGATTGTGGCAGCGCATAGAACGAGCCTGGCTCCTTGCGCGACGGAACGAGAAACTCGCGGGCCCCTTCGGGAGTCGACGGCACCAGCATCGGCGTCTCGACTTCGACGAAACCCTGCGCGTCCATGGCGCTGCGCACTGCGGCATTGATTTTCGAACGAACCCGCAGGTTCTTCTGCATCCGTTCGCGACGCAGGTCGAGGTAGCGATGCTGGAGGCGGACGTTCTCGTCGACGTCGTCGGCGCGAGCATCGATCGGGAATGGCGGCGGTGTGGCCTGGCGCAGGATCTCGACCTGGCAGTCGCCGATCTCCACCTGACCGGTCGGCAGGCCTTCGTTGACTGTGCCCTCGGGACGCTGACGCACGACGCCGGTGATCCGCAGCACGTACTCGCTGCGCACGTCGACGTCGTCGTTGATGACGCACTGGATGATGCCCGAATGGTCACGCAGGTCGACGAACGCAAGGTGCTCGCCGTGCTCGCGGCGACGCCCGACCCAGCCGCAGACGTTGACCGTCTGGCCGATGTGGTCGCTGCGCAGCTCGCCGCACAAATGGGTACGCATGCTCGTAGCGCTGGAGGAGGTGGTGTGGTCGCTCATGGTTCGATTCAATTCTGGTTGGAGTGGACAGCGAGGTGAGTGGCAATTTCCGATCGGGCGATGGCAATCTGCTCGCCCTCGCCATGCATTGGCTTGACGACGACGGTGCCGGCCGCGAGTTCGTCGTCGCCGATGATCACGGCGAATCGGGCACCGCTGCGATTGGCAAGCTTCATCTGGGCCTTCATCGAACGGTTGTCGTACGCCCGATCAGCGGCGAACCCTGCGGCGCGCAGCTCCGCGGTGATGGCGACAGCTTGGAGTCCGCCGGTGACATCGACGACGAACGCATCGAGCTCGACAGGTTCGGCGACGAACACGCCCTCGTCGTCACAGGCGATCAGCGTTCGGTCCACACCGAGCGCGAACCCGATCCCCGGCGTGGCGGGCCCGCCGAGCGCCTCGACGAGACCGTCATACCGACCGCCACCACCGAGCGCGTTCTGCGCCGAGTCGAGCGTGCCGCCCTGGAACTCGAAGATCGTCCGCCGGTAGTAATCGAGCCCGCGGACGAGTTTCGGTTCGATCGTGAACGCGATGTCGAGCGCCCGTAGCCCGTCGAGCACCATCGCAAAGTGAGCTGCTGCGTCAGCGCTGTGGAACTCGCTGATCTGAGGGGCAGCCGCGATGAGCGCCTGGTCGTGCTCACGCTTGGAGTCGAGCACCCGGAGCGGGTTGCGATCGAGCGTGGCTCGCGACTGTTCACTCAGTTGGTCGCCGACAGCCGTGAAGTACCGGCGCAGCGCCTCGACGTATCGGGCCCGGTCGTCGGGCTCGCCCAGGCTGTTGACGAGGAGCTTCACCTGGCGCAGACCCAAGCGGGCGTAGAACTCCCATGCCAGCGCGATGACCTCGACGTCGAGCAGCGCATCGTCGGCGCCGAGCACCTCGATGCCGACCTGATCGAACTGGCGATACCGGCCGCGTTGCGGCTTCTCGTAGCGGAAGTTCGAGCCGGAATAGAACACCTTCCACGGCGCCGTCGGTCGGTGCTCGGCAAATGCACGGCACACGCTCGCCGTCATTTCCGGGCGCAGGGCGATGTGGCGCTCGCCCTTGTCGACGAAGTCGTACATCTCCTTGGTGACCACATCGGTGGCATCACCGATCCGGGTGAAGACTCCCATGTCCTCGAGCAGCGGCGTCATGATCTGTTGGTATCCGGCACGTTCGACCACGTCGACGAAGACGTCGGTGAATCGGCGCCAACGCCCGCTCTCGGGCGGCAGGATGTCCCGCATGCCGGGACTGGTCTGGAACGCTGGCACGGCGCGTCAGGCTACCGGGGTGGCTGCGCCCGGGATCAGGCGATATGCGTCGTACACCGAGTCGACGCCCTTGATCGTGCGGATCACCGCTTCGAGATAGCCGGGGTTGGCAAACTCGAACTCGAAGCGCATCTTGGCGACGCGGTCGGTACCGGTCACGGTCTGACACGACAGGATGTTGACCTGATGGTCGGCCAAGGCATTCGTGACGTCACGCAGCAGGCGTGATCGATCCAGGGCCACCACTTCCACCCCGGCGACAAAGGTTGCGCCGCGCTGTTCCTGACCGTCCCACTCGACATCGATCATGCGAGTCGCCTGCTCGGACATGAGCGACACGGCGTTCGAGCAGTCGGAACGGTGCACGCTCACGCCGCGGCCGCGCGTGACGAAGCCGATGATCCCGTCGCCCGGCATCGGCGTACAGCAGTTCGCCAGCCGTACGAGTACATCGTCGAGCCCCTCGACGTGAATCCCGACGCGCGAACGTCCTCCATCAGCGCTTTCTCGGCGCGGGGAGCTGATGGTGGCAGGCGTCTGATCGTCTTCGCCGCCCGATCGGAAGCCCTTGGCAATGCGTTGGGCGACCGACTTCGCCGACACGCGGTGCTCACCAATCGCGGCGAGCAGGGCGTCGAGGTCGACGTAACTCAGCTCGTTGACGACATCGCGCAACTGGGCCGACTTCCACACCTGCTGCACCGGCAGCCGTTCGCGCCGAAGCTCGGAGGTGAGATCGTCACGACCGGCCTCGACCATGTCGACGCGACGCTCACGGCTGAACCATTGACGGATCTTGTTGCGTGCCCGTGGCGAGGCGACGAACGTGAGCCAGTCCTGCGACGGCCCGGCGGTTTCGACCTTGGAGGTGAAGATTTCGACGTTGTCGCCGCTGGCCAACACGTGGTCGAGCGACACGAGCCGACCGTTGACCTTGGCGCCAATGCAGGCGTGTCCGACCTCGGTGTGCACGCCGTACGCGAAGTCGACGGTGGTGGAGCCGACCGGCAGCGTGATGACGCGTCCCTTGGGCGTGAACACGAACACCTCCCCCTGCTCCAGATCGGTCTTCAGACTCTGCATGAACTGGGCCGGATCGGAGATCTCCTCCTGCCAGTCGATGATGCGGATCAGCCAATCGACATCAGCAGGCTTGTCGGTGCCCTCCTTGTACGCCCAGTGCGCAGCGACGCCCCATTCGGCGCGCTGGTGCATTTCGACGGTACGTATCTGCACTTCGATCGGCTTGCCGGCAGGCCCGATCACCGTGGTGTGCAGGCTCTGGTACAGGTTGAACTTCGGCATCGCGATGTAGTCCTTGAACCGTCCCACCACCGGGCGCCACCGGCCGTGGATCGATCCGAGTGCGGCGTAGCAGTCCTTCATCGAGTCGACGACGACCCTGATCGCAATGAGGTCGAAGATTTCGTCGAACTCGCGACCCTTCACCACCATTTTTTCGTAGATGCTCCACAGGTGCTTGCCGCGGCCCGTGACTTCGGCGTGGATGCCCAACTCGTCGAGTCGCGCTCTGACTTCGGCGAGCGTCTTGGCCAGATAGATGTCCCGTTCCGGAGTCCGGCTGCTCACCAGATGATCGAGTTCGGCGAAGCGCTTGGGGTGCAGCGATGCGAATGCCAGATCCTCGAGCTGCTGCTTCATTTCCTGCATACCGAGGCGGTGGGCCAGCGGTGCGTAGATGTCGAGAGTCTCCTGGGCGATTCGCTGTTGCTTCTCGAGCGGCATGGATGCAATCGTGCGCATGTTGTGCAGGCGGTCGGCCAGCTTGATGACGAGGACGCGCAGGTCCTTGGCCATCGCCACCAGCATCTTGCGCATGCTCGCCGCCTGCTGTTCCTCGCGTGAATCGAAGCGGATCCGTTCGAGCTTCGTCACCCCGTCGACGATCGCGGCCACTTCGGGGCCGAAGTCACGCTCGACATCGGCGACGGTGATCTCGGTGTCCTCTACGGCATCGTGCAGAAGGGCCGCTGTCACCGAGATTTCGTCGAGGCCGATGTCGGCCACGATCTGGGCCACCGCGAGGGGATGGTTGATGTAGCTCTCGCCGCTCGAACGCATCTGCGACTGATGAGCATCAGCGGCGACCCGATAGGCCCTGCTGATCGTTGCCACCGGCGCCTTGGGGTGCCGGCGCCGATACGACGCCAACAGTGGCGTCAGCTCAGAGTTCGCGACCTCGACGTGCTGTCGCCTCCAGGGAAGTACTCGATCGACCGTCCCCATGATCTGCCGGCCTCAGAAGTGAAGCAGCGACCTCACGGTTCGCTCACCCACCTGGGCGCGCCCTCCCAGGTCGTCGAGTTCGATGACAAAGCCGAGCCCGGCGATCACACCACCGAGCGTTTCGACCAGTCGCGCCGTCGCGGCGGCCGTTCCGCCGGTGGCGAGTACGTCGTCGATGATCAGGATCCGTTCGCCCGGATGAATCGCGTCACGGTGGATCTCGAGCTTGTCGGTGCCGTACTCCAACTCGTATTCCTCGCGCACGACCGCCCAGGGCAGCTTTCCAGCTTTGCGAACCGGCACCAGGCCGGCACCGATGCGGTACGCAACCGCTGAGGCGAAGATGAAGCCTCGAGCTTCGACACCGACGACTCGGTCGATCGTCAGGTCGGAAAATTCATCGACCAGGCCGTTGACGGCCGCAGCAAACGTGGTGCCATCACCGAGCAGCGGCGTGATGTCACGAAACGTGATCCCCTCGGTCGGATAGTCGTGGATCTCGCGAACGAAGCTCCGAAGGGGCTCATAGTCGCCTGCCATGGCCGCAGGATACCGCCGTGGTCGAGCCATGGGCACGATGGGAACGGGCTCCGGGCTTCAGTGACGCTTCTTCTTGCGCGGGCGCGGCGGATGCGTCAGCAAGCGATCGGCCGATTGGGCCACACCGGACGTCACCAGAGCGGGGTCGCCACCGTCTCCACCCTCGCCACCGGCGCCGGCACCGTCGATCGTTGCGGCACCGGAGTTGTCCTCGCGGACCCGACCGGTCACGCCGGACCCCATGACGGCTCGACGGAGATCCTCGCCGACGAGTCGCTCACGGCGCGTCTTTCGACCCGTGTCACGCTTCAGCCAGGCCAGCAACGGCGTCGCGATGAAGATCGAGGAGTACACACCCGAGATCATGCCGACGAGCAGTGCGAGCGCGAAGTCCTGGAACGCCACCGACCCGAAGAGCTGGCCGAGCACGAGCACGGAGATGACCGGGATGATCGACGACATGCTCGTGAGCAACGAGCGCATCAGCACCTGGTTCATCGAAATGTTGACGGTGTCCTCGTACGGCATCCGCACCGATGCGTACTTGGCCTCGTTCTCCTGCACCCGGTCGAACACCACGATGGTGTCGTACAGGGAGTAACCAAGAATGGTGAGGAACGCGATGACGGTTGCAGGCGTCACCGTGAACTGGAACACCGAGTAGAAACCGACAGCAGCAATGACGTCGTTGACCATGGCAACGAGCGCGGAGACTGCCATCCGCCACTCGAAGCGGATGGCGATGAAGATCGACACGACCACGAAGAAGACCAGCAGCGCACGAATGGCCTTCTCGGTGATTTCGGCACCCCACGTGGAGCTGGTGAACGAAAAGCTGATGTCCCGTGTCGTGACACCCGCTGCGTCCGCGAAGTCCGCCGTCACCACGGCAGCCCGAGCAGTGTCCAGCTCTTCGACCTGGACGGTGACGACGTCGGAGCTCTCCGAACTCCGCAGCTGGATGCGAGATTCGGTGGTCGAGATATCGTTCGCACTCAGCACGTCGGCCGCCTCATCGACGCCGAAGGTCTCACTCGCCGGGATGTCCCATGCGTTGCCTCCCTCGAAGTCGAGCCCGAGGTTCAGTCCCTGGGCGACGAGCGAGACGATCGTGATCACCGCGATGATGATCGCCGTGTAGAGCCCGATCCGTCGTCGACCGTAGAAGTCGATCGCGGTCTGGCCCCGCAGCAGGCGGCCGTAGCGTGATGACGCAATGTCGGTCTCGAGCGTCATGCCGTTGCCACGTTCATGCCGAGGAGCTTCTCCTGCTTGGCCAGCCGTCTGGTCCCGGCCAGCAGCAACACGGCCGGACGAGTGAAGAAGTAGCACACGAGCAGGTCGCACACGGTGGTGAGCCCGAGATACAGCGCAAAGCCCCGCACCGAACCGACGCTCAGCGAGAACAGCACGAGGGCACCGATCAACGACACGACGTCGGCCGACCAGATCGTCCGCCACGTCATCTTGAAGCTTCGGGGCGCGGCGTTCTTGATGGTGCGTCCGCTGCGGAGTTCGTCCTTGATGCGCTCGAAGAACACGACATAGGTGTCGACGGTGACACCGATGGCCACGATGATTCCCGTCACGCCCGCCAGGCTCAGCGCGTAGTTGGTCCAGCCCGACACGAGCGCCGCCATCGCGTACACCATGCCGGCCCACACGATGATGCCGCCGACGATGACGATCGCCAGCGAACGGTAGTAAGCCACGAGGAGGACCAGCACGAACAGCACGCCGACGAGCCCAGCAATGATCGCCGCCTGCAGCGCATCCGAGCCTGCCGAGGCCGACACCGTCCTGGCCTCCTGCGCGACCACCTCGACCGGGAACGCGCCACGGTTCAGTACCGCCGCCAGTTCAGAGCCCTCGTCACGGCTGAAGTCACCGGTGATGGCCACCGAGTCGGTGAAGTTCGGTTGGTTCACCTGCGGAGCCGACTGCACCACACTGTCGAGCACGATGGCGATCTGGCCGCGCAGACCCGGCTGCGTCGACGGGCACGTTGGCTCGGCGTTGTAGCACTGGCTGGCGAGGCTGTTCCACGTGGCCTGGCCGTCGCCACGCAGGTTCACCGCGACGCCGAAGCCCTGATCGAGTGTCAGTTCCGCGCTACCGCGCTCGAACACTTCGCCGGTGCCCTGGGCGGGGCCGACGCAGACGACCGACCCATCACGACTCGGGAGCAACTCCGCACCGGTCGTCGTCGGCGCGGCGATGATCGGTGCGTCAGTCGGAACAGCGTCGGTCGGGACGGTGTCGGTCGGGACGGTGTCGGTCGGCGCTGTATCGACCGGCGCGGTCGGGCGTCGCAGTCCTGAAGGCTCGACGACGGATCCCGAGGGTGCCGTGGGAACCGTCGTCGGGGCCTCGACATCGTTGGCCGGAGGGGTCGTGGTCTGGGTGGTCCCTTCCGGCACCGGACAGTCGGCGAAGTTGAGCACGGGCCGGAGTTCGACCACGCCCGAAACGTCGACCGCACTGAGCGCTTCGGACTGATCGCGAACACCTGGCAGGTCGACGACGATCGTTTGGCCCTGAACACGGACATCGGGCTCGGCGATGCCTTGGCGTTCCAGTTCATCACGGATCAGATCCCGAATGACGATCAGATCCGACTCGTCGGCAGGCTCGACAGGAGCAAGAATCACCGACACGCCACCCTGGAGGTCGAGGCCGAGAATGGGGGTGTTGCCGCTCGCGACGCTGTAACCGATCGTGGTAATCACGATCAGCACGACGCCGATCATCGAGATCCAGAGACGACGACGCATCAAACGAACTCAGTCGTTGTCGGCGGTGGCGTCGTCGGCCGTCGCTGGTTCGTCCACGTCAACAACTGCGGGTTCGCCGTCGAGGTTGGCCTTGCCAGAGATCGCCGCACGGGCGATGCGGATCTGAACATCGTCGTCGATCTCCAGCCAGAACCGGGAGTCACCGTCTTCACCGGTGATCGTGCCGAAGACCCCCGACGTCGTGACAACTTCGTCGCCGACCTGAATCGACCGCTGAAGATCCTGCTGTTCCTTCGCCCGCCGGCGCTGCGGCCGAATCAGGAAGAAGTACATGGCAAACGGAATCAAGAGCAGGATGCCGAGCTGGATGATGGCCCCGCCTCCCCCGCTGTTGGATTCCTGAGCGATCAGGGTCGAAAGTTGCACAGTCATGACGGCGGGAGACCCTATCTGCCATTCCAACGCTGCACCCGTCAACTCCACACATCCAAGATGGAACGTCGCAGCTGGTCGAAGGTGCCAGCGGTGATCGCAACACGCATCCGATCCATCAGTTCGATCGTCCACGCCACGTTGTGGATCGACAGCAGGCGTGATGCTGTCGGCTCGCCAACCTGAAGCAGATGGCGGATGTAGCCGCGGCTGTGACGCGCGCAGACGTCGCACGAGCAGTTGTGGTCGAGCGGTTCGTCGAGTTCGGAGTTGCGGGCGGCCTTGGCCTGGAACCGTCCGGTCGAGGTGAGCGCCGTGCCGTGCCGGCCGAGTCGCGTTTGCATCACACAGTCGAACTGGTCGACACCGAGCGCCACCGCTTCGACGAGCGACGCCGGATCGCCCACGCCCATCAGATACCGGGGCCGGTCAGTCGGGAGGTGCTCGAGTGCAGCAGCCAGCGCCGGAAGCATCTCGGCACGCGATTCTCCGACCGACAGCCCGCCGATGCCATAGCCATCGAAGCCGATCTCCACGATCTGCTGGGCGCTCTCGCGTCGCATCGTGTCGCTGACGCCACCCTGCACGATGCCGAACAGGGCCTGGTCGGGTCTCGTGTGTGCGGCCTTGGCGCGTGCTGCCCATGCGGTGGTCCGCTCGACCGCCAGCCGGATCAC
>JANPCI010000083.1:0-1902 GCA_031430875.1 Actinomycetes bacterium | reverse complement strand
GATGTGATCCTCGCGATCCTCGGCGAGATCGGCACGGGCGGCGGCATCGGCCACGTGATCGAATACCGCGGGTCGGCGATCCGAGCATTGTCGATGGAGGGCCGCATGACGGTGTGCAACATGTCGATCGAGGCCGGCGCGAAAGCCGGAATGATCGCGCCCGACGACACCACGTTCGAGTACCTGAAGGGCCGCGCCAAGGCGCCGAGCGGCGAAGCATGGGATGCCGCGATCGTCGACTGGTCGACGCTGCATTCCGACGACGGCGCCGACTGGGACAAAGAGGTCGTACTCGACGCATCGACCATCCGCCCTCACGTCACGTGGGGCACGAACCCCGGCCAGGTCGCCCCGATCGACTCGGCGGTGCCGTCTCCCGACGACTACGACAACCCGACCACCAGGGAAACCGTGGCACGAGCCTTGGAGTACATGGGCCTCGAGCCGGGCACGCCGATGCGCGACGTCGCTGTCGACACCGTGTTCATCGGGTCGTGCACCAACAGCCGCATCGAGGACCTCCGCGCCGCCGCTGCCGTGATGCAGGGTCGAACCGTCACGGTGAAGCGGGTCATGGTGGTGCCCGGCAGCCATGCCGTGAAAGCGCAGGCGATCGCCGAAGGTCTCGACCAAGTGTTCATCGCCGCCGGGGCCGACTGGCGCGAGCCCGGCTGCTCGATGTGCCTTGCCATGAACCCCGACAAGTTGGCCCCCGGCGAACGGGCGGCCAGCACGAGCAACCGAAACTTCGAGGGCCGGCAGGGTCGCGGCGGACGCACCCACCTCGTGTCGCCCGAGGTGGCCGCCGCAACGGCGATCAAGGGAACGTTCTGTACGCCTGCCGATCTGGAAGGGGCATCGTCATGAAGGCAGTGCACGTCATCACCGGCACTGGTCTGCCGCTGAAGCGCTCCGATGTCGACACCGACCAGATCATCCCCGCCGACTGGCTCAAGCGCGTCGAGCGCACTGGTTTCGAGAAGGGGCTGTTCTCCACCTGGCGCGACGACCGCGACTTCGTGCTCAACGACGAGCGCTACACCCAAGCGAACATCATCGTGGCCGGGCCGGCCTTCGGCGTCGGATCATCACGCGAACACGCCGTGTGGGCCATCCAGCAGTACGGCTTCGACGCCGTGATCGCGCCGAGCTTCTCCGACATCTTCCGCAACAACTGCACCAAGAACGGCCTCGTACCGGTCGTAGTGCCGGAGGCGATCGTCGAGGCGATCTGGGCAGCGATCGAAGCCGACGCCGACACGCAGATCGTGGTCGACATGGAGCGGCTCCGGGTCGAGGTGCCGGCCGCCGGGATCGACGAGCCGTTCCCGATCGATCCGCAGACGCAGCACCGGTTCCTCAACGGGTTGGACGACGTCGGCATCACCCTGACCCACGCCGACGCAATTGACACCTACGAAGCAGCCCGCCCCGCCTGGCTCCCGTAGCTGTCAGTCGCCGGTGGTGCCGTCAATGGCTTCGCGGAGCAAGTCGGCGTGGCCGTTGTGGCGGGCGTACTCCTCAATCATGTGGATCAGCACCCAGCGCAGATCGAATTCGTTACCCAGAGCGGACGAACGACGGTCGTCGAGGTCGATGCCGGCAATCACCACATCGGCCGCAGCGATCTCCCGACGCCATGTGGCGATGTCCGCCTCGACGGTCGTCGGGTCGACATCGTCAAAGTCACCGTCCGGGTTGACCACGCGCTGGTAGAAGATCGGGCCGGCGAGATCATCGCCGAGGCCCGACAGCACTCGTTGGAACCAGTTGCGCTCGACATCGGCCATGTGCCGAACGAGCCCGATGAGCGACATGCTCGACGGTGGGACCGATCGCCGGCACCATTGGTCGGCGGACAGACCGTCGCACTTCATGGCGAGGGTTTCGCGGTGGTAGTCG
>JANPCI010000082.1:0-5039 GCA_031430875.1 Actinomycetes bacterium | reverse complement strand
CGTGCTCGGGCAGACCGGCCGCCAGCCAGCAGGTGCGGGCGATGCACCCCGCCTGCGGCCCCACCGAATCGACGTTGCCGAAGATGACGTCGTCGACAGCTCCCGGATCGACGCCGGTTCGATCCATCAGCGCCGAGATGCTGTGCGCGCCGAGGTCGGCCGGGTGGATGGTGGACAACGAACCGCCGCGCTTGCCAACAGGTGAGCGGACGGCATCGACGATGAACGCTTCAGCCATGCGACGTGACGCTAGCTCTCAAGACCGTTGGGTGGTACGCGTCCGCGGGCGGGTTGGGTGGTGCTGGGCAGGTCAGAGCGCGCCGGCTTCCGGGGTGTCTGAACAGGGATGCGGTGGGCTCCGGCTTCGGATCGCGCTCGCCGCGATCTAGCGTAGTCAACGGGTGTCACAGGGTTGCCCAGGTGGGTTTGGCGCGTCCGCGGACGCCTCGGGCGTCGTCCCACGCCAGAATCCGAAGTGCCGATCAACCAGAGATGCCAACAATGCCGTCGAGCAACGGTGCACCACGGCGCACCTCATCACCATACGTTGCTAGATCCAACAAACGTATAGCAACCTATAGTGAGGCTGCGTTGCTCCGAGACGCGCCGCGGCCACGACCCCACAGAGGACTTCGAGGGTCTCTGAGCTCGGTGCTCCGATGTTCGAACTGGTGGATCAGCGGCACACGTCGGCGAGCGCGGTGAGCATGGCCGGGTCGCTGGAGGCCGGCACGACGATGAACTCGTCACAGCCAGCAGCTTCGGCCGCCAGCAGCGCCGCGGCCAGCGCATCGGCGGTGAACAGCGGCATTGCGTCGGCGAGACCACGCGCCAGTGCCGGGGAGAAGACCTCGAGATAGCGGTACCCGAACTCGCGCAGCGTCGTTTCCGCATCGTCGCCGAGCGCCACGAATGAACCGGTCACGAGACGGGGGCGATCAGCCCGGCCGGCGTCGGACCACGCACGCTCGGCCGCACGACATGACTCGGCGATCTGGGCAGCGTCGGCGAGCAGGTTGAAGCCGCTGACGCCGTCGGCCCACCGGGCCGCTCGTGCCATCGACTTGGGTCCCATGGCGGAGGCCAGCAACCTCGGCCCGCCGGCCTGCACCGGCACCGGCCCGACGGGCTGCCCGTCGGGCGCGAGCCCGCCGGCCCAGAGGCTCCGCACCTCGGCAACGGCCTGATCGAGACGCTCATGGCGGCCGCTGTCGGACACCCCGAGGGCGAGGTAGTCCTGGCCCCGGCCGCCGACACCGACGGCAATATCGAGCCGACCGTCCGACAGCACGTCGATTGTGGCCAGCTGTTTGGCGATCAACGGTGTGTGGTGCCACGGCAACACGATGACGTTGGCGAGCACACGGACCCGACTGGTGAGCACCGCCGCCGCGGCGCATGCGGTGATGCCCTCGAGGTTGTGGAACGTGATCCGCTCACCGGCGGAGATGCTGGCGAATGGACCGTCGTCGATGCCGGCGCACCATTCACGGAACCGGCCCCTGTCGAGACCGGTGGCCATCTGCGGGAGGGCGACGCCGACGTCGATCATCGGATGTGGGGCTCGATGCGGACGCCGCTGGCGAACGCTGCTTGCCCCTGCGCCATGGCCTCCGGCGTGTTGCCGAGCGTGACGAGGTGCGGAGCCATGGCGAGCGCCTGGGCGCGAGCCATCTGGCGGGCCGCCCACAACGATCGCAAGGTGCCCTCGACCGCAGCCGCCGGTTGCGACGCGATGGCGTGCGCGATGCGAGCGGCGGCCGTGCGGAGCTCGGCCAGTGGAACGACGTCCTGCACGAAACCGATCTGGTGGGCCCGGGCTGCCGACATGCGTTCGTGGTTCCCCATCAGCGCCAGGCGACACAGCTCACCCCACGGCAGCTGCCCGTAGAGCAGGATCGGTTCGTAGCTGGCCGCCATCCCGTAGGTGGTGTGCGGATCGAAGAACGTCGCGTGGTCGGCGGCAACGATCGACTCGACTTCGCCGAGCAGGTAGAACGCCCCACCGCAGGCCATGCCGTTGACCGCGGCGATGACGGGTTTCCACAGATCAGCGGTCTTCGGGCCGAGGAGCATGCCGGGGTCGTCGATCATGAACGGGCTCGTCGGTTGCGCCACCGACCAGTTGCGGTCGATTCCGGTGCAGAACGCCTTGTCGCCGGCGGCGGTGAGCACGATCGCCCGAATCGAATCGTCGTAGCGGAGGTGGCGCCACAGGTTCTGCAACTCCCCGGCCAGCACCTCGTCGAAGGAGTTGTGACGATCGGGACGATTCAACGTCACCCACGCAACCGGGCCATCGGCCTCGTAGATCAATGATGTGAACTCCACTCGTGAACCACCCCCGAAGCCGAATCTGACGGACCGTCAGAAAGTAAGTAACCTCACCCTATGCGAGATCTCCCCAAGATCATTTCGGTTGACGATCACGTGATCGAGCCGGCCTCCGTGTGGTCCGACCGCCTCCCCGCCAAGTACCGCGACGTGGGTCCACGGATCGTGCGAGCACCGGTCAAGGAGATGGAGTTCATCGGAGGGAAGTTCTCGGCGGTCCCCGGTGAACCGGGCGACCCCGGCGACCCCGTCGACTGGTGGTTCTACGAGGACCTCCGTCGGCCGCTACTGCGCCTCGACACGGCTGTCGGTTTCGCTCGCGAGGACATCACCCTGAAGGGCATCACCTACGACGACATGCGGCCGGGCTCGTTCCTGGTTCCCGACCGGCTCTCCGACATGGACATCAACCATGTCGAGGCGTCACTGTGCTTTCCGACGATGCCGCGCTTTTGCGGCCAGACCTTCACCGAGGCATCCGACAGAGAGCTCGCCCTGCTGTGCGTGCAGGCGTACAACGACTGGATGGTCGACGAGTGGTGCGCTCCGTCGGGCGGGCGGCTGATCCCGCTCATCATCGTGCCGCTGTGGGACCCGGTCCTCGCCGCGGCCGAGGTGCGGCGTAACGCCGAGCGTGGCGTGCACGCCGTGTGCTTCAGTGAGATCCCGCCGAACCTCGGGCTCCCCAGCATCCACGATGCCGACGGCTACTGGCTGCCGTTCTTCGAGGCATGCAACGAGGCCAAGGTCACGATCAACATGCACATCGGTTCGGGGTCCAAGATGCCGTCGACGTCACCCGACGCCCCCGCGGCTGTCGGCTCGACGCTCACGTTCGCCAACTGCTGCTTCTCGATGGTCGACTGGCTGATGAGCGGGCTGTTCAACAAGTTCACCGACCTGAAGATCGCCTACAGCGAGGGCCAGATCGGCTGGATCCCCTACATCCTCGAGCGTGCCGACACTGTCTGGACCGAGAACCGCGGCTGGGGCGGGATCGCCGACAAGGTGCTGCAGCCGCCGTCCGAGCTCTTCCGGGACCACGTCTACGGATGCTTCTTCGACGACCCCCACGGTGTGCGGTCGATCGAGGAGATCGGCGTCGACAACGTCACCTACGAAACCGATTACCCCCACAGCGACTCCACCTGGCCTCACAGCCTGAAGATCGCCGAGGAGCAGACAGCGGGACTGTCGGACGAGATCGTCTACAAGGTGCTGCGCGGCAACGCGATCGAGATGTTGTCGCTCGACCACCTGCGATGACCGCCGACACCATCGGGCGCCAGGTGCAAGAGGCGGCCCGACGATTCGGTGCCGGCGAGGCGCTGGTCGACGGTGCTGTTCGGCTCACCTTCGCCGAGCTTGCCGACGACGTGGTCCGAGCGGCCGCCGCGTTCGTGGCCAACGGGTTGCAGCGCGGCGACCGGGTGGCCATCTGGGCGCCGAACATCGGCGAATGGGTGATCGCTGCGCTCGGCGCATCGTCGGCCGGTGGCGTGCTCGTGCCGTTGAACACCCGGTTCAAGGGACGTGAGGCAGCCGACATCATCGAACGCAGCGGCGCCTCCATGCTGCTGTGTGTCAACGGATTCCTCGGCAACGACTACGTCGAGATGCTCCGATCAGCCGAGGCCGAACTCCCCGGATTGCGCACGATCGTCGTGCTCCGTGGAGACGTGCCCGAAGGTGCGGTCGGTTGGGACGACTTCTTGCACCACGACGGCGCCACGGCTGCAACGACGACGGCACTGCAGCGGATCGCCGATGGATCGGCCGACGACCTCAGCGACATCATCTTCACGTCGGGCACCACCGGTCGCCCCAAGGGCGTCATGTGCACCCACCGCCAGACGCTGCGGGTGTTCGACGAGTGGTCCGGGGTGATCGGTCTCGCCGAGGGCGACCGCTACCTGATCGTCAACCCGTTCTTCCATACGTTCGGCTACAAGGCGGGATTCCTCTCGTGCCTCATCCGCGGTGCCACGATCGTGCCCGAGCCGGTGTTCGACGTCGCCGCCGTGCTGGCGCGCGTGGCAACCGAGCGGATCACGATGCTGCCCGGACCGCCGACGCTGTACCTGTCGATCCTCGACTTCCCCGACCGCTCCTCGCTCGACCTCTCGTCGCTGCGCCTCGCGGTGACCGGCGCTGCTGCAGTTCCGGTCGAGATGATCCGCCGGATGCGTGAGGAACTCACGTTCACGGTCATCGTCACGGCATACGGGCTCACCGAGTCGACCGGCGTCGTGTCGATCTGCCGGCCCGACGACGCCCCCGAGACCATCGCCACCACGTCGGGGGTCGCCATCGGCGACACCGAGGTCAGGGTGATCGGTGCCGACGGCAACGAAGTACCGCGTGGAACCCCAGGTGAGATCGTGTGCCGCGGCTATCACGTGATGCAGGGCTACTACCTCGACGACGCGGCAACCGCCGCAGCGATCGACGCCGATGGGTGGCTGCAGACCGGCGACATCGGCACCATGGACGAGCGCGGCTACCTGACGATCACCGATCGCAAGAAGGACATGTTCATCGTCGGCGGATTCAACGCGTATCCCGCCGAGATCGAGAACGTCCTGCTCGGCCATCCGGCAATCGCCCAGGTCGCAGTGGTCGGGGTGCCCGACGCACGCCTCGGCGAGGTCGGCCATGCGTTCGTGGTCGCCAAGTCCGGCGCGAACCTCGACCCCGCGGAGGTC
>JANPCI010000081.1:0-3645 GCA_031430875.1 Actinomycetes bacterium | reverse complement strand
ATCGAGGTGCCGACCACCCCGGCCGACGTGGGTCGAATCGCCGCCGAGTTGCAGGCCGATGGCCGTAGCCCGATCATGCTGTGCGCACCCCCGCTCATGCACGGCACAGCGCTGTTCCTGGCGATCGGCGCCTTCGTCATGGGTGGGTCGGTCGTGTTGCTCGGTGGCCGATCATTCGACGCCGCCGAACTCTGGGATCTCGCGCAGCGACACCGGGTGACGCAGATCTCACTCGTCGGCGACGCCTTCGCCAGGCCGCTCAACGATGCCCTCGATGCGGCCGAACAAGATGGCGCACTGCCCGACCTCACGTCGGTCACCCGGATCGTGTCGACGGGGGCAACGCTGTCGGCCGAACACAAGCGGGCCTTCCAGCGGCGCCTGCCGAACGCCATGATCCTCGACATGATCGGCGCCTCCGAGGGTGGACCGTTTGCGATGTCGATGACGATGCCGGGCCAGGAACCACCCGAGACAGCGGTATTCACGGCGCCGCCGAACGTCGTCACGATCGACGCGGTGACCGGTCAGGTACTTCCGCGGGGGAGTTCGGAGCCGGGCATGTTGGCAGCGGCCGGACCGATGCCGACCGGCTACTGGAACGACGAGGAGAAGACGGCACAGACCTTCCGGGTGGTCGACGGCGTGCGATACACCGTGCCCGGCGACTTCGCGACGATCGCCGAGGACGGCACGGTCACGCTCCTCGGGCGGGGCTCGGTGTGTATCAACTCGGGCGGCGAGAAGATCTACCCCGAAGAGGTCGAGGTTGCCGCCCGCAAGCACCCGACGGTCATCGACGCCAACGTCGTCGGCGTGCCGCACGAACGTTTTGGAGAGACGGTGGTGCTGGTGTGTTCGGTGTCGGAGCCCACCTCCGCCGACGACATCATCGCGACTGTCAAGGATTCGATCGCCGACTACAAGGCGCCACGGCGCGTCGTGTTCGTCGATGAGGTCTACCGAGCGCCCAACGGCAAGGCCGACTATCGGTGGGCGAAAGAGCAGGCCGTCGCCGCCAGTTGAGAGTCAGCTGAGTGCCGCGGCCCACCACTGCTCGAAGAACGACAATGCGGCGCGGTTGACGAGTTCGACGATCAATCCGCTCGGTGGCTGGAGGTAGGTGAACATGCCGTACCCCGCGTCGCCGTCGGGGTCGTTCTGGGCGCCGACGAGAGTCCAACCTGCGGCAATGAGTCGGTCCGTCTCACCGTTGACGTCGTCGACCCACACTCCCATGTGATGCGCTCCGGCCGAGTCGTTGCCGTCCCAGAAGGACCCGGCGGTCCCCTGGAGCAGCTCGATGTGCTGGGGGCCCTCCGCAGAGTACGTGTAGCGCAGGTTGATCTCCTGGAGACCGGCGGTCGGGGTCCACAACGACTGAGCAGGGTTCTCGCGAACTTCGGACCACGTGACGTCCAAGCTGTCGCCGAGTTCGTCCATCGCGGCGTCGAGATCGGGGACGCGCACGCCCACGTGGAAGAGGTCCTGGTAGTTGATCATCTCGTGTTCCTCAGTTGTCCAGCGCGTCCGGCCGGCCGAGGAGGTCGACGATCGATCGGCAGAACGCCGCTGCCGGAGCGCCATCGAAGGCTCGGTGGTCCCACGTGAGACTCAGGGTGAGCCGCTTGACGACACCGGGGCGGCCGTCGGCGTCGAGCACGACGTCGTCGCGGAGTCGGCCGACGCCGAGGATCGCGGTGTTCGGTGGGTTGATCACGGGCGTGAACCCGTCGACTCCGAACATCCCGAGGGTGCTCACGGAAAAGGTGCCGCCCTCGAGGTCGGTCAATGCCAATGAACCGGCGCGTGCCGCCTCGGCGAGGCGGGTTGACTCGACGCTGAGCATCGCCAGGTCGAGCGCGGCCGTGTCGCGGATCACGGGAACGATCAGGCCATTGTCGAGCGCCACGGCCATGCCGACGTGCACATGGGGGAGGAGCGCAACCCCGTCGTCGGTGATCTGGCTGTTCACGAGCGGGTGCTCGCGCAGCGCCCGTGCTGTGGCGGCGATCACATAGTCGGTGTAGCTCGGAGCAGCACCGGCCGCCTTGCGCTGTTCGCGGTCGGCGACCACGACGTCGAGATCGGCATCCATGAACAGCGTCAGCTGGGCCATCTGGGCGAGCGAGTCGTGCATTCGCCGGGCGATGGTGCCGCGAACACCGGTCATCCGGACCACGGACGTGGGCTCCTGCGTTGCCGGCAGCAGTGCTGCAACCGGGATAGATGCCGAGACGGGAGCCGAGGTCTCGGCGGGCCGGGTGAGGAGCCCGCGAACATGGAGCGCCACCGAGTCCCTGGTGACGCGCTGCTCGAACTGGTCGGGCGCGACCTGAGCCAGATCGATGCCCAACAGGTCGGCGAGTTGACGTGCAGCTGCGGTCGCCGGAACACCGATGCCGGCACCGATGAGCGGCACTGAGCGCGTCACCATCGCGGCAGGTGGTGGCGACGTTGCGGTGACGTCGTCGAGGTCGGCCGCCACGATTCGTCCGCCCGGCCCCGTGCCGCGGATCATGCGCAGATCGAGGTTGCGTTCGGCCGCGAGCCGCTTCGCCATCGGTGATGCGACGATGCGCCCCGTGGTGGGGGCCGCGATCGCCGGCGCTGCGGCAGCAGCCGGCGCCGTCGACACGATCGCGGCAACGGCGACCGGCGCCGCGGGCCCGGCGGCCGGTGCTTGTTCGCCATCGTCGAGGAACCAGCCGATCAACTCGCCACAGGCGAACGTTTCGCCGACCTGGCCAAGGCGGTGGAGTCGCCCCGAACCGGCTGCTTCCACATCGGTCTCGGTCTTGTCGGTTTCGATGCGCAGCAGGGCTGCGCCCGCCGTCACCGCGTCGCCGTCGTCGGCGAACCATTCGGTGATGGTTCCCTCCTCCATCGTGAGCCCGAGCTTGGGCATGATGAACTCAGTCGCCATGGGTGTCCTTTCGTGGTGGAGTGCCGTCGTTGGTGCTGTGGTTGCGGTCGTCGTCGACGTCGAAGCGTCGATCGACGGCAGCCAGCGCGAGGGTGGCGTCGACGTCGAGGAGTCGAGGTCCTGACGTCTCGATCGAGACGGTGATCGTGGAGTCGGCCGATACCGGTGTGGTCCGCTCGCCGTCGAACGCAAGAATGCCGCCGCCCGGCAGATCGACGCACATCGACGGATCGAGTGGCTCGACCGCCTCGACGTCGAGCGTGGCGAACGTGCCGGGAGCGAGCGGGACTCGAACCCGGCGGCCACGTGAGCCGAGCCGGATGAGCACCCCGCCGGGTTCGTTGCGATCCACAGGGTGCACCCTCCCGGCGATACTGGCGAGGCCGGTGCTCGCCGGATTGGCGATGCAGGCGACGACCCATCGGATCGTTGTGGGGTTGCTGACGGCTCGGGCGCCGACGAATCCGGTGTCGATGAGGGCGGCCTCGACCAGGGCATGCTCGTTGACCACCGAGCTGGAGCCGGGCGTGTCGATACGGAGTGCAACTCGTTTGGCGCGCCGGCTGACCTTCTCCAGGGCTACGGCGCCGGTGGCGACCAGTGCGGCGGCGACGCCGGCGGTGGTGCCGTCGACGGTCGACGGGAACACGTTGTTGGTGCCGGTCGAGATCGCAATGAGTGGTACGTCGGGCCAGCCGGTGGCCACATCACGGCAGGTG
>JANPCI010000080.1:0-1839 GCA_031430875.1 Actinomycetes bacterium | reverse complement strand
CGGAGAGTTGGACCACAATCCGGTGCAGCGCGGCATGCCGGTGCGGTCTCCGGTGACGCGTGATCGGCGGGTGATCCCGCTGGTGCGCCCGGTCCGTCATCTGCCACGCATCCTCGATCACGACGACGTCATCAAGTTGGTCGCGGCGCTCAGGAAGGATCGTGATCGGGCGATGATCGACGCGATGCTGCTGGCCGGGTTGCGGCGTTGCGAAGTCCTCGGGCTGCGACTGTCGGATGTGCGTTGGGGTGAGCGACGGTTGTTCATCGCCGATGGCAAGGGCGGCCATCAACGCATCGTTCCGATCTCATCGCGCTTCTTCGACGTGCTGCGTTCCTATCTCGATCATGAGCGACCGGCCGACGCGGAGACGTCGTTCGTGTTCGTCGTGTTGAAAGGACCCAACCGTGGTCGGCCGCTCACCGCGAAGGGCCTCGACGAGATCATGCTGGGCGCCCGCAGGCGTGCAGGGCTCGAGCATGCGACCTGTCACGAGCTTCGCCACACCTGCTTCACCCGGCTCCGCGAGGCCGGCATGGCCCTCGAAGCGTTGCAAGCTCAGGCCGGTCACCGCTCGATCTCAGCGACGCAGATCTACCTGCACCTGGCCAACGATTGGCTCGCCAACGAGTACATACGTGCAGCTCAGGCCGTGGATGCCCAGGCCGCGCTCGGCCGCAGGGTGGTGGCGTCATGACGATGCTGTCGATCGAACCGCAGCACTCCAACGAGCATTGGACGCACATCGCCGCCCACGCCCCGGTCCTCGCCGCGACGTGTCAGGACTACGTTGCGCAGATCTCAGTGACGATGCGCCCCTCGACGACCGAGGCGGTCGATCGGACCCTGCGGATCTTCTCAGACTGGCTCATTGACCACGACCCCAACGTGATCGCGTTCCGCCAAATCAACCGTGGCCACATCGAACAGTTCAAGCTGTGGCTCGCCACCCGCGAGAACCAGAACGGCCAGCCGCTGAAGAAGTCGACGATCCACTACCGGCTGTCGATGCTGCGCGTTGTGATCGAACGACTCATCGAGTGGGACCATCCCGACACCCCGCCGCGCAACCCGATCATGTGGACCGACCTGCCCAAAATGGACGAGCCGCTCCCGAAGTTCTTGGACGACGACCAAGCCGCCAAGTTCATGGCTGCCGCAGTTCGACTCGATCCGCAACGACGACTGATCGTGGAAATGTTGGCGCGCACCGGGCTACGAATCGGCGAGTTCTGTGCGCTCACCGACGACGCGATCGTGAAGATGAACGAGACGAACTGGCTGCGCGTTCCGGTCGGCAAACTCCACACCGATCGCTACGTCCCGTTGCACCCGAGCCTCATCGAGCTGCACCGCGATTGGGTCGACTGGAACGGCCCGAACATCACCGGTCGACTCATCTCGAACAAAGGCCGACCGCTGTCGGTCGACGTCGTTCGTCGCACCGTTCGAGCCTGCGCGCGCATCGCCGGGATCGGCCACGTCCATCCCCATCAACTGCGTCACACGTTGGCGACGCAGTCGATCAACAACGGCATGAGCCTCGAAGCGATCGCTCAAATGTTGGGTCACCGATCGATGCGCATGACCCTCGTCTACGCCCGCATCGCAGACCGCACCGTCGCCGAGGAATACTTCGCCGCCGCCGACAAAGTCGACCAGCTCTACACCACCCACTTGACAACATCACCGGCATAAGGGCCAGACTGTGCGGGTGGGGCGGCCCCGACAGATCCTTCACGTCGACATGGATGCCTTCTTCGTGTCGGTCGAACTGCGCCGCCGGCCCGACCTTGCGGGCCAGCCCGTGGTCGTCGGGGGTACCGGTCGACGCGGCGT
>JANPCI010000079.1:0-2513 GCA_031430875.1 Actinomycetes bacterium | reverse complement strand
TCGACGAGGCGCTCCGCCACCTCGGCGGGGTCCATCTGGCCGTTGGTCACCATGTCGCCGATCATGCGGAACAGGTCCGAGGCCGGCGCGTTGAGCGACGAATCGCCGAACCACTCCCACATCGAGTCGGCCATGCGGTCGTTGAAGCCGGTGAGATACGGCCCCGGATTGATCAACGTCACGTCGATACCGAGCGGCGCCAGCTCGGCGCGCATCGACTTGCCCATCGCCTCCAACGCATGCTTGGTCATCGAGTACGGGCCGAACGCCGGCCCGGCCATGACACCGGCGATCGACGACATGATGATCACCCGACCACTCCCCCGAGCGACCATGGCCGGCAGCACCTGCTGGGTGACGGCCAGCGTGCCGAACACGTTCACCTCGAACAAATGACGCACCCGGTCCATCGGTACGTCGGCCATCGGCCCGGTCTGTCCGGCGCCGGCGTTGTTGATCAACACGTCGATGTCCCAGTCGGCCACCTTGGTGACGTCGCCGGTGGTGATGTCCACCCGCTCGACCGTCAACTGCGGTGCTTCGACCCGCAGCGCATCGGCCTGTTCGTCGGTTTCGGTGGTCGCGATCACGTGGTGGCCGCGTTCGGCGAGCGCCAGACTCGCCAGCTTTCCGAAACCTGAACCCGCACCGGTGATCATCACGTTCTTCGTCATGACAATCACCGTAGGCCGTTCACCCCTCGAGCGATGCCTTGATGCGCCCGAGGGTCTTCTGCATGCCCTTCACCATGCTGCGGTCGCGTCGCATCAGGGTCGAGTAGACGAAGCGCTGCCAGCCCTCGTACGGCGGGAAGCTGAACGACTCGGTGACCGTGGTCGTGCCGTCGCTCTCGGTCAGTTCGTAACGCCAGGTCGTGTAGCCCTCGGCCACGAACTCGAACACCGCGCCGGGTTCACAGGCCGTCACCTCCGATGATGTCGTCCACTTCTTCAATGTCACCGGGCCGGCAGCGGCAACGTTGTCGCCTTCGAACACGGCACCGACAGCTGGACCGGTTGCCGGTGCAACCCATCGGCCCGCCACGCACTCCGGGCTCCACTCGCCCATCCTGGTGATGTCGGCGATCGCTGCGAAAACGTCGGCGGCAGGCCGGTTGACGACAGTGGATGCAGACCCGTGGACAGCTGTGTCTTCGCTCATCTCGAAGGTTTAGCGCACGCGGCATGCCGGTCCGCGCCGATGAGTGGCGAACGGTGGCGTTGAACTTGCGGAATTCTCTGCGACGATGTGGGTATGTCCGGGGATGTTGTGTCGGGTGTCGGCGACGACGGAATCAGCGCGATCCGAGATGGCGACCGGGCCGCGTTCAATACGCAGGTCGAGCAATGGGTCTACCGGATCTACGATGTAGCCCTCACCATCCTCGGTTCGCCCGCCGCCGCGGTCGAGGTCAGCCGAGAAACGATCGAGTCGCTCTGGGATCGGCACCATGACCTCTCGGCCGACGACCTGACACGCAACTCGCTGCTCATCGCCGCGCGGGAACGGGCGCTCTCACGCCAGGAGTGGGCCGGGCGACAGGAGATCTCCACAACCGACGAGCACGTCGTACGGGCTCGTGCGGCAGCCGTCGTCCTGGGCATCGACGAGGTCAGCTACCTCGACCTCTACCTTCGTCACGGAGTCGACGCCGAAGCGCTCGGCCCGGTTCTCGGTGTTGCGAGCGAGGCCGTCCCCCACCGGTTCGCGCTGTCACGCGCCGATCTGGGCGAGACGATGGCGGCCTACAGTTTGTGGAACAAGGGCCAACCGATCTGCGTCGAACTCGCAACGATGCTCGGCGACACCACGGAGTTCAGCACGCCGGTCTCCGATGTGATCGAGCGTCATCGTCAGCAGTGTGCGGACTGCGCTCGACTCCATCGGGCGCTCGTGAACCCTGAGCGCCTGTTCATCGCAGCACCGATCGTGGCGGTGTCACCGGCTATCCGCGAGCGCATTGTCGCCACAGCGCCCGTCGGCCAACCCGTCACAGACCTGGACGACGAGGATCCGTGGGCCGCGACGGTTCGGTCGACGCCGGCGGCCGTGGCGGTGACGACGGTCGTTCCGGGCGGCCGATCCGCACAACCCTGGGCGACCGCACTCGTGGCCGCGGTGGTTGCGCTCCTCGTCGTGGGTGGTGTCGCCGCCCTGGCGGCCCGAGGATCGGCGGGCGACGAGCGCAAGGTCAGCAATGCCGCGGTGCCTGCGATTGAACTCGAACCTGCGGATCCGGTCGAACGGACGACGACCACCACCGAGCGTTCACGAACCACAACGGCCCCGAGTTCGTTGGATGCCACGACCTCGACATCGACCACCCCGCTCGATGCAGCGACGACGTCGCTGCCCGGCGTGGTCGCCGTCAGGCCGCCGGTGCCATCAACCACCGTGGCGTCCAGGAGATCACGAACGGTCACGACGAGTTCGGTCTCGCCAACGTCACCCTCGACGACGTTGTCGTCACCCGTAGCCGTGACGACAACGGAACCGACCACCGCAGACACAAC
>JANPCI010000078.1:0-2103 GCA_031430875.1 Actinomycetes bacterium | reverse complement strand
ATGGCGTACACCGAGATCGCGTCGGCCGACCTGCCGTGGATCGACATGGTGCGCTGGACCGCCGACTTCGTCAGCACCGAACTGCGCCAGCACTGGACCGACGACGAGTGGTTGTCAGTCGCCGCGGCGTGAAACGTCACGTTTGACCCGGCACCGTGTGACGCCGGTTTCCGGTCTTTCCGGACCCGACCCCAAAAGACCGGCGCTGACGCGTACGGCGCCATGTCCGGCCGAGCCGATCGCTGCTCTACGGTGCACGACGTGACGGAAACCGACGGCCGCAGGGGGCTGCAGATCGGGCTCGTCGCCGTGGTCACCTTGGTGGCGTTCGAAGCGCTCGCCGTCACCACGATCCTGCCCGAGATCGAAGCCGACCTCGGCGGCATCGCCTGGTACGGGTGGGTCACGAGCGCCTTCTTCCTCGGCACCATGATCGGGATTGTCTTCGCCGGCGACCAGGCCGACCGGCGCGGGGCGGGACCTCCCTACGTGATCGGCCTCGTCCTGTTCGCGGTCGGACTCGCGATCGGCGGGTTCGCGCCGAGCATGCCGGTTCTCGTCGTCGGCAGATTTGTGCAGGGTTTTGGCGCCGGCGTGGTGCCGGCGATCGGATACGTCGCGATCGGTCGTGCGTTCACCGTGCAGGAGCGGCCCCGCATGTTCGCCATCCTGTCGACCGCGTGGGTGGTTCCCGGGCTCGTCGGCCCGGTCCTCGCCGAACGTATCGCCCAGGGTGTCGGGTGGCGGTGGGTCTTCATCGGGCTCATCCCGCTCGTCGCCGGTGCCGGCGCATTCGTCGTGCCAGCGATGATGCGGCTCGGCCCGGTCGCCGGGTACGAGGCGCCCTCGGTGCCGTTCCGGCGTCGCCGCCTCGTCGAAGCCGGGCGTGTCGCCGCCGCGACAGCGCTGTTCGTCGCCGGACTGACCTTCGATCGCCTGCTGCTGATCCCCTCCGTCGTGATCGCGATCGCCATCGGGCTGGGCCCTCTACGTCGGCTCACGCCGCCCGGCACCCTTCGAGGAGCTGCAGGTCTCCCTGCCGTGATCGCATCACGCGGGCTGCTCACGTTTGCATTTTTCGGCCTCGATGCGTTCGTCCCGTACGCGATCACGAACGGGCGCGGTCGATCGACCCTCGCCGCGAGCCTCGCCGTGACCGTCGGAACCGTGAGCTGGACCGTGGCGACATGGATCCAGCAGCGCTGGATCGGTCGCCTGGGCGAAGCCCGGTTTGTCCGTACGGGCTACCTGCTCCTGGCACCCGGCATCCTCGTCGTCGCCGTTGCGTCACTGCCCGATCTCGTACCGTTCTGGTTGATCTACCTCGGTGCGATCATCGCTGGCTTCGGGATGGGGCTGGCGTATTCGGCCCATGCACAACTCGCGCTCCGCGGTGTCGAGGAACGTCACGTGGGAGCGGCAACCGCCTCACTGCAACTCTGCGACAACCTCGGTGTGGCGCTCGGCACCGGAGTCGTCGGAGCGATCCTCACGTTCGGCGTCGACGGCGGTCGATCGGCCGGCGCGGCAATCGCCGTGGCGCTCCTCGCGCCCGCGTTGATTGCCCTTGTTGGGTTGTCGTTGTCCGCTCGTCTCCCGAAGACCACGACGGCGTCGTTCGACACACCTGCCGACGCGCGGCAGTGATCAGGCCGCGAGTGCAACCATCGGCGAGTCAGAGGTCTTGTGAGGCTCTTACGAGCGGTCGGTACCGTCGGCGGTCATGACCCTTCACCCCACCTCATCGACGTTGCCCGGGCGGGCCATCGCCTCTGTCGCGATCTTGGCTGTTGTCCTGGCCGGCGCGGGGTGCGGTAGCTCCTCGTCCGACACAGATGCCGCGGAGCCCACCGACGTTGTGTCCGGTTCGGACCCAGCAGTGACGACCGATCCAGCGTCCGCAACCACTGTGCTCGACTCCGAGTCGGGCGACCTGTCGTCGGGCTTCATGCTCGCGTCATGGGGGGAGAACGTCACGGTGACGTACGAGGACGGGATGTTGCACTACGTGTCCGATGGCCTGCCGAACCACGAACGCGACGCGCAGTATGCAGTCCCCGACGCGGGTGTCATGGTCCCCGACGCATCCACGGCGAGTGCCGC
>JANPCI010000077.1:0-5668 GCA_031430875.1 Actinomycetes bacterium | reverse complement strand
GCCAAGCGCCGCAGCGCCACCGATCTCGTTGGCCGACTTTCCAACGGGTTGACGGGGGAACGTCAGACGATGACCGCGGACGCGGAGCCCGTCCACTAACGCTGGGTGGGTCCGATTCAATCACGGTGTCGGCTGCAGGCTGATCAACAGACTCGACGAACGCCTCAAGAGCGCGAGTCCATGTTCCCCATCGCGTGATGAACGCCTTCCCCGTCACTGATGACAGTGGAAGTTGCATCTCGCGGTACATCGGAGCACGTCCGAGCGTCGTCCACACGTCCACGAGCGCTTCGAAGCATTGTGCATCCGTGTACCGCTTGGAGTGCCGACTAGCGGGAACACCAGCAAGTCTGAGCGCTCGATTCCATCCGCCGAACCGGTAGTGAAGTGCGCTCGATGCCACCGGCAGGTTCAGTTCATCGAATCGCTTCTTCGTCAGCGGCTCGCCATTCTCCATCGATCGCGCGGCCGAACGAACCAGCTCAAGCAATTCCTCGTCCTCCATGCCCTTGGCCGCCTGGGTACGCATTCCCGAAGTCACTGCGATCCCGCTGTATCTGTCCGCAATTTGTGCGGTAGCGAGCGCGTCCGCCCACGTGCCGAACTGCCGTCGAACTGTCGTAGGGGACACGCGGGACTCCGTCCGGAAGAGCATTTGCGTCAATGGCACACCGGGGTGAAGTGAAGCAACACGCCGAAGTTCGGCGACGAGGCTCGACTCGCTGTAGTCGCTCATTCGGCGAATTACGAACCGCGGCGGACCATCCTCCTGACACATGGTGCAGAAGTTACTGCCAGGCCTCAAGTAGCAGGCGCAGGCAGCAAACCGCTCCCGCCCTCCGCTGCGCTCCGGTTGGGCTCCACCGTCGCCCTGCGGGCGGCGGTGGGTCGGGGCGCTGGACACGTGAGCATGACGGGTCAGGTCCAGTATGTTCGAACCAGATGGAGCTCTCACGATCAGCAAAGTTCTCCAAGAGCTGGCCCTCTTGGTCCGGAGACACCGATCGAATGCGTCGCGTTGTGGAATCCATCAGTAGCCATTCGGAACCCATCCGCCAACGTGAGATGAGTTCGCTCGGAGATGAGCCGCCTACGCCCGCAGAACCTGACATGTTGGACAAGGACGAACTCGAACAGGAGCATCTCCGCATCGATCACTCATTCGCCGTCCGCATGTACACGCACGAGCTCGCCGAGTACGAGCGGCGGCGCGAAGAGATCGACCAGGCTTGGACCGTGGTTTGCACCGCCCACGAACATGATCTGGACCAGCGACACCGAGGCTCGTTCGAAGCTCTCGAAGAGGGGCGTTTGGATTGGCCGCTGGTGAGGGCGTTCCAGATCCAGGTCCCAGGCTCGTACACGAACCGCCGATCCATTGAGGTGAGATTTCGGCGCGATGAGGGAGTGAGTTTTGAGGTAGCAGGGCCGGATCGCGACTGGGTGCGAGGTGCAGGGGCATCGATCGAGACCGAGCTAGGTAAGGGGATACCGCGCTGGAGTTGGCTTCGGTCCTACAAGTCGGGCTTGCCGTTCTTCTTCATCCTGTCAGCATTCGCGATCGCTCTGGCACCCCAGGCCGAGGGTTTCTACGTCGAGAACGAATTCGACGGGGTGACGGTCGGCGGGTTCGCAGTTCTCTTCTGTGTCGGTCCGGGCGCACTTCTATTTTGGATCGGCCGACGCCTGTTTCCCGGATTCGAAATCTACGAGCCCGGGTCTGGTCCAAAGTCGACTCGCTACTTGCAACTGGGGGGTGCCGCAGGTTTCCAGTTCCTTCTGGCGCTCGTCTTTCGGTTCGCATGAGACGAGAGGAAGTGTCCCGAGCCGGTAGGCGTACTTAGGGAGTGTGAGGTTGTCGAGGTCGGTGCAGCCGCCGTGGCGCCACCAGATGACGTGATGCAGCTTGCAACGGTCGTAGTGGACACCGCAGCCGGGGATCGCGCATGTCGCGTGCAGCCCGCGGAGTGCTCGCCGTTGGGCCCGGTTCGCGAGACGGGTGCTGCGTCCGAGATCGAGGTTGCCGGGAGCGTGCAGCACCACCCCGTTGCGGACCACCACGGTGTGCACGTCCGCGTCACCGGCGAGCTCGGCGAGGACCCGCGATGGGATCTCGACAGGAATCGAGAACTCGGCCGATGGTCCACTGCCGGGGGGTGCGTCGGCGTCGACGACCACGATGTATTCGGGTCGTCCCGGCTTGCCACCGCTGCGGCCGGTCAGGACGAGATCTGCCAATGCGAGGGCTCGGAGATGGTCCTGTTTCGCGCTGGGGTCGGTCGGGCGGGTGTCGGGGGTTGACGTCGCGAACAACGCCTCCAGTGAGTCGCGCAGCCGGGCGTCGAGTTGCACACCGGTGAGCGGGTCGAAGCGGGCCTTGAGGTTCCACATGCCCTCGAGATCCACGAACGTGCGCAGACTCGTCGCTCGTCGTTGGCGTTCCAGCGTGTCCAGACCGTCGGCGGCCTGGAGGCGGCGGGCTTCGTCACGCACCCGGCGAGCGAACTCGGTCTGCGAGGCATGCTCGGCGACATCGACCAGCGCATCAACACGATTCAACAGTTCGTCACGTTGCGCCGGGTCCAGCGTCTTGCCGGCCCGGGTGATCGCATCGACATGACCCGCAGTCACTGCACCGCGATCCAATGCCTCCGCGATCGCCGGTGTCGACTCCAACGTCGCAGCGCGTTCCATCACCGAGGTGGCCTGACCGAGCGAGCCTTTCGAGGTCTCCGCAATCGCCTGCTCCGGGAACGACACCAGCCCGGCGAGCCGGCGTGCGAGATCGGCCTCGGAGGCATCCACCCACGCCCGCAACCCGCGCAGATCCACCAGCGCCGACTCGCACTCGCAACGACCCGCAGCACCATCGGCGCGCACGGCGCCGATGCGCCCCACCCGGTCGACAACTGCAGTAATCTCCATACCCCCAATCCTGACGAAGGGGTGTCACACAGTTCCCCCGAAATCAGGCCCACGAATATGTGACGTTCGTCACAGGGATCCCTCCCGCGATCCGCGGCATCTCGCGCGTCGATATCGGGCCGAGGCGGCGACGGGTGGTGGAGTAGAAACGGTGCCGTGACCAGGGAGGCCATCACTGCAGATCTCGTGCGGTGCCTCGTCCGTGAGCAGTTTCCCGGATGGGCCGATCTCGAGATCCGACCGGTCGACCTCGACGGCTGGGACAACACGACCTTCCGGCTCGGCGACGACATGTCGGTGCGGCTCCCGAGCGACGACCCCTACGTTGCTCAGATCGACAAGGAGCACCGTTGGCTGCCGACCCTCGCACCTCATCTCCCGTACCCGATTCCGGTACCGCTGGCGAAGGGTGTTCCCGGCTGTGGATTCACCCGACCCTGGTCCATCCATGGATGGATCGACGGCCACCCCGTTGCGCTGACCCCGGTACGTGATCTCGGACAGCTCGCAGAGGACCTCGCCGGTTTCCTGATCGCGTTGCACCAGGTGCCGGCTGAGGACGGGCCGCGTGCGGGACCTCACAGCTTCGGCCGTGGAGGGTCAGTGTCGGTCTGGGACAGCGAGACGCGTGCGGCTCTCGACGCCCTGGGCGATCGGATCGATGCGCAAGGGGCCCAGGAGGTCTGGGAGGTCGCGCTTGCGTCGTCATGGGTCGGTCCGGACGTGTGGGTCCACGGAGACATGGCACCCTCCAACTTCCTCGTGCGCAATGACCGATTGTGTGGGGTGATCGACTTCGGGTGCAGCGCGGTCGGCGACCCGGCGTGCGACCTGACGCTGGCATGGACCGTGTTCGACGGTGCGAGTCGTCGTCGCTTCATGCGAGCGGTTCCGGTCGACGATGACACCTGGGCACGAGCACGAGGGTGGGCGCTCTGGAAAGCGGTCATCGGACTCCCGACCCTGCCAGAGGACGATCCGCGCAACGACGGGTCGCGTTTTGGATGGCGCTGGACCGCGCTCGGCGTCGTCGACCAGATCATCACCGAGTTTCGTTCCCGCCGGTGAGCGTCGTGCCGGCGACCTGCGCATACGCCGCGCCCCGAGGTCGATGGTGGACTCGCGCCCGTCTGTGGGCATGCGTGGGGTGGACGGGGAGTTCGGGATCGGTCAATCTGTCGGGGTGTACGCAGCGACGGAGCGGGCGGGTCTGAGCGAGTTCCTCGACCTGCAGCGGGAAGCGCTGATCGAGAAGCTGCAAGGCGTCTCCGATGAGGACGCTCGGCGGACGCCGACCGTGAGTTCGTTGTCGCTGATGAGCTTGGTCAAGCACTCGGCCGTCTGGGAGCGCCGGTGGTTCCAGGTCGTCGTCGCCGGGCGTAGCTTCGCGGGAGAGTGGCCGAAGGTGCAGCCGGACGACGAGAACGGGTTCCGGCTCGCCGACGGCGACACCGTCCGCCGCCGCCGGTGATCGAGCGCCGCGTGTCGGCGACCGCTACTGACCGAGGCGTCCGTCGATCCGCTCACGTAGCAGGTCGACGTGGCCCATGTGGCGGGCGTACTCCTCGATCATTCCGACCAAGACCTCCCGCAGCGACATGGACCCTCCGCCACTGCCGTGCTCGTTCAGCGGATCGCTGGCCGTGATGTCGAGACTCGGCGCCTCGGTGACGAACCGCGTGGCAAAGTCCACCTCGGCGCGCCAGGCGTCCCAGGCAGCTGCTACAACCGCAGGGTCGGCGATGGCACCGTCGAAATCGGCGTCGCGGTCGGTGTCGGAACGGAACAGCGCGGGAACGGCCTGGCCGGCCATCATCACTCGGAACGTGTCACGCTCCCCCTCGGCCAGATGGCGCACGATCCCCAGCAGCGACATCGTCGACGGCTCGACGGCCCGCCGCGCCATTGCCTCCGCATCCAGACCTGCACACTTCAACTCCAACGTGAGGCGTTGGCAGCGCAGGGCTTCGACCAGGGTGGTCCGTTCGTCGCCGAGTCGGGGTCGGTGCTCACGAGGATCATCTTCGGACGGCCTGCCGTCGACGGTGAACATGTCTGCTCGTCGGGTCTCGGCCATGAGCAATGCTCGCCAATCGGCGCGACCGACGCAAGCAGGTTCTCGAGCACCCATGTCTGACGAGGGCTGTCGGGGTGAGGTGGGACCGCCACCGGTCGGCGGTTTCGCGCGGCAGCACTATTGTGCGTGTCGGAAAGGGTGCGTCTCGGAAAGCTGGAGGTGAGCGATGCCGATGCCGTTGTGGTGGGGACACGTCAACAAGCGGGTCTTCAACCCGCGGTCGTTGCGCAACGGCAAGTGGCAGGTGATCGATCACGTCGGCCGCACGTCCGGCCAGGCCCATCGAACCCCGATCGAAGCGCTCCCGGTCGACGACGGATTCATCATCGTGTTGGTCTACGGATCGCGATCGGACTGGGTGCAGAACGTGCTCGCTGCCGGCTCAGCAACACTGGAGATCCACGGCGGCGCCGTCGACCTCGTGGCTCCGGTGGTGATCACCGCGGACGAGGCGTTCGAACGACTGCCTGCGGGCACCAAACGTCCACCGAAGCTTCTGAGGATCAACGAGTTCCTCGCGATGCGGCGAGCGACCCCCGAGTAGCACCCACATGGAACTCGAGTTCGACGGCGAGATCATCAACTGGCGGGGCCCGTCGCCGTTCCATTTCGTCGCCGTGCCCGACGAACCGAGTGCGGCGATCGAGTCGGTGAAGTCACTGGTCA
>JANPCI010000076.1:0-9519 GCA_031430875.1 Actinomycetes bacterium | reverse complement strand
GGGGCGACGCACCGAACGGAATCTCCTCGATGCCTTCGCCGATCATGTCGTGAGCTTCATCGACCCGGCCGACATCGGCACCATGAGGGTTGTCGCCGACACGGCCAACGGCATGGGCGGCCTCGTGGTTCCTGCGGTGTTCGAGCGACTGCCCCGCGTCGAGTTGGAGGTCATGTACGCCGAACTCGATGGGACGTTCCCGAACCACCCGGCCGACCCCCTGCAGCCCGCCAATCAGCGCGATCTTCGCGCCCGGGTGGTCTCCGGCGGCTTCGACCTGGGCCTCGCTTTCGATGGTGACGCCGACCGCGTGTTCGTCGTCGACGAGGCCGGCAGCGGGCTGAGTGGCTCCACGACCACGGCGCTGCTCGCAGCAGCGACGCTGCGCCAGCATCCCGGCGCGACGATCTTGCACAACCTGATCTGTTCGAAGGCGGTTCCCGAGGTGGTGACCGAGCTCGGAGGTCATCCGGTGCGGACGAGGGTCGGGCACTCGTTCATCAAGCAGGTCATGGCCGACACCGGCGCCGAATTCGGTGGCGAACACTCGGCGCACTATTACTTCGCCCGCAACTTCAACGCCGACAGCGGGCTGATTGCGTCGCTGATGGTGATGGCCGAGGTCGGGCGGTCGGGCCAGGCGCTCTCCATTGTGCGCAAGCCCTACGAGCGCTATGCGTCCAGCGGCGAGATCAACACCGAGGTCACCGACGCGAACGCGGTCATCGAACGCATCAGCGCGCTCTACGAATCGTGCAGCCAGGATCGGCTCGACGGACTCACTGTCGCCACCGGGTCGTGGTGGTTCAACCTGCGGGCCTCGAACACAGAACCGCTCCTGCGGCTCAATCTCGAAGCCGACGACCGCAACGCCTGCGACGACGGCGTCAGCACTGTCCTGGGCCAGATCACGGGCCTCGCTCACGTCACCGACTCGAATTGAACGGAGAATCCACCATGGCACTCGATCCAGCATTGCTCGAAATCCTCGCCTGTCCCGAGGACAAGGGGCCGCTCTACTACCTCGAGAGCGAGGAGTTGCTCTACAACCCTCGCCTCACGCGTCGCTACGACGTTCGTGACGGAATTCCGGTGATGTTGATCCCCGATTCGACGACCGTCGACGAGGCCGAGCACCAGCGCCTGATGGCCGTCATCGAGGCGGAGGGGCTGAAGATGACCTTCGATCCCGACTCAAGTGTGAACTAAACTCTGACGAAGACACGTGTACGGTCCGTCGGTGCGAATCCATGGGTTCATGCCGTGACCTGGTTGTGCCGGGCGGCAGGAAGGTTGCAGTTGGGATGATGAACCCGAGGAAATGGATCGCCCGCATCCTCGTGGTTGGCGCGCTCGGAGCGTTCGCTGCGGGAACCGTTGCCCCCTCTGCATCGAGCCCGCCGACGGCGCTGGCTGCCGACGTGGCCCTCGGCGCGGGCGGCGAGTTCCACCCGCTGTCGCCCACCCGGATCTTCGACACCCGAAACGGCCTCAATGACACTGCTCCACTCGGTGCAAAACCGACGAGCAACGGCGGATCCACCTTCAACGTCGACATCCTCGGCCAGGGCGGCGTGCCCGCCGAGGTGGGCGGCGTGAACCGCGACGTGCTTGCGGTGGTTGCGAACGTGACGGTCGTCGGTTCGGGTGCCGACGGCTATCTGTCGATCCGCCCCGCCGGATCGCCGCCGAGTGAGTCGTCGCTCGTGAACTTCACGGCTGGTGAGGCCGTGCCCAACCTTGCCGTCATCGGGGTGGGTACAGGCGGCGAGGCAACGGTGACGCTGACCACGCCAAACGCTTCGCGCTCGGCGCACGTTCTCGTCGACGTGTTCGGCTGGATCTCCACGTCGAGCTACACCGACACGGCGGATACTGGTTCTCGATTCGTTCCGGTCGGTCCATTGCGCTTTCTCGACACGCGCTCGGCGCCGGTTCCGGCCGACTGGCAGGGCGGACGGCCGATCGGCACGTTCGAGCAGTTGACACTGCCGATTCGCGGGATCAATGGCGTGCCGAACTCGCCGAACATCACCGGAGTGATGGTGAACGTGACAGCCGCGAACAACCAACCTGGAAGCGTTGCCACGTTCCTCGCTGCCACCCCGACCGCCACGCCGCCCGGGGTGGAGCCGGCCACATCGGTGACGAACGTGAACGTCGGTCAGGTCAAGGCCAACATGGCAATCGTTCCCGTCGGCCCTGACGGAACGATCCGGATCTTCAACCGGTCAGGTGCGACGCATGTCATCGTCGACGTACTCGGCTATCTGCAAGGTGGTGTCGACGCATCCACTCGTGCCGGGCGTGTCATCCCGCTCGACGCCCCGTTCCGTGCGTTCGACACCCGTCAACCGGCGTTCGGCAGTCAGCCGCTCGGTTTCGGCACCAAGGAGCCGTGGAGTTTCAAAGCATTCGCCGAGTCGGTGACCCTCAGCGGTGCTCCCATCGGTACCCAATCGGCGCTCATCGGCAACCTCACCGGAACAGGGCTCACGCCGCTGATCGCGGGTCAATCGGTGAATACATTCATGACGGTGTACCCGGGGGGTGGTGCCCCTCCGAACAGCTCGAACATCAACGTCACCCCAGGACGGTCGGTGCCGAACATGTCGCTGTTGCGTTACGGGCCCGTCGGCGGTGACCCGTACACCATCTCGGCGTTCAACTTCGACGGAAACCTGCACTACCTGCTCGACGTGTACGCAGTCGTCCTCGCCGACTGAGGCGAATTGGCCCGATAGGCTGATCACACCGAATCGCCGGGCTGATTCGATCGGTGCCTGAAGGCCCCTGCCCGGTTCGTACATTCCCGAACCACGGAGGCTTTCCATGACTGATACCGCTACCCCCACTTCCACGTCCACTCGCTCGTCCAGCGTCGCGTCCCGCAGGGATTTCCGAGTCGCCGATCTCTCGATGGCGCCGTTCGGCCGCAAGGAGATGATCCTCGCCGAGCACGAAATGCCCGGGCTGATGGCGCTGCGCAAGGAATACGGCGAGTCCAAGCCGCTGGCCGGCGCGCGTATTTCCGGCTCGCTGCACATGACGATCCAGACCGCCGTGCTGATCGAAACGCTCACGACGCTCGGCGCGGAGGTCCGCTGGGCGAGCTGCAACATTTTCTCCACCCAGGACCACGCCGCAGCTGCGGTCGTGGTCGGCCCGCACGGCACTGCCGAGGACCCGCAGGGTGTTCCGGTCTTCGCGTGGAAGGGCGAGACGCTGGAGGAGTACTGGTGGTGCACCGACCAGATGATGACTTGGCCCGATGCCGCCGACGGCACGAAGTACGACGGCCCGAACATGATCCTCGACGACGGCGGCGACGCCACGATGCTGCTCCACAAGGGTGTCGAGTACGAAAAGACCGGTGTCGTTCCCGACCCGACCGAAGCCTCGAACCCCGAACTCGCGATCGTGCTCGGCCTGTTGCAGCGCACGCTGAAGACCGAACCGGACAAGTGGACCCGCATGGCCGCGCACATCAGGGGCGTCACCGAGGAGACCACCACCGGCGTCAAGCGGCTCTACAAGATGATGGCCGAGAACGAGCTGCTCTTCCCGGCGATCAACGTCAACGACTCGGTCACCAAGTCGAAGTTCGACAACCTCTATGGCTGTCGCCATTCGCTCGTCGACTCGATCTCACGCGCCACCGACGTCATGATCGGCGGCAAGACCGCCGTCGTGTGTGGCTACGGCGACGTGGGCAAGGGCTGCGTGCAATCGCTGCAGGGCCAGGGTGCCCGTGTGATCGTCACAGAGATCGATCCGATCAATGCGTTGCAGGCCGTGATGGAGGGTCTGCAGGTGCTGCCGATCGAAGACGTCGTCGCCACTGCCGACATCTTCGTGTCGGCCACCGGCAACGCCGACATCATCACCGCCGAGCACATGGCGCAGATGAAGCACAACGCGATCGTCTGCAACATCGGCCACTTCGACAACGAGATCGACATGGCCGGCCTCGCCCGGTCGGGCGCGGTTCGTGACGAACTCAAGCCCGGTACCGACGTGTGGCGCTTCGAGGCCACCGAAGAGCGTGGGAGCCATCAGGTGATCATCCTCGCCGAGGGCCGTCTCGTGAACCTCGGCTGCGCCACCGGTCACCCGAGTTTCGTCATGTCGTGTTCGTTCACCAATCAGGTGATCGCGCAGATCGAGCTGTATCAGAACACGGCGGCGTACCCGCTCGGCGTGTACGTACTTCCCAAGCACCTCGACGAGAAGGTGGCGCGCCTGCACCTCGACGCCCTCGGCGTGAAGCTGACGGTGCTCAGCGACGAGCAGGCGGAATACCTCGACATGGATCCCTCGGGTCCGTTCAAGCCGGAGAACTATCGCTACTGAGGCGATGGGTTCGAACTTCCCCTTGCGTCACGCCTAGTGTGACGCCTGCCACTGTGCAGGCGTCATTGGGCAGGCCGACGAAAAGGGGAAGCATGAACAACGAGATCCGGGTCGGGCGAACGCCTGGACGTCGTGAAACCGAGGGAGAACCGCTGCTCGTTGTCGACGATCTGCGTACGCAGTTCGCCGTCGCCGCTGGTGCGGTCAAGGCGGTCGATGGCGTGTCGTTCGAGCTGTACCGCGGGCGCACGCTCGGTGTCGTGGGTGAATCGGGATCGGGTAAGACGGTGTTGTCGCGCTCGATCATGGGGCTCAACACCACGTCGAATGCCACGACGACCGGATCGGTGCTGTACGCGGGCGATCAGATGATCGGCAAGAGTGCCAAGGCGAAGAAGGTCCTGTGGGGCGCCGAGATGGCGATGGTCTTCCAAGATCCGATGACGTCACTCAACCCGGTCGTCACCATCGGGCGTCAGTTGACCGAGCACGTGCGTTACCACCTCGACATGGGTCGCAAGGAAGCCAACGAGGTGGCGATCGCGTTGCTGAAGTCGGTCAACATCCCCGAGGCCGAAAAGCGGCTCGACAACTATCCGCACCAGATGTCGGGTGGCATGCGCCAACGGGTCTGCATCGCGATTGCGCTGGCCTGTGGTCCTCGCATGCTGTTTGCCGACGAGCCCACAACGGCCCTCGACGTCACGGTGCAGCACCAGATCCTGAACCTGCTCGCCGAGCAGCAGCGTGACCGCGCCATGGCCATGATCCTCGTCACGCACGACCTCGGCGTCGTCGCCGGGCGCACCGACGAGATCATGGTGATGTACGCCGGCAAGGCCGTCGAGAAGGCCCCGACCGCCGAGCTGTTCGCCCACGTACGCCACCCGTACACCCAAGGGCTGCTCTGGTCGATCCCGAAGATCACCCAGGCCAAACACACTCGCCTCATCGCCATTCCCGGCCGCCCACCGAACCTCATCGATCCGCCTCCTGGCTGCAAGTTCTCACCCCGCTGCGCGTACGCCCAGGACCTGTGTCGAACCGAGGAGCCCGTGTTGCGATCGATCGATTCGCCCGATCACGTCTTTGCCTGCCACTTCCCCATTGGGACGCCCGAGGGTGATGCGGCGTTCGAGGCCAACATTGCCGCCGAGTACCCGCCGGCGCTCGCCGCGATCGGCAAGGTTCGTGCGACCGAGGAGCTGTCGGTCTGATGGCTGGCTCCGGATCCGCACACCTACGACCTGCCGACGAGGTGCTCCTGCAGGTCAACGACCTCGTGGTCGAATTCCATGCGGGGCGAAATCGCACCATCAAGGCGGTCAGTGGGATCAGCTTCGACGTGGCGCGCGGCGAAACGCTCGGGCTCGTCGGCGAGTCGGGCTGCGGCAAGTCCACCACCGGCAAGGCAATCCTGCAGCTCCCCCGGCCGACGGCCGGATCGGTGATCCTCGACGGCGAAGACCTCGTTGCGCTCAACTCCGAGTCGATGCGGGCCAAGCGCACGAGCCTGCAGATGATCTTCCAGGATCCGATCTCGTCGCTGAACCCGCGTCGTATGGTCGGTGAGGTAGTCGCCGAGCCGCTCAACGTGTGGGGCCCGAAGAACAAAGACGAGCAGTGGGACATCGTGGCCCGCATCCTCGACCAGGTGGGCATCGACCCGGGTCCGGCGCGCTACAAGCGACCGCACGAGTTCTCCGGCGGGCAGTGTCAGCGCATCTCGATCGCGCGCGCCCTGGTGACCGGACCCGAGCTGATCATCTGCGACGAGCCCGTGTCGGCACTCGACGTGTCGATCCAGGCCCAGATCCTGAACCTGCTCGAGGATCTCAAGGCCGAGTACGGGCTGACGCTCGTGTTCATCGCGCACGACCTCGCGGTGGTGAAGAACATCAGCGACCGGGTCGCGGTGATGTACCTCGGCAAGATGTGCGAGATCTCCGAAGCCGACGAGTTGTACGAGCACCCGGCACACCCCTATACGGAGCTGCTGCTGGGTTCGAGTCCGGTGCCCGATCCCACGATCGACATCCACTCGATCCGGGTGATCGAGGGCGAGCTGCCGTCGCCGATCAGCCCGCCGTCAGGCTGTCGTTTCCGCACTCGTTGTCCGTTCGCCGACGATCAGTGCGCGGCCGAGGAGCCGCAGATGCGACGGGTCGGCGAGGATCATTTCGTGGCGTGCCATCACCCGCTGATCGAGCCCTGGCCCGACGGTGCCGTTGCCGAGACGCCAGTGTCGATGGGGCCGACTCCGCAACCTGCCGCTCCGACTGTGTGACATCCGTCATGTGTGCTAGAAAAGTTGCTGTGCTCGTGCGGGGGAGTCGCCGCACGGCAGGGGATGTCGATGGTGACATCGACAACCCGGCATCGTGATCGACTCCGGATCAACAACAACACCGAGAACAACAACAACAACAACTAGATGGGGGAATACATGCGACAGCGACGGGTACTGACAGCACTCGCGATTCCATTGGTGTTCGCTTTCGTGGCGGCCTCGTGCGGGAGCGACGACAGCTCCTCCGACGGCTCCACGGCGCCAGGCGAGACCGAGACGACCGAGGCAACCGAGCAAGAGACGACCGACACAGCGCCGCTGGAGGCCGAAGGCGACGTCGACACATCGATCGTCGAGAACGTCGATGAAGTCGTCATGGGCGGTTCGGTGACCATGGGCCTCGAGGCCGAGGCCACTGGTCTGCGTCCGTGGGAGGACGGCTGTGCGACCGGCTGTTACAACATCATGCGGACCATCTACGACCAGTTCATGGAGCGCCTGGGGTCTGGTGGCTACGGCCCGTACCTGGCCGAGAGCCTGGAATCGAACGAGGACCTCACGGTCTGGACGATGAAGCTGCGTCCAGACATCACGTTCCACAACGGCACGCCACTCACATCGCAGACTGTCGTCGACATGTTCCCACTTCAACAGGTAGGCGCCGCTGGCGCTTCCGCGATTGCTGCGGCGAAGCTGATCAGCGTGGAGGCGACCGATCCTCTCACCGTCGTGTACACCTTGAGTGCGCCCAACACGGCGTTCGCCGGCGCCCTCGCCGGCGCTCCGTTGGGCATGCCGTTCGATCCAGCTGCGGCAGCGGCCGACAGTCCCGGCTACAGCATCAACCCGATCGGTACGGGACCGTTCGTCATGAAGTCGCGTGACATCGACAACGAGACCGTGGTCGAGCGCAACCCCGACTACTGGCGCACCGACGATGCCGGCAATCAACTGCCGTACCTCGACTCGATCTCGTTCCGTCCGATCCCCGACGAGGGGACGCGTCTCGACGCGCTGCTGTCGGGAACGGTCACAGCGATGCAGTCACTCCGTCAGAACACCATCCGCGACGCCCGCGAAGCGGGCGACAGCATCGAGCTCATCGAGTTCCAGGGCAACGTCACCGGCGGCGGCATGTACAACACCGCCAAGGTGCCATACGACGACGTGCGGGTCCGCCGTGGCCTCAACTACATGAACAACCAGGAAGCAGTCATCGAAGCGCTCGGCGGCACGGGAATCTCGAATGCAACGACGCAGTGGTTCTCCGAGGACAGCCCGTGGTGGACTCAAGAAGCCGCCGACGCCTACCCGGCGTTCGACTTCGAGGCCGGCAAGGCGCTCCTGCAGGAGTACATCGACGATCCCACCCGTTCCGACGGAAAGGCACCCGGCGAGAAAATTGATGTCGAGCTGTCGTGTCCTCCTGACCCCACCCTGATTGCCGCCATGCAGGTGATCGAGCAGGTGTGGGCGGGTTCGGAACAGGTCAATGTGACCCTGACCCAGTTCGACCAGTCGACCCACATCAACAATGCGTTCACCGAGGACTCGCATCAGGCACACTGCTGGCGTTGGGGAAGTGAGGGAGACCCGTCGGATGCGGTCAACCCGTTCGTGGCCGACTCCGCCACGTCGCCGGCCAACCTGCCGAACTACAACGATCCGGAGATGCAGGCATGGGCAGCCGAGGCAGGCGCCACCGCCGACTTCGAAACCCGCAAGGCGCTCTACTCGAAGATCATGGTCAAGATGAACGAGTTGGCGCTCACGTGGTACTCGGGCGGCACCGCCAACTTGGTGGCCGTCGAACCCAACATCAAGGGTGTCAACAGCTGGACCCTGCCGTCCGGTGAGCTTGGTGCCGGAATCCCTGATGCTGAGGTGCGCTGGCAAGAGGTGTTCATCTCGGACCAGTGATCCGTGCGTGACATCGAACTGAAGTAACAACTCGGACCCCGGGGAGAAGGAGCAACCATCATGGTCAAGACCATCGCATTCATTCTGCTGCGATTGATCGCCACACTGCTGGCGGTGACGTTCTTGACCTTTGCGATGGTTGCTCTGATCCCCGGGGACGCCGTCGACTCCATCTTGGGCACCGGTCCGCGCGAACCCGGGGTGGAAGAACAGATTCGTGCGGACCTGAATCTCGATGACCCCTTCCTGGTCAGGTACTTCACCTGGCTCGGAGATGCCGTCACCGGCGACCTGGGTGATTCGTATGTCACCGACCAGCCCGTCGCCGACACCATCAGCCAACGTGTGCCAGTGACGGCCCAGCTCGCCATCATGGCGATCCTCATTGCCGTGGTGGTCGCGATTCCGATCGGGGTGCTCGGGGCGTACAAGCAATCGAAATGGCAGGACTCCACATCCTCCGCAGCCGTGCAGGTCGCCCTGTCGATCCCGAACTTCATCGTCGGGATCTTCCTCATCTGGCTGTTCGCTGTGCAGTGGGACCTGCTCCCGGCCTCGAACTGGAGTCGCATCAGCGACGGAATCGGCGCCAATCTG
Source organism: Actinomycetes bacterium (assembly GCA_031430875.1). Classification (GTDB taxonomy): domain Bacteria; phylum Actinomycetota; class Acidimicrobiia; order Acidimicrobiales; family Ilumatobacteraceae; genus Sva-07. The sequence continues at coordinate 359 of JANPCI010000076.1, read as the reverse complement.
CAGACGTCGATCATGCCCGCGATTGCTCTCGCGCTGGGAACCATGGCGGTGTTCTCCCGGTTGATCCGCTCCGACATGATTCGCACGCTGCAGGAGGACTTCATCCTGTCGGCTCGGTCGAAGGGGTTGAGTGACCGGTACATCCTGTTCCGGCACGCGCTGCGCCCGAGTTCGCTCAGCCTGATGACGATCGTCGGCATCAGCTTCGGTGCGCTCCTCGGTGGCACGGTGGTCATCGAGACCCTCTTCGCCATCCCGGGTCTCGGCTTCTCGCTCATCAATGCCATCAACGGACGCGACATCCTCTTGATTCAGGGCATCACGGTGTTCATCGCCGTGATGTTCATCATCATCAACAC
>JANPCI010000075.1:0-4116 GCA_031430875.1 Actinomycetes bacterium | reverse complement strand
GTGTCGAGTTGGTCGTCGTCGAGGTGGCGCGGTCGGTAGTCGGCGATACACAGGGTGCCAACCCGGCTGCCATCGGCCAGCGTCAGCGGCATCCCGGCATAGAAGCGGACGCGTGGTTCGCCAACAACGATGGGGTTCTCGGCGAAGCGTGGGTCAGCGAGCGTGTCGGGTACTTCGAGGACGTCCGGTTCGAGGATGGCGTGAGCACACAGCGACAGGTCGCGTGGTGTCTCGGTGACATCGAAGCCGTGCCGGGACTTGAACCACTGTCGATCGGCGTCGACGAAGGTCACCAGCGCAACCGGGACATCGAGTTCGGCGCTGATCGCAGCGGTGTAGCGATCAAATCGCTCCTCGGGTTCGGTGTCGAGAATGTGGAGCGCGTGGAGTGACGCAAGACGGTGCTCCTCGTCGATGGGAAGCGGAGCGATCTCCCAGCGGGCGGCGCGGCGAAGCAACCATGCACGCAACTTGGTACGGAGGTAGAACACACTCGCGGGCCACACCAACCACTCGGTGATGTTCGTTTCCTCGGCGTCGAGGCGCCACCGGGCGCTGGCCCTGCCGACCATGATCAATGGCACGTTGTTGCCGTACGGCGCGTCGAGCCCACGGACGGCCGCAGCCAGGTTGAAACCATCGGCGTCATTGAGAGCCTCGACGAGCACGATGCCAGGTCGGCCAACTCGCACCGCCTCGAACGCCTCTTGCGGGTCGTTCACGACGGTGACATCGAGCTGTTCAGCCCGCGCCGCCTCACCGAGTGCGTCGACGATTTCAGGTGATCGAGCGCACACCACCACCGACGTCGAGTGCGGCACGAGCGCCGACGTGGCAACGCGCTGCCCCGGTCGGTCGTCGGACGCGCGCTGCGGCACATCACTGCGCAGCTCGATGGTCATGCCCTCCTCGGCCGCGAAGATCTCACCGCTGTACCCGCACGCAAGAGCGTGGGCCCGACCGCGAGCGACGAGTTCGTCGACCTCGGTGTCGGTGCGATTCGGGTCGTGGTGGTACAGCGCAACGCGGGCAACGTCGGCGCGCCGTGCGATGTCGACCACGTACTCGACGGTGCTGTGGCCCCATCCGATGTGGTTGCCATACTCCGATGCCAGGTATTGCGCGTCGTGGATCAGCAGGTCGGCTCCGGCGGCGAATTGAGCGTGTGCTTCGTCGTGGCGGTTCCGCGTGATGTCACCACCGGCCGCGAGCGAGTGATCATGGGGTTCGTGATCGGAGGCGTACACGACGGTCGCCCCGTCGGCCTCGAGTCGATACCCGAGCGTGAGGGCCGGGTGGTTGAGGTACTGCGTGTCGACGCGGAAATCGTCGATGTCGAAGGTGCCTTCGACGAGGTCGTGATGGTCGACATTGGCCGACAGCTGCTCGATCGCAACGGGAAAGTATCGGTACTCCATCTGCCCGGCCAGGATCTCGCTGAGCGATCCGCCGAGACCACTCGGGCCATACAGCTCCCAGTGGTTGCCGGCCTGGAAGAGCGGCGCGAAGAAGGGAAGCCCCTGAATGTGATCCCAGTGGGTATGGCTGATCAGGATGTGCCCGTCGATGGCCGCTCCGTGTGCCTCGGCCAGCAGGTACTGGCCGAGGCCGTGGGCGCCCGTGCCACAGTCGATGACGATCTGCGTACCGGCGTCTGAGCGGACCGACACACACGAGGTGTTGCCACCGAATCTGAGCGTGGAGTATCCCGCCTTGGCGATCGACCCTCGAGTTCCCCAGAACGTCACCTGCATGATGGACTCACGCCGTGCCGGTGATCACGGTGACCGGAACCGCCACCCGGTGCGCTATCCGGTGAGGGAGATCCTGGTGGAGCCACCGCGAGATCGTGGTGGGCAGGGTCGACACGATGACCTCGTCGATCGGCGAGACGTCGTTGGCCGCCGACGCGTCGACGATTCGGGCAACCACGGCCGCGACGTCGCAGTCGGTCGTCAACTCGCCGGCGGCCGAGGCGCCGATGGAGGTCAACCAATCAAGGCCGAACGCCAAGCGATCTCGGGCAATCTGGCGTTCGTCGCTGACCTCGAACGAAGCCGTTGGCGACATGTTCGCTGCGTCACCAGCTGCCGAACCGATGGCGACGGCCGACGACACCGGGCTGGCAACAGGCACGAGCAGATGGAACTCCCAGCCACCGTCGCGGACCCGCCGACGTACCTCGTCGGCAAGGTCGTCGCCACCGACGGTTCTGTTGGCAACAATCAGCACTCTGTGCATCCCGGTCCCTCTGCTCGCACGCAGGCGAGATCTTAGGTCTTGCCCGCACCGCTCCATGTCGAAACGTGATCGCGGCAATCGCTAGGTTCGATGCATGCGGGCAAATCCGAGCCAATCGATTGCGACAGCGGTACACAGCGCGCTCGTTGCCCGGAGCGCCGAGACCATCGAAACTGCCCTGAGATCCGTACATCCGGAGGACCTCGCCGTCTTCTTCCACACCAGTCTCGATGACGTTGGCGATGCGACGCCCATCGGTGCCGGCCTTCCAGCGTCACCCGGCGCGGCGAGTGGCCGGATCGTCTTGAGTGCCGATGCCGCCATCGAAGCCGCAGCCTCGGGTGAGGATGTCATCCTCGTGCGACCCGAGACCTCGCCCGACGATGTCGTGGGCATGCAGGCCGCCAAGGGCATCGTCACCCACCGAGGGGGACTCGTCAGCCATGCCGCGGTCGTTGCCCGAGGTTGGGGCATCCCAGCGGTAGTCGGCGCACCCGACGTGTACTTCGCCGGTACAACCGTCACCATCGGCACCACCGTGCTCCAAGCCGGCGACGAGATAACAATCGACGGCAGCACCGGCAACATCTATCTCGGGGCGCTCGACACGTTCGGATCTGTGCCGCCACCGGAACTCGACACGCTGCTCGCCTGGGCCGACGACGTGTCCCGAGGCCACATCCAGGTCAGGGCCAACGCCGACACCGCCGACGACGCAACGTTCGCCCGCAATCTCGGAGCGCAAGGCATCGGCTTGTGCCGCACCGAGCACATGTTCCTCGCCGCCGATCGGCTGCCGATCATGCGTCGACTCATCCTCAGCCACGATCCGGCGACCCAGGCCGCCGCGCTCGACGAACTGGAAGATGCCCAGATCGCCGACTTCGAGGCCGTGCTCGGTGCCATGGACGGCCTTCCCGTCACCGTTCGGCTCCTCGATCCACCACTGCACGAGTTCCTGCCCGACCTCCTCGATCTCGTTGCCTGCGAGGCCCGCGGCGAACTCGACGAAGCGGGCTGCGTCGAGCTGGCAGCGGTTCGCCGGCTCCACGAGACGAACCCGATGATCGGAACGCGTGGTGTGCGCCTCGGTGTTCTGCGACCCGGGTTGTACGAGATGCAGGTCCGGGCGTTGTGCGCCGCCGCGGCGCACCTCTTCGAGCAGGGGATGAAACCCCATGTCGAGGTGATGATCCCGCTCGTCGTCGATGCCGAGGAGCTGCGCATCGCTCGCAGCTGGGTCACCGGTGTGCTCGACGAGATCGGCCACCCCGAGCTGGCGTCCAACATCGTCACCGTTGGCGCGATGATCGAAACGCCGCGGGCGGCGTTGACAGCCGGCGCACTCGCCGAGCATGCCGACTTCTTCTCGTTCGGCACCAACGACCTCACACAGATGACGTTCGCATTCAGTCGCGACGACGTCGAGGCTCGCCTCCTGCCGGCTTACCAAGCACTCGGGATTCTCCCGGCCAATCCGTTTGCTGTACTCGACCAAGACGGAGTCGGGGAGTTGATCCGCATCGCCTGCGAGCTGGCCCGGTCGACCAAGGCCAATATCAAACTCGGCGCATGCGGCGAGCACACCGGCCACACCGCGTCGGCCGACTTCCTCGTCCGCCAAGGCGTCGACTCCGTCAGTTGCTCTCCCTTCCGGGTGCCGATGGCCCGCCTCGCCGTCGCGCGGGCGCTGCTCGACTCCGGCCGCGTCCACCTGCACGATGTGCAGTTCCGTTTCGACGAACCGGTAGCGGCATCGAGCGATGACGAAGGCGCGCAGGTCGACGATGCGAGCGTGGGCCCGATCGACGAGACCCTGGTACTCCACGTCCTTCGGATCCGGGGGTTCGCGACCCCGGACGGGCTCACTGCGAG
>JANPCI010000074.1:0-11579 GCA_031430875.1 Actinomycetes bacterium | reverse complement strand
TCGCGACGGCCGGTGTCGACGATCGGTCGGGACTCACGATGCAGTCGTCAAGATGCAAACGTCGCACTGCACCAGATCCGTCCGGTCTCGTCGATGATCGCAACCGATCTCAGCTGTCCGGGGTCGACGTCGATCGACGTTCCCCAACTGCCGGATTCGCTATCGAGGTTGAATGCGGCGCTGGTGACGGTCGATCCGTCGTCGAGTTCCAACTGGAGCCGGTAGTTCGGTGCCGATCGCGGGTCGTCGTAGCCAATCTCCCAGCTCGGAACCGAGACGAAGACCCAGGAGGACTCATCGTCGTAGTGCCACGCCGAACCCACTTCGACGCCCGACGGCGTGATCATCGCTGCCTCAGCGAGATCGCTCGACCCCGAGGACGTCACCAGCGCACCCACGATGCCCGCAACGGCGAGTGCGACGATCGCCGCGACCGCACCGGCGACGACGGCGACAGCCCTGAACCGTCGATGACCGGATGACACCTCGGGTGACAGTCGCTCGAGGACGGCCGACTCGAAACCTGCCGGCGGCTCGGCTTCCGGCGCCGCCAGCAGCAGGTCCTCCGACACCTGGGTCAAGTCCTCGACCTGCTCGCGACACGTCCGGCAGCCGAGCAGATGCGTCAGGGCATCGGACCGAGCCCTCCCCGTCAGCTCGCCGACAGCCAGATCGACCACCTGCTGGTCGTCGAGGCAGGGGTTCTGTCGACCGGTCACAGCGATGTCTCCTGGGGCTCGAGGAGCGCGCGGACCTTGATCAGGCCATCTCGGATCCTTGTCTTCGCGGTGCCCAACGGGATGTGTTCGAGCTCACCGATCTCGCGTGCCGTACGCCCGCCGATTGTGGCCATGACGACGCAACGGCGCTGGCCTTCCGGCAGGGTCGCGAGCGCCTCGAGCACCCGGCGGGTCTCGACCGTCGTCACCGTCGAGTCCTCCGGACCCGGCTCCGTCGACGCATCCACCAGGGTGGCCGGATCGACAGGATCCGACGGTCGAGCTCCTTCCAGACGCAGACGGTCGATCGCCAGGTTGCGGGTGATCGCGAGCAGCCAGGTCGTCACCGACCCTCGCCGGGGATCGAAGGCTACGCTCTGCCGCCAGGCTCGGACGAACACGTCCTGGGCAACCTCGGCGGCGCGGCCCTCGTCGTGCAGCACCGCCAGGGCCAGACCGAAGACCCTTCGCTGGAAGCGACGCACGAACACCACCGCTGCGGTCCGGTCGCCAGCGGCGAGCCCGGCGAGGAGCGCTTCGTCCGATGCGTCCCACATACCTCTACCTACGGTCGGCGCAGCTCATTGGATTGCTCCGGACGTTGATTTCGTCGAATCCACCAATCCACCCGCGGTCGACAGCCGTAGGACATGGTGACATCAACCCAAGGAGCGAACCATGCGAACGACTGCACTACTTCCCATTCTGCTCACCGCCGGGCTGGCCATGGCGTCATGCGGCAGCGACAGCGGGTCCACGAGCAACACGGATGCACCGGTGACGACCGACGCACCGGTGACGGGTTCCGCGCTGACGACGCCTGGAACCGCCGCCGCCGCATCCACTGCGACGGTCGCCGTGGCGACCGACGCCGCACTCGGCGACCACCTCGTCGACGGCGATGGTCGCACGTTGTACCTGTTCGAGAAGGACAGCGGCACGACCACCGCGTGCACCGGCGACTGCCCGAGCAACTGGCCGCCGCTGATCGCCGACGGCGCTCCCACCGGCGGCGACGGTGTTGACGCCGCATTGTTGTCGACAGCCGACGGGATCGAGCCCAACCAGGTCACCTACAACGGTCACCTGCTGTACTTGTTCGCCGGTGACCAAGCGCCCGGCGACACCAATGGTGTCGGCATACCGTCGTGGTACCCCGTCGATCCGACCGGCAACGCCATCGACAACAGCTGACCGCTACAAACGAGGTGACAACTCGCGACCGAGGAGTCCCCGTATGCCCGCATCATCGGTGCAGGCGCTGGTTCGAACGGCGATGGACGCCGACGGACATGTGGACATCTTCGTGAACAACGCCGGCGTGTCATTCCTCGGTTCGGTGATGGATGGCAACCCGGACCAGTGGAGTGCCATGTTGGACACCAATGTGCTTGCACTGCTCGTCGGTGCGCAGGCGTCGATCCGTGCGATGCGCGAGGTCGGCAACACCGGCCACATCGTCACCGTCTCGTCGGTGGCGGCGTTGCGGCCCGACTCTGGTGTGTACGGAGCGACCAAGCATGCGGTGAATGTGATCACCGAGACACTGCGGCTGGAGTTGGTCGACGATCCGATCCAAGTCACGTCGATCATGCCCGGTCTCGTGGCGACCAACATCGGCCGCAACGTCGATCCCGAACTCTTGGCCGGCATCGTCGCGATGTCCGGTATCGAGTTCGAGATCGTGACGGGCGAGCGACTGCCCGATGAGGCGCTGGTTGCCGCTCAGGCTGCGCTCAGCGACATCATGATCGCGCCCGACGACATTGCCGACGCCGTGATGTACGCCGTGACCCGCCCGGCACACGTCCACATCCCCGAGATCGTCATCCGACCGAACAAGAACTTCGACCTGTAGGCCGGGCCCGATGCCGCGAGGCCACCTTCCGTAGTATCGGCAGATGACACTGACCAACACCCGCGTGACGCTTGCCCGTCGACCGATCGGCGAGGCGACACCCGACTGCTTCGCGCTCGATGTCCAGGAGCTCGGCGAACTCGGCGACGGCAAGGTGCGCGTGGCGGTCGAATACATCTCCGTCGACGCCGGTACCCGCACGATGCTGCGCGGTGAGGGCTTCCACATCCAGGTCGGTGTCGGTGAAACGATCCTCGCCGGAGCCGTTGGCCGCATCGTCGAATCGACGGTCGACGGGTGGGATATCGGCCAGGCAGTGATCGGCGGCCTCGGAGCGCAGACGTACGCGACGGTCCGACCCACGCAGTTGGAGAAGATCGACGAGTCGGTCGCCCCGCTGAGCGCCTACCTGGGCGCGCTCGGTGCATCGACCGGTGTGACGGCATGGATCGGGGTCAGGTGCGTCGCCAAGCCGAAGCCCGGAGATGTCTTCGTCGTGTCGGCCGCCGCCGGCGCAGTCGGCTCGATCGCCGGACAGATCGCCAAGCGCGACGGCGCCCGGGTGATCGGCATCGCGGGTGGATCGGCCAAGGTGCAGTACCTCACCGGAGTTCTCGGATTCGACGCGGCGATCGACTACAAGAACGAAGACGTGAACGCCCGGTTGCGCGAGCTCGCACCGGACGGAGTGAACGTGTTCTTCGACAACGTCGGCGGCCCGATCCTCGACGCCGTCCTCGACAATCTCGCGATGCGTGCCAAGGTGGTCATCTGCGGCGCGATCTCCCAGTACGACGACATGGGCAACGTGACCGGTCCGTCGATGTACCTGCGCCTCGCAGAACGCCAGTCGTCGATGGAGGGCTTCGCCTACTTCCACTTCCTCGAGAGCATCCCTCAGGCTTCCGCCGAGCTCACCGAGTGGTTGGCCGACGGCTCGCTGCAGTGCGCCGAGGAAATCCTCGACGGCATCGACCGCTACCCCGAGGCATTGCAGTTCATGTTCAACGGCGGCAACACCGGCAAGCTCCTCGTCAAGGCGAACTGATCGCCACGACCGCTGATCCGGTCACCACCTGTTCCCCGTCACGCTCGAGCCAGACGTCGCAGGTGGCACGTCGTTCACCCTCGTGGTCGTCGATGGCCACGACTCGACCCTTGGCCGTGACGCAATCCCCGTCGAGGACCGGGCGCCCGAACGAGACAGTCAAGCGGCGCACGCAAGTTGGGCCGGCCCACTCCATCAGCATGTTCGCGATGTAGCTCAGGTTGAGTGGGCCCTGGTTGATCACTCGCCCGCCGAGACCGAACGCCTCGTTCGCTTTTCGGTCCCAGTGGACCGGGTACGGGTCGCGCAGAATCGCAGCCATCGTCTTCATCCGTTCCGGATCGACCTCGGCCATCGTCCAGTCCGGGATGTCGTCGCCGATCTCGACCGTCGAGCCGTTCATGGCGCCCTCCGGAATACCCACCGGTTCGTGACACGGGCGACGTGCGCCTCGCCGTCGTACAGGTCGATCTGGAACGCCACGCGATCGTTGACGACACCGCCCTCGGAGACCGTTCGTTCGGCAGCGACGATGCCGCCCTCCATCCGGTACTCGACCTCCTCGCGCAGCGGCACGAAGTACTCCCAGTCGTAACCTTCGAGCCCGACGGATCCGGCGCCGCTCGCTCGGCCCAGCTCGAACAATTCGGTGATCGACGTGCCAACGCCGAGGATCGGAACGTGGAACAGCACGATCGGATGTACGAGGCCATCGGGGAGTTGGTCGCGACCGGTGCAGTCGGTCAGAAGCCAATTCTCCCAGTGCTGGATGCGATAGCTCCCCCCGCCGAATCGATGCCCGACGAGTGCTCCGAGTTCCACTTCGGTGAGGATCAGACGACGCTCCTTTGGACACAACCGCAGCACGGCGAATTCCGGCGGGGCGATCGACAAACTACTCATCCGACGTCGATCGACGGCAACATTCCGCTGCCCCGTCACGGACCCCTCCGGTGATGCGTGCGAGTGTCGAGTGGACAAGATCTGGGTTGCCGACATGGAGCGAGCACCCGTTTCCCGTTGCGCACACGTGGCAACACCGGCGAGGTGTCAGTCGCAGCTCGCTCGTGTCAGCCGATTGTGATCGATCGCCAGTTCTGGAAGGTGTGGCCCCCGTTCCACACGTTGTTGACGATCGCCCTGTCGAAGAGGCGGACGAACACGACATAGCAGCAGGGCTCCACTCCGTCGGCCCACGGATCCCAAGCCACCGTGATTCCTGGAGCAGGTGCTCCGTGGTCGGTACGGTCACCGTTGTAGGTCTTGGAGAAGATCGCCGCCGAGCCACTGCAACCGCCGTATGCGATCACGTCGAGGCGGCTGAAGTTGTCGTCGGTGCCTTCGATGTGGATTTCGACCGGGCCCTTTGCCTTCGTGACTTCGGAGCAGCAACCGAGCGGCTTGCCACCCTGGGAGAACTCGATCAATGGCCGGTTGTCGGGGAGCACGGGGCCCTGAGGGCCCTCGTTGTCTACTCGCACGGGAACCGGCCCGCTCGGGAACTCGGTGAGCGCGGCGTTGCGCACGACCATGCGGAGGTAGTGCCGGTCGTCATCGTCCAGCGGTGGTGTGTCCCAGTCGGTGAGGTAGGTCTGGCCTTCCGACAGCAGATCCATGTCGGCAATCCGGTACCAGTCCCCAGTTGCCGTGCGGGGAACTCTGAACCTCACGAAGCCGATCTGGTGCTCGTCTTCGAGGGCAGTTGTGATCGCCGTCCACGGGCCGGTTGCTGACGGTCCGACCTCGACCTTGTACTCGGTAGCGCCCGCGACGTTGAACAGCCCGTTGATGTGGACGCTACCTCCGAAAGGGTGGTCGCCGACGCCCGCGGCCACGTTGTCCGGTGGCGTGAAGGCGCCCGGGCTGCTCGGTCCACGGGCGAACCCGTCGGCGTCGAGTTGACTGACCGGGATGTAGCCGACCTTGATCAATTCGGGCATCGGCGGGCACATCTGCTTGCAGGCGACGTGGCAACGCACGCCACACAACCAATGGCACAACTGGTGCGCGAATCGTTGAATCTTGGCTTTGGCCACGAACCGTTGGAAGGCCTTGGCGTCTTCGGCTTCGACGATGTCGAGCAGTTTCAGGAGTGTGTCGGGATCCTTCGACAGGCGGCCCGTGAACTCGGCGAACTCGCGCCATTCGTCGATATCGAAGACCGGCTCGGCGTCGATTGCTCCGGCGAGCTTGCGACAGACGAACACGCAGTGCTTGCTACAGAACCACCGACAGATCCAGTGGCACCGATCGAGCAGCCCGGCTTTCCCCAGTGCATCTTGGAATCGCTCCGAATCCTGTGCCCGGAAGGCCTCGGCAGCGGCGTTGAACAGTTCTGGTTTCTTCGCCAGTTCGGCAATCGTTTCGCCCGAGGCGCGGAGCTCTTCGAGGCGTTCATCGTGGGTGGTCATCGTGGTACCTCCTGCAATGCCCGCACCCATGAGAGTAGTACTCTGAGCGCGTAGGTCAATACGGAGAGTGTCAAGAAATGGGACCGCACCGACCCCAGTCGGACTGCGCGTCTGACGAACCGCCGACGCTGTGCGACACTTGACCGCCCGAGCAGGCCCCGACAAGGAGAACTCATGAGCACGATTCAGACCACTGCGACGTTCCCGAACATCCCGGCCGAGAAACTGGGTGAATTCAAGGAACTCGCCACGCAGATGATGGCCGTCACCCGGACGGAGGCGGACACACTCCAGTACGACTGGTTCTTCAACGACGATGAGACGAAGTGCGTCGTACGCGAGACCTACGCCAGCTCCGACGCCGTGCTCGCCCACGTCGCCAACCTTGGCGACCTGTTCGAACGGATCATCGAGGCTGGCGGAGACATGGAGGTCGAAGGCTTCGGCACTCCATCCGCGGAACTCCTGGCCATGACCGCTGCCATGAATGCAACCGTCTACGCCCCGTTCCAGAGCAAGTAGCACCGGGCAGGATGGCGTCGATGAGTACACCGAGATGGACAACCGATGACATTGCCGACCTGACGGGACGCACCGCCGTCGTCACCGGCGCAAACACAGGTCTCGGCCTCGAAACGGCGCGCGAACTCGCCGCGAAGGGAGCAGCGGTCGTGTTGGCCGTGCGCAACCTCGACAAGGGCGAGGCCGCTCTGGCGGACATCACGGCGGGCGCTCCCGACGCGAAGGTGAGTCTCCTGGCGCTCGACCTCGCCTCACTCGACTCGGTCCGCGCAGCGTCCACCGAACTTCACGAACGATTCGAGACCATCGATCTGCTCATCAACAACGCCGGGGTGATGTTCACCCCGAAGTCCACCACTGCCGATGGTTTCGAGCTCCAGCTCGGCGTCAACCACCTCGGACACTTCGCACTCACCGGCCTCCTCGCCAACCTGTTGCTGGCCGTCGATGGGTCGCGCATCGTCACGGTGAGCAGCGGGGCCCACAAGTTCAAGTCCACCTTCGATCTCGCGAATCTCGCCGGCACGGACGGATACAACCGCACGGCGGCCTACGGACGGTCCAAAATCGCCAACCTGTTGTTCACCTACGAGCTGCAGCGCCGCCTCGAAGCGGCCGGCGCCCCAACCGTTGCGCTGGCTGCCCACCCTGGCGGATCGAACACCGAACTGGCCCGCAACACCCCGGCCGCGATGCGCGCCGTCGGCGTGGTCTTCCGACCGTTCATGCAGAGCGCGGCGATGGGGGCACTCCCGACGCTGCGGGCCGCTACCGACCCGGCGGCGCTCGGCGGGCAGTACTACGGTCCGGACGGATTCGCCGAGCTCCGTGGGTACCCCGTACTGGTCGAGTCGACCGACCGCTCGCACGACGAGGAACTCCAACGCGGGCTCTGGGAAGCATCTGAGAACCTCACCGGAGTGACGTTCCCCATCTGATCCGCCGCTCATCGCGCCGATGGCTGACCGCGAGGAGAATCTTCGTTCGATGCTGACTACCGCGATGCGGCATCACGGCTTCACGATCACTTCGAAGTTTCTTCGAAGATTTTTCGAGAAGCAGCCAATTCCGGGCCAACCCTGTGACACCCCCTGTTTAAGGTGGTCCGTACCGACTCCCCCTTCCATTCCGATCCAGATTTGGGAGGTGAATATGACGAATGCAGCACTGGCCCCGCCGGGTAGCGACGTTCGAGCCGTGCTCGACTCGTTGCTCGATGCGGATCCTGCCGTCGCCGAACGTGACGAGATCGCAGCGTTGGTCTCCACAGTGGCCAAGATGCGGGGCTGGCTCGATGCGTACGAAGTGCGTTGCGCCCGTCGCACCCGCGAACTCGTCGATTCCGGACGATCCGAGCCGGCCGAGTCGATGTTCGCACGCAACGGGCAACGCTCCAGCAAGGACGCCGCGAAGGTGGCCGACCGCAACACGGTGTGCGAGCAGCTCGACTCGTTCGAAGATGCGCTGCTGAGGGGGTGGATCTCGGCTGGGCACATCGACGGAGTCGCCGCGGCAATGCGCGACCTCGACGACGCCACCCGCGGCGAGTTCACTGCGGCAGCACCCGAGCTGCTCGATGCCGCAGTCAACGAGGGTGTCGACACGTTCGCTCGGCACTGCCGGGAGTTGTCACGGCACCTCGTGGCGTCGCGGGCGACGTCGGACGCCGAGGAACTCGACCGGCAACGAGCCCAGTCGAACGTGAAGCGCTGGGTCGACAAGATCACCGGGATGTGTCACACCCATGTCGAGCTCGACCCGATCCGTGACGCCGCCATCTCCAGCGTGATCGACGCCGAACTCGCCCGCCTCCGCCTCGAGGACGGCAATGCCGGCACCCCGTGGGGACAGCTGAAGATCAACGCATTCGTCGCCGCCGTCACCAACGGCGTCACCCGGCGCCGCACCGCTGGCACCTCGACCGTCGACGGTCAAGCAGCACAAGGTGAGGCAGGCGAAGGTGAGGCCGACGACGCGGTGCACGCCATGCGGGTGCCGGAGATCACGCTGCTGACGGATTACGCCACGCTCGTCGACGGGTTGCACGACCACAGCATCTGCGAAACCGAAGACGGCATACCGATCCCGGTATCCACGCTGCGCCGGTTGTGCTGCGACGCCGAGATCATCCCGGTCGTGTTGGGTTCCGACGGTGTCCCGCTCGACATGGGCCGCTCGATCCGCACCGCCACCCGGGCGCAACGCCGAGCACTGCGCACCATGTACCGCACGTGTGCGCACCCCGATTGCACGGTGCCGTTCTCGGCCTGCAAGTCGCATCACGTCAGGTGGTGGTGGAAACACCAGGGCCCGACCGACATCGAGAATTTGATCGCGCTGTGCGAGAAACACCACCACATGGTGCACGAAGGTGGCTGGACGCTCACGATGACCCCAGACCGGGCCACCACCTGGACCCGACCCGACGGCGTGGTCGCCCACCGAGGACCATCGATCGACCGACAATCCGCCGGCAACCGGGGGTCGCGCCCACACCGGGCATCAGGCTGAGGCCGACCGGCGCGAGGCGAGACAGAGAGAGCCCACGACTCGCGCCTCGAAGTCGATTCACGCGTTCGCCAGCGCCGGCTACGAAGCCAGCGCCCTCAATTTCACCACTGTTCCACCATCGACCTCGGGGATCTCGCCGCGGATCCAACGCGGACTGTGGGCCGCATCCCTGTCTGAGAAGCTCACCAAAGTGACGTTCCCCATCTGATCGTCGCTGGGTGGAACCTGCGTCAGTCGTCGTCTGGCGGAAGGTCAGCGGCATCGGCGAGGTCGCGCAGTCGTCCCGTTGCCAACTTGTTCCTCCGCAGGTCTGCACGCCCAATCACCGGAACTGTCAGTCCCCCAAGCTCGAGGTCGACGTGGTTCGTCCAGGCGTGATCAAAGTCAACGCCCGAGATGAAGGTCAGCAGGTCGATCCGCTGCGGTTCGCGACCGAGTTGCACGACAGTGTCTTGATCAAGGAAGTCGTCCAGCACAAGGCCAAGGTCGCCGAATCCGAAGTCATCCAACGCCCGCAGAACACGTTCGCCGTTGTCAGGATCGACGCGTATCCACACGTCGAGGTCCTTGGTGTAGCGCGGATGGCCATGCGCAGCGAGGGCATAGCCCCCGACGATCAGGAAGCGAACGTCACGAGCGACGAAGAATCTGATGAACTCGCTGAAGTCGTGGCTCAGTTCCATCTGACCATCCGTGATGCTCCCGACGTAGCTCCTCGACCATTGCGACACGCTCAGCCATCGGCCTGGTCAACCAGTAACGCCACGGCTCGTCCGGATCACCAATGCGCTTCACCGCCACGATCCGCTCCATCGGCAAATTCTACCGCACCAAGCGCCGTGCGCTGGGCGATCGCCGGGTGGGGACGACATCATCGTTCGACCCGAGCTCCATCGGCCCGCCCCTTAAGGTGATGCGATAACATCATGATGCATGCGCACCACACTCGACATCGATGACGATCTGATCGATGCATTGCGACCGCTGGCGGCCGGCCAGCAACGATCACTCGGCCGGGTCGTCTCCGACCTGATCCGGGCGGGGATGCAACCCCGGTCCGGCGACGCAACTCGCAACGGGTTCCCTGTCTTCGATGTCTCCGTCGACGCGCTGATGTTCGGTGCCGACGACGTGGCACGGGCGCTCGACGAGTGATTGCGCTGCTCGATGTCAACACGCTCGTCGCCCTTGCGTGGCCCAACCACTCCCACCACGTGGCCGCCCACCGATGGTTCGGTCAGTGGATGTCGGGGTGGGCAACATGCGGGCTCACCGAGACAGGCTTCGCCCGCGTGTCGTCGAACCGAGCAGCGATCGCAGCAGCCGTGCGACCCGTCGACGCGATCGTGTTGCTGAGCCGACTTCGGAAGGTGCCCGGGCATTCGTTCTGGATCGACAACGTCGAAAACGTCGTCGGCAACGAGTTGGATGCCACGCGAGTGCTCGGTCACCAGCAGGTTGCAGACGCCCACCTGATCGCTCTCGCCATCGCCCACGACGGGACCGTGGCCACGTTCGATCGAGGTCTGCGCAGCCTCGTCGGCAATAAGGATGCGCCTCGCGTGACACTGATTTCGGTGTGAGAGTGGTGGGCGCCGATGAGCCGCGGCAGCCAACCTGCAGGATCACCCTGTCGTCCCGTTCTGCTAGACCTGACCCGATCAAGGTGGAGTCGACCGAGGGGGCGAACACACGGGTATGGCACCGCATCCCAGACACAGCAATCACGAACTGAGCGCGATGGCGTGTCCCGTCGGCCTCGACGACGTCGACCTGTTCGGCGACGGCGCGCAGGAGCACTGGTACGAGGCCTACGAGATCCTGCACCGCGAGGCGCCGGTGCTGCGCATCGAGGGTGGTGGACTGAAATCCGGGACCGATGCATTCGTACTCACCAAACACGCCGACGTCTCCCGTGTGGTCAAGAATCCCGAGCGGTTCCCGAGCCTGACGCAGACGCGTGTGGGTGGCTACGCAGACCGGGGCATGTCACCGGAGGAGAACTTCGCCACAGATCGCAACTTGATGGTGGCGGCAATGGTGTCGCTGCGGCCGACGCAGGAGCTCTACGTCAGGCACCGCAAGGAACTGACCGACCCGTGGGTCGGGCCGGGAGCGCTGCGCCACCGGGAGATGATCACCAAGCATGCCAACGACCTGCTCGACGAGTGGATCGGCGACGGCGCAGTCGAGTTCATCAGCCGCTTCGCGCGACCGCTCCCCCAGCGGGTGATGGCCAGTGTGCTCGGGTTCCCCCTCGAAGACATCCCTCAGCTCGCCGAATGGGGCGATGCCGTCGTCACGGCGTTCGTTCACGGCAGCGGACTCAAGCATGAACTCACGCCTGACCAGACCCGGGGCATGCTCGCTCGCCTCGACGGTTTCCAGGACTACATCTACGAACACGTGCGGGCGAAGCGCCTGGAGCCGCACGACGACATGGTCAGCTTTCTCTGCGGCGTCCACTACGAGGCGCTGGACCGCAAGCTCACCGACCTGGAGATCGCCGG
>JANPCI010000073.1:0-5071 GCA_031430875.1 Actinomycetes bacterium | reverse complement strand
GGTGAGCTTCTCGCTGTCGACCGATGCCAGCACCCCTGCCTCGGCGGCGAGCTCGGCGTTGGCGGCATCTGCGGTCATCAGGACGTCCGCAGGGGTGTTCTCCCCTTCGGCGACCAGACGCTCGCGTAGTTCCGGGTCGTTCCCTGTGGTGAAGCGGACGTCGATACCGGTGTCGGCGGTGAACTGATCGAAGACCGGTTCGATGCCGTAGTGCCGACCAGTGTAGACGGTGACAGTGCCGGCGTCGTCGGCCGGCTCGATCGAAACGTCTGTGGCCTGCGGATCGCTATCGCTCCCGCACCCTGCCAGCACAACGACCCCGGCCAGTGCACCACTCATGATTCGTTTTGCTTGCTTCTGCCTCATAGTTAGGCGAGCCTAATAAGAGGTGGGAAGCGAGACAACCCGACCGACGCTGTCAGGGGGCGATGGCGTTACCGGGGAGATTCCCGTCCGGGTGCAGCGCGCTCTGGAACCGTCGCATACCGGCGAGCCAACGGTCGCGGTCGGTGGCCTTGCGTTCGACGTAGGTGGCCACCTCGGGATGAGGCAGTACAAGGAAACGTTCGTCGCGGATCGCCTCCAGGCACAACACCGCGACATCGGCGGGGTCGAGCACGCCATCGCCACTTGCCACGCCACCTTCGAAGGCCGTTGCGTCGCCCGCGCTGCTGGCGGCGTTGCCGGATTCCCGGACGGCGCGCTGGTTGTCGGGGCTGTTGCGCACAATGTTCGTGGCGACCGCTTGCGGGCACAGCACCGATACCCGGATGCCCTGGTGGTAGTGGGAGATCGCCAGCCACTCGGCCAGCGAGATCGCTGCCGCCTTCGTCATGGAGTAGGTCATCGATCCGATCTGGGTCAACAGACCGGCGGCCGACGCCGTGTTCAGGAGGTAACCCTCGCCCCGAGCGATCATCGACGGCAGCACGGCGCGCGCGGCGTAGATGTGGGCCATGCAGTGGACCTCCCACATCGCCTGGATCGCTACGTTCGAATCCTCGAGGCCGGCAGCGGTGACGAATCCGGCGTTCGACACGAACAGGTCGATCGGGCCGTGGGTGTCGAGGGTGGACTCGACCATCTGGCGGATCGCATCCTCGTCGCGCACGTCGATGGCCACCGCGGTGCCGCCGATGTCGTTGGCGACACGCTCGGCTTCGGAGCCGTTCAGGTCGGCAACGACCACATGGCGGGCGCCGGCGGCGTGGGCTGCACGGGCGATGGCCTCGCCGATCCCCGATGCTCCTCCGGTGACGACGACAACGCGATCTTCGAGTTCCATGTGTCGCACCGTAGACGCCGTCGCTCCTCGCTCACCTGACGGCGGATCTACGCCTTCGGCGATGACCAGAGTGTCGGACCCGGCAGGTAGGCGGTCGGAAGATCCACTCGACGCGGGCGTGCGGCTCGACAAGAATCGTCGAGTGCCCTGCCAACATCTCACGTCGATCACTGCGACCGAACCGACCAGCTTCACCGGATGTGAGGACTGCATCCCGATCGGTGGTCGTTGGCTGCACCTTCGGATGTGCATGTCGTGCGGTCATGTCGGATGCTGCAACGACTCGCCCAACCGTCACGCGGCGGCGCACTTCGACACCGTGGGTCATCCCGTGATCCAGTCGTTCGAGCCAGGCGAGCACTGGGCGTGGTGCTACCTCGATGAACAAGCGGTGCCAGACGTCGGCGTCGACCTCGATCGCTTCCATCACTGACGATCAGCGTGTCGTGACGACCGCGCCTGCCTGGTCGGCGGAGGCGTAGATCGCATCGACGAGGCGATGGGCGGGCAGGGCCTCGCTGAAGGGGAGGGGCGAGGGCTTGGCGTCGCGGATGGCGTCGATGAACGGCGTGAGCGGATTGAACATCGCGCCGCCCGGGACGATCGCCAGGTCTTCCGCGCGAGCCGTGCCGTTGTCGATGCAGGTCCGCGCCAGCGCTTCACCCTGGAGCGACTGGACCGGTTCGCCGGTGAACTGCCAGGTGAGTGGACCCTCGGGTGTGCCGTCCATCGAGAGATAGAGATTCTCGGAGAACAGCTCGACGCTGCGCAGGCTCGGGCGATCGACGATGTCGTGCCAGATCGAGGTGAGCGACGCGACCCCGCCGTTCGTGAACTCCATCCGGGCCACGGTGACGTCGTCGATGAGCGGGTAGCCGTGCACCTCCCGGACCGTGCCGCTGACCGAATCGACCGGACCGCACATCCACCTGCATGACGTCGACGTCGTGGATCGAGTGTTCGAGCAACGTGCCGCGCCCACACCTCGTCGGGTCGACGCGCCAGGTGGATCCGTAGTGGCTCTGAATCGGAATGAACTGGTCGTCGCGGAACGACACGGCGAGCAGCCGCCCCGCCCGTGGATCGGCGAGCAGCGTTCGGGCGTGCATGAACTGCGGTGTGAAGCGCAGGACCAAGCCGACCTGGTTGACCACGCCGGCCGACTCGACGGCGTCGACCATCCGTTGTGCAACGGTGCCGTCGACAGCGAGCGGCTTCTCGCAGAAGACGCCAAGCCCCCGATCGGCGGCCGCGACGACGAGTCGCTCGTGCTCAGATGTCCACGTCGTGACGAACACGGCATCGACACGGTCGAGCAACTCGTCCTCGCCCACTGCCTGGGCGCCGACACGATCGGCGAACGCTTGGGCCCGATCAGCCTCGGGATCGTGGACGGCGACGATCCGATGGTCGGCGGTCGAATGCTTGAGGAACCAGTTGTGTGTTCTGCTGATGAACCCGGTCCCGTAGAACCCGATGCGAACTGTCATGGAGCGCCAATGTAACGATTGGTGTCAGACACCAATCGTTACAGGGTCACTCGTAGACGAGGCAGCCGTCGTCGAGGTCGAGTGCCGGAAGGGCGTCCTTCTCGACCCAGTAGTCCTGGGTGTGCTGCCACTCCGGCTTGTTGCCCCGCTTGGGCATCAGGTGCTGGCTGCGCATCAGGTAACCCGGGTTGAAGTTCTCGGGGTCGATCCACGAACCGAGCTCCATGTCGGCATCCTCGGGTCGCAGCTGCGGGATGACCTTGTGGACCCCGAGGTCGTTCATGTGGTGCAGGAGCCGGCACACGAAGTCGCCGATGAGGTCGGCTCGCAGGGTCCAGCTCGCCCGGAAGTAGCCGAACACCCACAACAGGTTCGGCACACCGGTGAACATCATCCCTCGGTAGGTGATGGTGTCGGCGTAGTTGACCGGCGTGCCATCGACGGTGAACGCGATGTCACCGAGCACGCTCAGGTCGAACCCGGTCGCCGTGATGATCACGTCGGCGTCGAGCTGCTCACCCGACTTCGTGAGGATGCCGCCTTCGTTGAACGTGTCGATCTCGTCGGTGACAACCGACGCCTGACCGCTGCGAATCCCCGCGAACAGGTCACCGTCCGGGACGAATGCGACTCGCTGCTGCCACGGCCGATACCTCGGCGTGAAGTGCTTCTCGACGTCGTAGCCCTCTGGCAGTTCCTGGCTGACGAGTTGGATCAGCTCCTCGCGGGAAAGGTCGGGAAACTCCAGGAGCAACTGCGTCATCTCGTGCTGGTCCTTGAGGTTCTTCCGACGAACGATCTCGTGCGTCCACTCCTCGGGGACCTCCAAGTCGCGGAGCATGTCCGCCGTCTCGTTGACGTTCGGACGCGAGACGAAATAGGTCGGCGAGCGTTGCAGCATCGTGACGTGCTCGCATTCGCCGGCGATGGCGGGAACGAGCGTCGCAGCCGTCGCGCCTGAACCGATGACGAGCACCTGCTTGCCCGAGAGGTCGATGTCGCTCGGCCAGGTCTGCGGGTGAACGATGCGGCCCTGGTAGCTGTCCATGCCCGGCCAGTCGGGCGTGTATCCCTGCTCGTGGCGGTAGTAGCCCTGGCACATCCAGAGGAAGTTCGTCGTGATCGTCACTGGGCCGGTAGCCCCCGTCGCCGGATCGGTGCGCGTTCCGTGCAGGGTCCAGAGGTTGTCGTCACTCGACCACTCGGCGGATGCGATCGCGTGGTTGTACCGGATGTGGCGGCCGAGATCGTTGTCCTCGATCACCTCACCCATGTACTTCAGGATCTTGTCCGCGGTGGCGATGGGTGGCCCGATCCACGGCTTGAAGCGGTACCCGAAGGTGTACAGGTCGCTGTCGGAGCGGATGCCCGGATATGTGTGGGTCAGCCAGGTACCGCCGAAGCTCGCGAACTTCTCGAGCACGACGAACGACATCTGCGGGCACTGGTCTCGCAGGTGATAAGCCGCGCCGACGCCGGAGATCCCCGCCCCGACGATCAGCACGTCGAAGTGCTCCGTGGTGGCGGAGTTGGGGGTATCGGTGGCGCTCGCGGTCTGGGTCATCACCGCTCATGTTTGCCGACCGGCGCTGCATTCCTGCAACCGCGCGGCTCGGGTGTCGGACAAGAGGCGCAACTTCGGCGACACTGGGCCGGTGAGAATCGATTGTGCTGCCTATGTCGACGGGTGCCGGCGGGAGTTCGATCCCGACACGATGTCGATCGACGACCCGATCGTCGATGGGGGCTTCGTCTGGCTGGGTCTCCGGATGCCCGATGAAGAGGAATTGCAGCGCTGTCTGATTGCGCTCGGGATCACCGGCGTCTCGCCAACCGAGGTTCTCACCCCGCATCGACGCCCGGTGCTGACCGTCGAGGGCGCGACCGTGCAGATCGTGCTGCGCACCGCGGCCTACGAGGACCGTAGCGAGACCATCGCGCTCGGCGAGATGACGTTGCTCGTGACCGATCGCGCCGTCATCACGATCCGCCACGGCCAGGCCAGCCAGCTGGCGTCCATGCGAGCGTCGCTCGAGCGCGAACCTTCGCGACTCCGCCTGGGGCCGTCGGTCGTGGTCGCCGCAGTGATCGGGCTCGTGATCGACGACTACGGCCCGGCGCTCGACGGATTCGAGAACGACGTGATCGAGGTGGAGCGTGACGTGTTCTCCGACACGCACCGCCAGCCCGTGCAGCGGCTCTACAGGCTCAAGCGCGAAGTTCGACGGATGCTGGTGGCGATCGATTCGCTCGACGATCCGCTCGCTCGACTCATTCGCGTGCGAGGGTCGCAGCT
>JANPCI010000072.1:0-24680 GCA_031430875.1 Actinomycetes bacterium | reverse complement strand
TTCGCGTCGTCGCTGCGCGCCACCCTCACCGACACGCTCGAGAGTGCGGTCTCGGCCGACTACATCATCACCGACCAGAGCTTCCAAGGGCTCTCACCCGTGGTGAGCGAGACGCTGGCTGCAGTTCCCGAACTCGATGCGGTCACCCCGATCCGAAACGTGAGCGGCCAGGTCGATGGCAGCACCAAGGCGATCGGTGCCGTCGATCCGATTGCGTTCGACAAGCTCGTCGATCCGGATCTGATCGACGGGACCGTCGCCGGGCTCGGCACGAACGAGGTCCTGCTGCACAAAGACCCTGCGAAGGACCTCGGTGCGTCGGTCGGTTCCACCGTGGATGTGACGTTCCAGAACGGCGCCACGCAGACGCTCACCGTCGCCGGCATCTTCGGCAACGCCACGTTCGGGAACTGGCTCATCAGCCTCGACACGCTCTCGGCGGTCAGCGATGCACCGGCCCGCGACCTCTTCATCATCGCCAAGCTCGCCGACGGTGTTGATCCTGCGGCCGGTGACGCTGCAGTCACGGCTGCGATGGCGCCCTATCCGCAGGCCAATGTGCAGAGCAACGCCGAGTTCCTCGCTTCTCAGGAGGCTCAGCTCAACCAGTTGCTCTTCATCATCACGGCCCTGCTGGCGTTCGCCATCATGATCGCAATCCTCGGGATCTCGATCACGCTGGCACTCGGCGTGTTCGAGCGGACGAGGGAGATCGGGCTGTTGCGGGCCGTCGGGATGAACAAGCGCCAGACACGACGGTCGGTGCGATGGGAGGCAGTGATCGTGTCGACGTTCGGTGCGATCATCGGCATCATCGTGGGGACGTTCCTCGGCGTCGTGCTGTCGCTGGCAGTACCCAACGACGTGATCAGCAAGCTGTCGTTCAACCCGACGATCACCATCGTCATCCTCGTCGGTGCCGTCATCGCTGGCCTGTTCGCCGCCCTGTACCCCTCGTACAAGGCCTCGAACATGAACGTCCTCGAAGCCATCGCCACCGAATGATCGTTACAGCCGGGGTCAGACCCCAGATGTAACGGTCGGTAGCGTGGCGTGATGTCGCTCGATCCTGCCCTCTTGCCCGACGAGGTGCTCACGTTTCTACGGGAGTACCACCTGGCGACACTGACGACGTTGCGGCAGGACCTTTCGCCGCACGTGGTTGCGGTTGGCTTCAGCTACGACGCCAACGGGCGAGTGGCACGGGTGATCACGTGGGCGGGGTCACAGAAGGCACGCAATGCGGAGCGGATGCAGGCCGACGGGCAGCGGGCAGCGGTGTGCCAGGTCGATGGTGGACGCTGGCTGAGCCTCGAGGGGCCTGTTCGACTCGTTACCGACCCCGACGGCGTGCGCGCCGGCGTCGAGGGGTACGCGGCGAGGTATCGCGAACCGAAGGAACGCGCCGATCGAGTGGTCATCGAGATCGCCGTCGAACGAATCCTCGGGCGAGGCTGACCGTCAGCCGGCGTCGCGGTTCCACGGGAGGTCGGCGAGCCAGCGTTGAGCTGCCGGGTGGGGATCCATCGGGGTGTCGTCACTCGATCGTTCGAGCTTCGGATCGAGATGCGTCTGGCAACCCGGGCACCAGTACAGGATCCGGTTGTGCTCGCCCATCCGGCGACACTCGACCGTTTCGCCACAGCGGCCACACCGTTGCCCATTTCGGCCGTACACCGCCAGGCCGCCCCTCGTGCCCGGTGCGGTCACCCGCTTGGCATGATGCAGATTCGACCGCAACATCGTGGCCGCCGTGTTGACCAAGCGGATGGCATCGTGCTCGCTGATGGTGCCGACCTTCGCGTACGGGCTCAGCCCAGCGGACCAGAGCACCTCACAGCGATAGACGTTGCCGACGCCGCACATCACTCGCTGGTCGAGCAGCACTTCACCCAGCCGGGCCGATGGATCTGGGTAGGTGAGCAACAGATTCACAACGGCACCGAGATCAGTGTCGGCCGTGCACAGATCCGGTCCCAGCCGACCCATTCCGGGATGGCGTCGCTTGTCGATGTGCCGATAGGTCTCGACGTTCGGAGCGCTGAAGCACACGGCCACCCAGTCGGCAACCTCGATCGCCGCTCGCATCTGGGTGTACGGACGCCGCCAATTGTCGCCGGCGCGATACAGATGCCACGAGCCACTCATCCGCATGTGGGTGTCGAGCACGATCCCGTCGTCCCACTCGACCATCAGATGCTTGCCGTGACTCTCGACGGTCTCGATGATCCGACCTGCCTGCGGCGACGGACCGATGAGACGAGGGGCATCGAACCGCACCATCGGCTTGCCGGCGAGCGCAGTACGCATGGCGCTGGCCGATCGGTGGATCGTGTCGCCTTCGGGCATCGAGCCTGCATGGTAGGCGCGGCACCAGGGTCCACGCGGGATGCCCGAGCCGACCCACTTAGCCTGGCCAACGATGTCGACCGCCGATCCGAGTGCCAGCACTGATCCGCTGACCAGCGACGCCCTCCGACGCGCCATCCCGCTCTTCATCCCGGCGGTCCCATTTGCCCTCGTGCTCGGCGTGGCGATCACCGAGTCGACGATGCCGACCCCTCTTGCATGGTCGACCAACATCTTCATCTTCGCCGGCGCTTCGCAACTCGCGACCGTCAGCCTGGCCGCCACGGCGACCTGGTTCACGCTCGTCGCCACTGCCGGCGTGATCAACCTGCGCCACGTGATGTACAGCGCGGCGCTGTCGCCACGGTTCAACGACCAACCGAAGTGGTTCCGATGGGTCGGTCCGTTCTTCCTGATCGATCAGCTGTTCGCATTGTCGAGCGTGCGCGTCGAGCTGTCGGCGAGGGATTGGCGGCGCTTCTATCTCACCGCCGGGATCTTCTACTTCGTCTCGTGGACGCTTACGGTCACACTCGGCATGTTCGTCGGATCGGCGATTCCGACAGCGTGGCGTCTCGACGTCGCACCAGCAATCATGTTCTCGGGGCTTGTCGTCCTCGGCCTCACGAACCGACCCGGCATCGTCGCTGCGACCACCGGCGCCGGCGTGTGCCTGCTTGCACTCGACGTCCCCAACAACGGCGGCGTCCTCCTCGGGGCGATCAGTGGGGTGACCGCCGGGTACATCGCCGATCTCGCCCAGAGCCGTCGGATCACGAGCCGGGCGACCTCATCGTGAGCCTCGCTGCAGCAGCGTCGGCCGTTCTCGCGATCGGCCTCATCACCTACACCTCGCGTGTTGGCCTCATCGTGTTCCTCGCCGATCGCCCGCTCCCCGCGAACATCACCAGAGCGCTGCGCTACGTCGGCCCCGCCGTGCTCTCGGCCCTCACGGTCAACCTGATCGCCGGCGGCAAGGGTGCAAGTGGGGTCGAAGCCGCCGAGGTTGCCGCAATCGCAGCAGCCGTCATCGTTGCCTGGACCACCCGCAATCTGATCGCCGCCCTCGGCGCAGGCATGCTCACCCTCTGGGTGATCGGGTACGTCATCTGAACGTCAGGGCAACTTGCCCACATGGGCGAGCGCAAGACGGATCAGGCGGTCGTGTCCGCTGGTCATCTGGGCGATGACTTCGTCGCTGACGGCCTCCTCCGGCGTGAACCACGACAGATCGAGGGCCTCCTGTGTTGGTTCGCAGTTGCCATCGACCGGCACCACATAGGCGAGGCTCACGGCATGGTGACGCGGGTCGTAGTAGCCCGACCGGTCGGGGTTCGGGAAGTACTCCACGACGGTGAACGGAGTCGGATTGGCCGGCACCCGCGGGAGCGCCATCGGCCCCAGGTCCTTCTCGCAGTGCCGCATCAGGGCCTCGCGAATGCGCTCACCGAACAGGACGCGGCCGGTCACCACCATCCGGCTGATCGTTCCGTCGGAGGCAACACGCAACAGCAAGCCGACTTCGGTGACGTTGCCCAGCGAATCGACCCGCACCGGTACCGCATCGACGTACACGATCGGCACGTGCGCCCGCACAAGCTCGAGGTCCTCCGGCGACAGCCAGCCGGTCGAGGTCTGGGTGGAGGAACCTTCGTCGATGTCAGTCACACCGTCGATGATCCCACGCGGCGCACTGCCGACACCGCATTCCTCGGCCGGACCCCGGCGTGGCAACGGGCACACCCAACGGCACACCAGAACGCACACCAGAACGCACACCAGGACGCACCCACTGAGAAGATGGTCACATGCACGACGACGCCACACGTTGGGACGATCGCTACCGATCCGCGACGCCTCCTGGTCCGCTCGCCCCCGACGCACGGGCCGACGTCATTGAACTCCTGCCACGCACCGGCGTTGCGATCGACATCGCTTGTGGCCTCGGCAGGCAATCGCTGTGGCTTGCACAGCGTGGGCTCGAGGTCGTTGCGCTGGATGTGTCGCCGATTGCGATCGATGCGCTCCGAGCGGCGGCACGGGCAGCCGGCTTCGCCGACCGGATCGACGCACGAGTAACCGACCTCGATATCGGCCTTCCCACCGAGCCGACGACCGCCGACGTGATCGTCTGCCAACGGTTTCGCCAGCCGTCGCTCTATGCGGAGATCGCGGAACGGCTCGCCGTGGGAGGTATCGCCATCGTCACCGTCCTGTCGGAGGTGGGCACCGACTCACCGGGTCCGTTCCATGCACCGCCAGGTGAACTCATCGCAGCGTTCGATGAACTCGACATCCTCGACGCGCATGAGGGCGACGGTGTGGCGACGATCGTGGCTCGTCGCCGCTGACATCCTGTTCAGGCTCGCTCGAGGAGCACGACGCGCAACGACTCGTGACCGGTCGACGCCGGGACTGTGGTGTCCATGAAATCGACGAGCACATCGCAGAACCGTTCCGGGGCCTCGACATGCGGAAAGTGCCCCACACCTTCGAGAATCTCGAGCCGGCTCGTCGGGATCAATTCGTGTGCGGCGTAGGCGTGCGACACCGGGATGATGCCGTCGTGGTCACCCCACACGATGAGCGTCGGGATGTGAGCTGCCAGGTAGAGCCGGTCGGTGGCGTTGACCATCTGGCCGCCGGGCTCGATCACCCCACGCATCGTCCGCACGAACGCAGACCGATTCTGCGCACCGGCGAGCGACGAGTACGCCCGCCACATCTCAGCCAGCTTGGGCGAGCGGATGTTCCAGCGACCCAGCTGACGGCCGACGCCTGTCGCCCGATCGACAACCGGCTTCGGGAATCCGATCGGCATCAAGTACTCGGCGCCCGGAAGGGTGAGCATGCGCAACAGCCACGACACTTCGCGACCGAGGCCGCCACTGCCGACCAACACCAGCCGATCGACGAGGTGCGGGTGTTGGTACGCCAGTTGCATCGCCACCCCGCCACCGAAGGAGTGGCCAACAATTGTCACGCTCGGCACGTCGAGCACCGAGAGGAAGTCACGCAGCCCGCTCGCGAATGCGCCAAGCGAGTAATCACCGACCGGCTTGGCCGATTCGCCGTGCCCGAGAAGATCGGGGGCGATCACATCATGATTTTCTGCGATCGTCGGGATCACGTCGTCCCAGGTGCGCGAGCTCCCCGCCAAACCGTGGATCAACAGGATCGGCTCACCGGTCCCACTGCGCCGGAATCCGACCTCATGGCCGTGGATGGTGACATGTTGGAGGGGAAGTCGCTTGCTCACCCCTCCAGTATCACCCGGACGACTGTGGGGAACACGTGCCAAACGGCCCCTACGAGAATCCCTGTGACTCGAACGACGGCGCGGCCTCGGCCGGTTCCCCGGCGTCGACCCAGCGGGAGAAGTCGAGCGGATCAGCCTTCAGGCTCGGCAAGTTGGTGTTGGCGAGCCACGAATGGAAATGCCCCGGATCCAGCGGGCGCGAAATGCAGTAACCCTGGGCGATGTCGCAGCCGAACTCTCGGAGCCGTTCGAGCACCTCGTTGTTCTCAACGCCCTCGGCGACGACGACCAAGCCCAGGTTGTGTCCGAGGTCGATCGTTGACCTCACGATCACCTCATCCTGCTCGTCGAGCAGCAGGTTCGCCACGAAGCTCTGGTCGATCTTCAGCTCAGCCACCGGCAATCGGCGCAGGTAGCTGAGCGACGAGTAACCGGTGCCGAAGTCGTCGATCGACAAACGGACGCCGATCTCGTGGAGTTCATTGATCGTGGCTCGCGCCCGCGGTGCGTCGATGAGCAGCGACGACTCGGTGATCTCGAGCGTGAGCATCGACGCATCGACACCGTTCGCATGCAGATGCTGCTCGACACGATGGGCGAGTTTCGTGTCGAGGAGGTCGTGGGTCGACAGGTTCACGGCCAGCCCGAGATGGTACCCAAGGTCGTGGATCTCCCGGAGATGGCCAATGCCACGGTGGAGCATGACGTCGGTGAGCTGTTTGATCAGCCCGGTGTCCTCGGCCACCCTGACGAATTGAGCTGGTGACACGATGCCGCGAACGGGATGGGTCCACCGCACGAGCGCCTCTGCACCAACGACGGTGCCCGAGGAGAGGTCGAGCTTGGGCTGCAGATGGACGCGAAGTTCGCCTCCCTCGATTGCAGCACGGAGGTCGCCGAGCATGGCGAGGCGAGCGGGCGTGCGGCGATCGATCTCGTCGCGGTACACCTCGACGCCGAGGCGCTGCGTCTTGGCATTGAACATCGCGATGTCGGCGTACCGCAGTGGTGCGCCCACTTCCGGGTCGCCGTCGATCACCGCAACGCCGGCGCTGGCCGTCACGACAATCTCGAGCCCATCGAGTGTGACGGGCCGGCCGACACTGCGCACGCAGTCCCAGGCGAACTCCACCATGTCGGCGTGAGTCGGGCGATGTCCGACGATGGCGAATTCGTCGCTGGCCAGGCGTGCCAGAACATCGTCGGGGCCGAGTACTGCTTTCAGACGTTCGCCGACCTCGATGAGTAGTTCATCGCCGGCATGGTGGCCCAATGTGTCGTTGACTTCCTTGAATCGGTCGAGGTCGACCATGATCACGAACAGCAGCTCGTTGGATGACCGCGCCGCAGCAGCATCGATGACAGAACGCTCGAACGAGAGCCGGTTGGGAAGGCCGGTCAGGCCGTCGTGGCGAGCCTCGCGTTCGATCCGCTGGTGCAGCATGCCTCGACGAAGACTCGCCGTCAGTTGTTCGGTGAGATTCTGGAGGCGGACGATGTCATCACTGCCGAAGCGCTTGCCTGCACCGGTTCGGCCGGCCACCACGAACAGGCCGATGACTCCAGCCCCGTCACGGATCGGAGCGACCATCATCTCGGTGACCGTCGACCCGGGAGTCCTGAGGAGATCGAGTTCGGCACCCGATACGAGCGTCACGCCTTCCGCCATGATCAGCGATTGCCAATTCTCGTCACGAGCATCGGTTGGCAGCTGCAGCCCGATGATGCCGTGGATCTTCAGAATCGCCCCGTCGCTGTCGTTGAAGAGCACGACCGCAGTGGCGTCGGTGCGAAGTACCTCGGCAGTTCGGGCAGCAGCGGCGCTGATGATCTCGTTGGGGTCGAGCGATAGACCGACCTGGCCGGTGAACCCGTGAACTGCATCGAGGTCACGGAGACGCTGTTCGAGCGCGCCGTAGGCCTTGATGATGTACCAGAGTAGCCCGATCGGAACGAGCGAGATCAACAAGAGATACGGCGAGATCAGTTCGAGCCCCAACACCATTCCGGCGAGCGTCGCGTTCACAAGGAACAACCACCACGCGACACTGAGCTCGCTGCTGACGCGGCTTCGGAACCCGCCCTCGAACTGCGAGATTGCCAACGACACAATGATCGACGAAACCAGTGCGCAAACGGCCGTCGCCGCGATGGCCGCGACCACAAGTTGCGTGTCACCCGACCCGACTATCTCGATCACTCCACGGAAGACAGTGAAAGCGAGCACGACTTCGAACGCGAACAACCCGATGTTCAACGCCACCTTGTACAGGGGAACTCGGATCAGTAGGACAACGGCGATGGCTCCGAGCACGCGAACGGCAGTCGCAGGCCCGGGGGCGAGATACACAAGACAAAACGCAAGCGGGATCTCTGAAAGAGAGAACGCCATCGACTCGCGGCGAAATACGAACTTGAAAACGGTAACTTCGGTTGCCGCAAAAGCGGCGAGAAGGACAACGACTGCCCAGGCCGGCGACGGTCGTGTTGACTCGGTGACGTCCGGAAGAGTCAGCAGGAGTGCACCTGCCACTACAATCAGGACGACACCGAGCAAGACGACTCGCTGCTCCGGACGTACGCCGGTCAACGAGCGCGGGAATTCTCCGCCCGATATCTTATTCGGATCGTGTGTGCTCAGTTCTGATTGAGTAGTCGTCACGCGGCGCTCCCAACGCAGGAGCGCCACCCGGCGTTCCCCGAGATCTATCGACCACGGCTACGCCGACCTTGAACAATCAGGATCGAGCCCTGGATGTCACCTCCAGGAAACACTCCCACCGCGGGTGTTGGGCTTGGTCGAAAGTGTTGCGTTTGTCATGTCTGACTCCATTTCTCGGTGCTCCTTGCGGAGCGATGGGCGATCATCCCAACGCCGCCCGGCGTCTGTCAGATCCTTAACAGGAAGCAGAATATATCTTGACGAAACCCATCCGTCAACACGGAGCGAAACTTTTGACCACCCTGAGTGGGGTCGGTGAGGCCCACCTCCAAGAAACGCTGGTCTGCCTTCCGGGCTGACCTTGCCGATTGCCAGAACTTTCATCGAACCTGACCCGCGCCACGGCGATCGGCGTGGGCGCGACAAGCGCGCATCGTGGGGATTCTGGAATCCGCGCCACCGACCGTGAGGACTCAGTCAGGAGTGCGCAGTCGAACGCGGCCATCGACGCCGAGCGCCACGCGCGAACCTGACGGGCCGCTGTGCTCCGCGGGCTTCAGCGTTCTCCGCCGAAGTCGCGGGCAATCGGATTGGGCCGCGCCGTTCTGCGTCCGGACTTTTTGTGAGCGACAAGGAGACAGGTGGCAATGACTGCTCACACAAATCTCAGTAGCTCTCCAGAATCACTCGATACGCAGGCCTGATATCGCCCGGGAGATGACCAGCTGCTGGATCTCGCTCGTGCCTTCGAAGATCGTGTGGCTCATTTCCGGCGATTTTCCTGGTCTTCCTCAGTCCGTCCAGTACACCTGAGCTGGCCTTTCGCGATCGGTCAGTCCGTCCAGTCCGCTCAGTCCGCTGAGTTGTAGGGATGAGTAGGGATGGATTCGACGTGCGACAGTCGGACGCGATGTGACGTTCCATGGTGCGGGTGGGTTGTTGACGCCGGCTTCGAAATCTCGCCGCGATGGATCAAATGTCGTTCCCTCCTTCGCTTTATTTCCGGTTGATATCGCTTGAATATCAAGCAATACTGGTGGACATGCGAGCCGCCGCTCCCCCACTCCTGCCGATCTTCCGGTCGCGGCTCCAAGGTGAGTTGCTGGCGTTGACGCTTGTTGACCCATCTCGGCAATGGACGATCGACGAACTGGCCCGGCGGACCGGCGAGCCCTACCAGACCGTTGCTGCCGAAGTCCGTCGACTGCAGGAAGCCGAGATGCTCGTGGCGACCACGGTCGGGCGAACGAAGCTGCTCTCGGCAAACGAGGCGAACGTGTACCTGCCGCCACTCGCCCAGCTGGCGATCATGGCGTTCGGTCCCCCGCTCGTGATCGGCGAAGAGTTCGGCTCGGTCGATGGCGTCGAAGCGATCTACATCTACGGCTCGTGGGCCGCTCGACAACACGGCGAGCCCGGGCCAACGCCAAACGACATCGACGTCCTCGTCATCGGTCGACCCGACCGCGACGAAATCTTCGACGCCGCCCAACGAGCCCAAGGACGACTCGGGCGAGAGGTCAACGTCACGCAAAGAACCCGCAAGCACTGGGACACCGCCACCGACGGGTTCACTCAGCAGGTTCGCAGATCGCCGATGCTCGAAGTTCCGTATCCTTCAGGCCATGCCGAGGTGGAACAAGGGGAGTGAGGTCATCGAGCGACTGCTCGACACGCGCCAACTCGAGCGTGTTCCGGCCGACGCCGACACCGTCGCACGACTTCTCGCATCAGCCCGCCGACACATCGACTCGGCAGCGATGACCGCTGCCGTGGATCCCGAGGGTGCGTTCACGCTGGCATACGACGCGTGCCGCAAGACCGCAACCGCACTCCTCGCCCATCAAGGACTGCGGCCGACATCGGCAGGTGGACACATCGTGGTCGTCGACACGATCAACGCGCAGTTCCCGGGTGTCCCAGGCCTCAAATCAATCGACCGACTCCGCCGCCGCCGCAACCAAGCCGAGTACCCCGACCCGCATGGCTACGACCCGGTCACCACCGAAGAAGTCGAAGACGCTATTGATGCCGCCCAAGCCTGCGTCTCGGCGAGCGAGAGGCTCATCGCCGCCCCCCAGCTCGGCGTCTTCTGATCGATGCCTTCGCATTGCTCGCTGGCCCGGACTCGGCTTCAACTGTCGGATCGCCGGCTCGAGCCCGAAGTTCGCTCAGCTCCGGTCGGCGCGAGCTGCGACCGTGCGGACGGTTGCGCGTGCGGTACGTGCCGAGCCGACGACGGTCGTTGGATGCGATGACGTAGAGACCGACTTGCGCAGGCTTGACGGGTTCAGCGTTCGTGGCCCGCTGTTCGCGCGCTGGCAGTTTGGGCGTGTCGGGTGGGTTCGCCGGTTCGTGCGAGGTGGTCGAGGAAGGTGTTGTTGGCTTCGGGTCGCTGCCAGTTGGTGAGCGACACCGCACGGCGGATGGCTGCACTCCATTGCGTGGATGGCATCGTGGCGAGACGGCCGGCGACGGTGTCGGGTGTCGCCGTGATCTGTGCGGCGATCCGGGGATGCAGGGTCTTGTAGGTCTGGGTCCACACGTTCGTGGCGAACACCAGCGTCTGATCCTCTGCCCGGGCGAAGGTGCGTTCGGGCTGTCGTAGCGTCCATCGTTTGGCGATGGTGGTGGCGGAGAGTTCACCGTCGGGGCTGCGCCGGATGGCGTCAGCCATCGCGACTGTGCCGTCTCGGTGTCCGAGGGTGAATTCGTCGTGGTCGTGGCCGTCGGTGACGGTGTGCGCGGTGTTGCGGATCCGGCCGCGGGTCATGCCGACATACAACGAAGCAGCCGACGTGTTCGGGGTGACAAGGATGTGGCCGACGTCGACGGTGCGGCCTTGGGCGCCGGCGATGGTGGTGCAGTACGCCAACACGACGTGACGGGCGAGGTAGTCGTTGGTGATGTGCACGGTGGCGTTGCGATTGCTGCTGGCGGCGTACACGCCGCCGTCGTCGTTGAGTCCGGTGACGGTCCAGGTGTCACGGTTGAGGACTCGTCGCCCGTCACTGGTGACGAGGCTGGCATCGTTGAGTCGGGTCTGGATCAGGTCACCGACGCGGATCGTGTTGGCGTCTGCTCCCGAACCGACGTCGGCGCCGAGTAGCCCGGCGGTGTGGAGGCGTTGTTGGCAGGCGGCGGACACGTCGGCTGCTGTCGCGGTGTTGTCGGCGACCACGAGCGTGTCGAGGCCG
This sequence comes from Actinomycetes bacterium, assembly GCA_031430875.1. Classification (GTDB taxonomy): domain Bacteria; phylum Actinomycetota; class Acidimicrobiia; order Acidimicrobiales; family Ilumatobacteraceae; genus Sva-07. The sequence continues at coordinate 13,213 of JANPCI010000072.1, read as the reverse complement.
TCACTGATGTCGGCGTACCAGGCGTCGACGATGGTGTCGATCATCGTGGCCGAGGTGGTCTCCACGATGCGGTCGTGGTCGGCGTAGACAGCGGCGACGTCACCGTTGCGTGCCTGCAACAATTTGGACGCATCACGTTCCCATGGCTCGTTGAACCGCCGGATCGCGACGAGCGCTGTTGCAGAGTCGCAGGCGGCAAGATCGCGCAGCAACCCGCCCGCTTCAGGCGAGCCCATTTGGGCGTAATCGCCGACGAGGCCGACACGTGACCCGTACAGGCGGGCGGTTCGGCAAATGTCGCGAAGCGTCAACGTCGGCACCATCGACGCTTCATCAATCACGACCAGGCCGCCCCGTGGGAGATCAACCCCACCGACCCGCCACGACGCGATCGTCGACGCCACGAGTCCGGTCTCGTCGGTGACCACCCGCGCCGCTGCTGCGGACAACGCCAACACACACACCTGCCGACCCACCGCCTGATAAGACGCGGCGACCGATTGCAGCATGGTGGTCTTGCCGGCCCCCGCCGGTCCAATGACCGTCGCCACCTGTCGCGGTTGGCTCGTGAACGCTTCCACCGCGGTTCTCTGGTCGTCGCCGAGTTTGGCGTCGCAACTGGCCGTCACGGTCCATTTCGAGGTGGTGGCGGCTTGGTTCATGATGTAGGCCTCGGCGTCACGGATCCGAGGTGAGGTCATCTTCACGGCGTCGAGCTGTGCGTAGGCGGGGTCGTGGTCGGCTTCGAGCAGCTGACACACATTGGCGATTCGTTCGACGTCCAACTCGATTGCTTCGCGGACCGGGTGATCGATGAGTCGTGCCACCTCTGCGAACAGATGCGCCCTCGTCCACCACGACCGTTGCGTCTCGAGGGCTTCGATGACCCGCACCGCCAACTCGGCGCTACCCGCACTGACACGACCCCCGGTGATTGCACCACGTGGCACGCACTGCACGGTCGCTTCGATCGCAACCAGTTCCGTCGTGGAGAGGTCGCTGCGCCACTGGTCGTGAAGATTCACGTTCCCGCCCGCTTTGGGTTGACGCGACCGGATCGTCGCCCGATCCTTCAGTGCCGCCGACTCCGCACGGGTCGGGGATCGATGCTCGCTGTCACGGAACTTGTCGACGAGACGGTCATAGGTGGCCAACACCTGCTGGCGTCGCGACGACCACTGCGACCGGACCGACTCGGGCAGCCCCACAATCTCACGCATCGGCAACCGCTCGCCTGGCTGCGGTTGGACCCAGGCGACACCGAGCCGGTCCGTCAACTCGCGTTCGAGTACTGCGCCGTACAGGGCGCCTGCGGCGTGGGTGTGCCGGTAGATCGCTGCACCATCCAACGTGCGCCACTGTCCGTCCACGCATCGCAGACGGTTCAAGATCGCGCAATGCGAATGCAACTGCGGATCACCAACGCGCACACCAGACGACGAGGACCGGGCGGTGCGATGCCGGAACTGGGCAACAATCAACCCGTCGCTGTCAACGCGTCGAACCCCTTTGGCACCCGCGCGGCCGTGGCCGGCGTTGTCCTCCAAATAGTCCAACCCGGCCGCCACCGCTGCTTCGTGCGCAGCCACCACCGACGCCCGGACCCGCTCATCACCGGTTGCCGCCCATAGCGCCGACACCGACTTCGACGGCGAGAACGTCACATCAAACGCCGCCACCGGTTGCAACACCTGCTCACGCGCCGTGCCGGCATGAATGGTGCGCGCCGTGACCGCACGACCCAAGATCACCTCGTCGTCGGTGCCAGCGGTTCGGGGGTCAACGAACCGGCCGTACAGGTTGCTCATGTCGACTGCGTCGACCTCACCACCCAAACCCAGTACCCCGATCCCGCGGCCTGCCCACACGCCGGGCGCTTCGCCGTGACCGACGTAATAGTCGTGTTTGCTGGTCGCCACATCACGACTCAAATAGTCGTAGCCGGCCCCCGCACTGACTCGTCCAACGGAGGCAACCACGTGCTCCACCATGACGCCGCCATCGCGGCGGGTCGAGAGGTTAAGCACCTTTAGTGCAAGGGTGTGTCCAGAAAACCGGCTCAACCCCCACCAAACTCCGACCAGCACGACACCATGCGCATCAGGCGGCCGGAGACGGGTCGCCGAGCTGACAGCCAAAGCCGCGCAGCGGCCCGCCGCCCGACTGATCACGGTTGAGAATCCTCATCCGGACCAAGTCAGCGAGCGCGTCGCGGTCTTCCGTCGAGCGTCATTGTGAGTGGGGTCGAGAAGCCTCCAACCTCCCACACTTCGCTGCCGGATATGTGGGTCTCGAGCGGGTTTTCGAGCCGGGCGTTATCGAGCGCCCTTCCGACGGCTCAACCGGACCGTTCGAGCTGAGCAGCTTTGGAAGGCATGCGCTACTCGTTCATCTGGATATCGCTGGTCGATGCGGGAATCTCATCTGTGTTCGTGGTGGCACTGAGCGGCCCGGTCAAGGCGTCGCCGTAGTACTTGGGATCGACCCGCCTGCCAACAAAGCGAACAGAACGCCCTCTCCGCATCGGCGGTCGCTCGTTGTCCAGCTGGTGGCGCACCTTTTCGAGAAAGCGTGGCGAGATCGGAACGATACGCTGATGACTGCCCTCGCCATCTGCGATGAACAGTCGGCGTTCGGCCAACGGATGTCTTGACGTAACGTTGCGTGCGACGACATCTCGGCGTGCTTTTTACTTCAGAACCTGGGAAAGCGTGCCGCGAAGTTTCGTGATCGACGATCGGGAGTGTCGCACGAGGCGCGGTCGCAGCTCGCACATGGCTGACAATTCGGGGAAGTGTCCTCAAGGGCGCTGTGGCCGGTCGATCCGATCGAGTCGAGCACGACGATCGGTTGGGCTTGGGGGTGTGGTGCCCGGGCCCCGTGCAGACCGGCTCGGAGAAGGGCCTCGGAGCATGGGCACGGAGGATTGTTCGTAGGTGACCGGAACGTGGCCCGAGCCGTCGGTCTAGCTTGGGCGCCGATGGACCGCACCGAGCAACTCGACGACTTCATTGTCGAACTCGGAGCCGACCTCATCCGCTCGAGTCAGACCGTCGACGATGTGGAGGTGCAACTCGTTGAGATCGGTGCGGTCAACGGAGTCGACGACTTCGACGTGTTGGCGCTTCCAACTGCTGTCATGCTCGAGTCGGGGGCGTCGGGACAGCTCCGATCTCGACTGCGTTCGATCCGCGAACCGGGTCTTCGGCTCGACCAGGTCGAAGCGGTTGACAACCTCGCACGGCGTGCCCGTCTCGGCGTCGTGGTGCCACGCGATGGACTTATCGAGCTGAGCGAGATCCGCGAACGCCGCCCACCGTACGGGCGCGCCGTCCGGTCACTTGGGCTGGGAGTGCTGGCGGCCGGATTCTCATTGGCACTCCAGCCGTCGACGGCCGGTCTTGTTTTCGCGGCCATTCTCGGCACGGCAGTCGGCGCGTTCATCTCGCTCGACCTGCCGGGCCTCGGACCGGTGACACCAGCGCTGATGTCGTTCTCGGTTGCACTGATCGTCTTCGGACTCGATGACCTGTACGAGGGTGAAAATCCGATCCGCTTCCTGATTCCGCCACTGGTGATCTTTCTGCCTGGCGCAAAGATCACCACCGGCACGATCGAGTTGGCTGCCGGTTCGATCGTCAGCGGCACGAGTCGACTCGTCAGCGGCCTCGTCGATCTCCTGCTCCTCGCCACCGCGATTGTTGCCGCTGGTGCGCTCATCGACGTTCCCCAGCGCGATCTGCTGGACCGCCCGGCGCCCGAACTCGGCGCGTGGACCGTGATGCCTGCACTCGTCCTGATCGCATTGGGATATCACTTCCACAGCTGTGCGCAGCGTCGAACCGTCCCTTGGATCCTTCTGGTGCTGGCCGTTGCGTTCACAGCGGAGATGGCCGCTGCGGAATTGGTTTCGCCGAGCGTGTCAGCGTTCTTCGGGGCGGCGGCCATGACGCCTGTGGTCATGGCCATCGACCGACGGCCACTGGGGCCGCGCGCAATGGTGCTCTTCCTCCCGGGCTTCTACCTACTCGTGCCAGGAGCGACCGGCCTGATCGACGTGACCGAGAGCGTGAGTCCAGGGTTCTCGGGCGGAGACCTCACCTCGACGATGGTGACCGTGGTGGCGATCGCACTGGGTGTCCTCTTCGCAACCGCCGCAGTCGACGCGGTGATCGAGATGCGCGACGCCTGGCGACGTCGCACGCCACGAGGCAATGCGGGCTCGGTGTAGCTGCGAGTCGTGGCGGCGAGGTGTCAGGGGGCGTAGCGGAGGATGGCTGCCACGGATCCTCCATGAGGGACGTCATCTTGGCGTACGGCGAGCACCCGTCCGCCGGCGAGATGGACGCGTCGTGCGATCTCGTCGTTCACGCCGTAGCTCTCAGCTGACGACTTCTCGGCGAACGTGACAGCGCCGGACAACTCGTCGATCGAACCGGGCAGTACCGCCTCGAAGTCGACGAGGACAGTGTCAACAGCACCCATCGTCGCCAGTCGGGCGACATCGGAGACGTCGTAAGCAGCCCTGCCTTGCGACGTTCGTACGTCGAACAACTCGGCGAGATCGACCAGTTCAGCGGCATAGACCGTGTCGAGAATGGCGCGTACATTCGTGGCCAGTTCGGCGTCGGTCAGCTCCTCGGGATTGCCGGGCCAACGAGTATCGACCAGATGAGGGTACGTGTTGACCGTGCGGTACAACGCGTCGATCCCTTCGGTGGCGGCGATAATCAGCGGTAGGTCCGAGTGGTTGAGCACGGAGCGGACTGCATGATCGACCTGTCGCACGAAGAGCCGGTCGCGGGCCTTGAAGACCTTGTTCGACCTCGGGTCCCACGCATCGCGAGGCATGTCGGCGACGTTGATCTCCTCAGGGGCGCCGTCGGGGCCGATCTCGAGGAGCCGGACTGCCCCTTTCGACAGGGCGAGCACGTGAGCGGCCTGCGGGAATGTGACTGCTCGCAGGAGTGGCGATACGTGGAACCGATCGGATATTTCAACGGACTGGCTCAGCTGGTTCGGTAGTCGGAATGTTTGCTCGCTGCTCGGCGTCAGGAACACCGCCAGGCTGTCGGCCTGTCGGGTCCAGAAGTCGTCGTCGGCGGCGATCGCCTCGATGCTTTCGTCGAGAGCGGTGACATCTTCAGGGTCGGCGCCAGCTGCTTCGAGCTTGGACCGCACCAGCGCTCGGAGGTTGGACAGCACAACACGGTCCTGCTGCGCGTCGAGCGTCGAGCGACCCGTTGGCAGATACAGCGACACGCTTGCTTGATGGCGAGCGTTCAAGAGTTGGTCGATCTGCGGGCGGGTGGGGATGTCGCTGTGAATCATGAGTCCTACTGTGACTGGGAGTTGGACTTCGTTGTCTACCTGCCCGTACCGGATTCGCAACGCCTGAACGGTCACCAATCCGTCGTCGCGCATCGGCTCCCGACGGTTGTCCAGCCGGTGTTCGACAGCTTGTGGCCACCGAACGTTGACTTCGTTGCCGGGGGCGCGGAACGCCGTGTGTCAGGCTGACGTGGCCATGGACTGCCGGTTGTCTTCCCTCGACTTCGACATAGCTGCGTCGGCGGGTTGGTATTCAGCAATCGCTGGGCTGCTGGCTGGCTTCGCGCTGTTGTCAATCCTGCTTCCGCTCGACCATGACGCTGCTGATCACGATGAGTCGCAGACCGGCGAAGCCGTCGTGGTCTTCACCTGTGCGTTCTTCTCGCTCCTCGTTCTCGCCTTCACCTTCGCCGTGCTCGCGGGGCGGACTGGTGGCGGCTCCGTGCTCGGTGTGGCCGCCCACGAGCAGATGGTGTACGGCTCCGCATTTGGCTTGGCCACCGTCTTGATGCTGTTCGGCCTGCACGCCGTGCTTCGTTCATATGGCGCCAACCGAGTCGTGTTCGGGTCGGCACAGCGGGTGATCGTGCTCGCAACCTCGGTGCTCGCGCCGACGGTGCTCCTCGCGCTCCAGTTCGGCAGCGCGTTGGACCTGGCGCGTTTTCGGACGGCTGCAAGCGACGCCCCCGAATGCGGGTTCGCCGGGCTGCCCTCGAGCGTGTGGGTTGACCTGTTGATCGTTTCGGTCGCGTTCGTGGCGCTTGGGTTGATGTGGCTACTGCGGGCGAGAATGCCGCATCGAAGCGATGCGCCTGGGATAGCGGCCCGGGCAGTGCTCGGTTACACCGTGGCGGTGGCGGTGTGGGGTTCAGTCGTGGTCCCGCTGCTGCCGGCGGACGTGATTACCGGGCCATGGTTCGAACATGTTGCGCTCGTCGTTACTGCAGTCGCAACCGTGGGCGTCGCGGCAACGTCATGGATGGGACGATGAAGTGCTCACTATTGGGTTTGCTGACTTCTAGAGCTGCCAGATCACGGGAACGAGGATTACGGCGATCACGAAGTACCAGGCCATGACGACGATGCCGAGTTTCCAGTAGTCGTTGAACCGGTACCCGCCGGGCTCCATCACCATGAGGTTCGCAGGGGTTGCGACGGGTGTGAGCAACGCGGCAGCGGTGGCGACGTTGAGAGTCATGAGGACAGGTGCTGCCGCGACGTCCAACTCCGCAGCTGCGGAGAGTGCGATGGGGATCATGATCAAAGCGGTCGCCATGTTGCTGATCAGCTGACCGAGGACCGCGGTGAGCAAGAAGACACCGATGAGCAACGGATACGGGCCGGCATCGCCGACGACGTCGACGAGCGCGTTCGCCAGATCGTCGGCGGCACCGGTGATACGCATTGCCGTCGACAGCGGGATCATTCCGGCGACGAGGATGACGGTCGTCCAGCCGATCGCACGGTAGGCCTGATCGACCGTCAGCACCCGCAGCAGGATCAGGGCACAGGCCGCTCCGAGACCAGCCACCGCCGGTGGGAGTGCGTTGGTCGCCAGGAGGAGAATCATCACGGCGAGCACCGCAATGGACTCCTTTGCGCCGATCCCCAGCGGCACGACTTGGCGGCGGACGACGTCTGGTGTGTCGACGACCAGAACGCCGTCGTCCGCTTCGATCTGCGTACTCAAGGCTTGCCAAGTTCCGCGAACCAGCAGGGTGTCGCCCACGGCGATGCGTGCCGCCGGGTCGTCGACCCTGCGTTCGTCGCGCAGGATGGCGATGATGACGAGGTCACCGCTGTCGGTGCGCATGCCGGGGTAGACGCGCTGGCCGACCATCGGTGAACGCGGCGGGACGATCACTTCGGAGGCACCGAACTTTCGCGTGAACAACCGGTCGAAGTCCTCACCGTCGATGCGGTAGTGATGTGTGAGTGTCGATTCGAGGTCGGAGAGATCGGCTGGCATACGCGCCGCGTTGCGCTGCGGCAACAACTTGGGTCCGAGCGCGACGACGATGACGATGGTGCCGATGAGCAGCGGAATGCCGGTGAGCGCGAACTCGAAGAAGCCGAACTGGCCGATACCGGCATCGTCGGCGGCCTCCGACACGATGACGCTGACGGGGCTGCCGGTGAGTGCGAGCAGCGCGCCGGCGTGGGCGGCAAAGGCGAGTGGGATCAGAAGCTGCGACGTATTCTGGCCGACTCGCACGGCAATGATCACCACCACCGGCACGAGCGCTGCGACCGACGCGTTCGGGGTGATGAGTGCGGTCAAGAGGCCCGACGCGATCATCATGTACACAACGATCCGAGTGCGCCCGGTTCCGGCGCGGTCGATCAGTTGTTGACCGACCCATGTGGTGACTCCGGTGGCGTCGAGCGATTCGCTCACGACGAACAACGCGGCGATGAACAACACGGTCGGGTCGCCGAACCCGGCGGTGGCCTGATCGAGGTCGAGGACTCCGGTCGCCCACAAGGCCAATGACGTCCCGACCGCGATGATCGCTACCGGGACACGATTCGTGACGAACAGCACCACAATCGCGCCGAGCACGATGAACGTGATGGTGCTGTCGGCCATCGTCCGAACCTATTCTGCGTCGCCCGGCAGGAGGCGAACCTGCGAGTTGGTGCGACGGGGAGCGAATTCGACGGTCATCCAAATGTCGTACGGCAGCAAATCCAGGCGTTCGGCGAGCGCCGTGCGCACCTGATGTTGCTGCGCCACTGTTACGTCTGGATTGACGATTGCGTCGATCTCGACGTACAGCTTCGGACCGACTTTGCTCATGAGGACCGTGGGTGCGTCGAGATCGAAGAGTGCCCGCACGTCGTCAACGGCGTCAAGCACGGGTTGTTGGATCTCCTGCGATGGAGCCCCCTCGAGGAGTTCGATGATCGTGACCCGGACCATCCTGATCGGTGCCGCGATGAACACGGCGCACGTGATCAACACCATGATCGGGTCGATGTACGGCACTGCGCCGTCCAGGGAGGTTTCCGCGATCACCGCCATGAGGGTGAATCCGGCGATCATCCCCAGTCCACGCAACGCACCGATACGCCACGCGGTCGACTCCGCGGTCAGGAGGTCGGAGTTGTTGGCGAGGGCCCTCGCCCGTAACCACAACCATGTCGCGAACGAACCGACGGTCGCGAACACGCTGTAGACGATCGCCCAACCCGCGTCGACCCGGCTACCACCGTCGCGAATGGTGAGGCAAGCATCGAATGCGGCGTAGCCGAGTGTTGCAAGTAGGACGAAGCCCTGCACGCCGATGACAAGTGGCGTCAGCGACTCCCGCCCGTAGGGGTACCGGTGACTCGACTCAGCCTGGGCGAGACCGGAGGCCATCAACAACAGCCATGAGATGAGCAGGCCGAGTACGGCGTACACGCCATCGAGCAGGATCATCTGGGATTGGCTGACGACACCCCAGAACAGGCCGATCGCTCCCAGGACCGAGGTGATCGCCATCGACCACAGCAGCGCGTGTCGCTCGACGGCGATGTCAGCAGCTGCCATGGCGTACCGATCGGTCGGTGGACATCGACATCTCAGTCGGTTCGGGGGGTGGCCAGCGTGAGGCCCTCTTCGTCCTCGGGTGTGAGGTCCGGTTCTCGGAAGTCGGGCATCTTGCCGGCAGGTACGAGGGCGAGAAGTGCCAGCGCGGCGAGGAACATGAGTGTGGTTCTCAGCGCTCGCAGGCGTGCGTCCTCGTAGATCTCCACGGCCGCGTCTGCTTCGGCAGGACTTGCGCCCTTCTCCTCGAGGATCGTCACGAGTTGGTCGCTGGTGACGAACTGGGTGTTGTCGAAGTTGACCTGCTCCACGAGTTCGGAGGTGAACGCCGGCGAGGAGAGCGCGTTCTGCGCCACGATCACTCCGAGTAGGGACACGGCGATGGCGGTGCCGAGTGCGATGCCGATCGACCCGGAGATGTTGTGGGTGAGCCCACGGAACGCTCCGACGTCGCCGGCGAGTTCCTTCGGGTTCGACATCAGGAGTTTGTTGAACACGAGGGCGACGATGCATCCCTGCGCGAGGCCGAGCGTGACCAGTCCGATCACGACCGACACCTGGCTCCAGTCGTTGCGGATCGTGAATGCGAGCAACGTGAGTGCCAGGAAGACGAAGACGAACGACACGCGAGTGATCGCGGCGGGGCTGTAGCGGTCGTACAGCCGGGAGACCTGGGTGTTGGCCACGAAGATCGACAGTGTGTACGGCACGAGCGACAGTGATGTCTCGAACCCGCTGAGCCCCTGAACGACCTGCATGTAGAGCGGCAGGAGGAAGCTGGTGGCGGTCCCGATGAACAGCATCAGCGCCATGCAGGCGATGATCGAACGCTCGCGGGACGAGCGCAAGACGTCAAGGGAGAACAGCACCGGCTTGCCCTCGTCCATGCGTCGTCGTGTTGATCGGAAGAACGCCTGGATGAGCACGACGCCAACGATCAACAAGAACGGCACCGGTGACAGGCCGGCGATGTCGAACGGCGCCTGGTCTCTGGCCGTGAAGAAGCCCCAGGCGTTAAGGAAGCTGAACGCCGCCGACACGAGGATGATGCCGACGGACGACAGCGCGGCGCCGCGCCAGTCGATCACGACCTCGGGATGGGGGTCGATGGGGGCCAGGCGGCCGATGAGGAGAAGGTTGACAATGCCGATGACCGACAGCAGCACGAACGACCAACGCCATCCGACGCTCGAAGCCAGCGCGCCCGCCAGCACCAACGACACCACTTGGGCGAGCGGGATCGCAGAGGCGAGGAACCCGATCGCCTGACCTTGCTGCTTGCCGTGATAGTTCGAAACGATGACCACGGTGAGGGCCGGTGCTGCAAGCGCAACGGTTGCGCCGTTGAGTGCCTGAGCGGCGAACAGCATCCAGCCCTGGTTGGTGATGGCGATGGTGACGGCCGCGATGGTCGGTCCGATCATGCCGATATGGAGTGCCTTGCGGGGCCCGATCTTGGCGCCGATACGAGCACCGAGCAGCACGAACCCGGCCATGGCGAACGTGCTGGTGGTCAGTGCCAGCCCGACCGATGTTGCCGGAATGCCGAGGTCCTGCACGATTCCCTCGATCGAGACGTTGAACGCGTTGAACGACACCTGGATCTGGCAGAGCATCACGATCGCAAGTGGGAACCACGACGCTTTGGCTATTGCGTTGGGCGATGCCGTGTCGGGCGATGCAGTACTGCTCATCGCAGGAGTATGGTCCGCTCTGCAAGACCGCGCCCTACCAAGGCTCCCACAACATCGTTCGGTGTTGGAAGTTCCCCCATCCCCCATCGCGCGTACCCGCGCAGCCGACCCAGGAGTTGTCATGACCCGCGCCATCCCTGTTGCAGACGGATTCGATCCGGTGCCTGCGTTGACCACTGTTCGTTCGATCGTCGTCGCCGCGACACCGCGAGCACCTGAAGACGTGGACGTGATCGCGCTCCTGGTGGGGTCGGCGGATCCGGCACCGACCGGTTTCGAAGGCGAAGCTCTACGTTCGGCCGGATTCGACTCGACGGCGGGCTCGACGCACGTGGTCGCGGGCCCCTCAGTGACCGTCATCGCCGGTACCGGTGGCGATGCACTCGATCTCGGCTCGGCCCGAAATGTTGGCGCGGCGATCGCTAACGCAGTTCCCGACGCGACCTCGATCGCGATCGATCTCGGCGACGTCGACGCCGTTGTTGCCCAGGGATTGGTCGAGGGGATCATCCTCGCGCGGTACTCCTGGGATGCGCTGCGCGCCCAACCGGCCCGCACTCAAGTCAGCGCCATCACCCTCGTGTCATCGTCGGATGCGGTTGCTGCGGGCGCTCGGCGTGGGCACCTCAAGGCGCTCGCGACCGCTGTGGCACGGGATCTGTCGAACACCCCTCCGGCACATCTCACAGCGGTACGTTGGGCCAACATCGCCGAGCGGGTCGCGTCGTCGTTCGGCCTGGAGGTTGAGGTCCACGATCGAGACTGGCTCCTCGCCGAACGTTGCGGAGGCATCATCGCCGTGAACGGCGGCAGCGACGAGGAGCCTCGCCTCATCACGCTCACCTACACACCTGACGCAACCGTTGCGAGCGGGCGGCACGTCGTCGTCGTCGGCAAGGGCCTGACCTACGACTCCGGTGGCCTCGCCATCAAACCCGGTGATGTGGTTCACGCGATGATGAAGAACGACATGTCAGGTGCAGGCGCGGTGTTCGCAGCAATGCTCGTACTGAAGGATCTGCAGGTCCCGACGAAGGTGACTGCCCACCTCATGTGCACCGACAACATGCCGTCGGGCACCGCGATGAAGATGGGCGATGTCATCACTCACCGCGACGGAACGACCGTCGAGGTACTTAACACCGACGCCGAAGGTCGCCTGGTGATGGCCGACGCCATCGTCATGGGCACCGAGATCGAACCGGACGCGATTATCGACATCGCGACGCTGACTGGTGCATGCCTTCGGGCATTGGGGACTGACATCGCCGGGGTGATGGGCACCGACCAGGCCTTGGTCGAGTTGGTTCGAGCTGCCGGTGAAGCCACCGGCGAGCCGGTGTGGCAACTGCCGATGGGCGCGAACTACCGAGCCGAACTTGACTCCGACGTCGCCGACATGAAGAACCTCGGAGGAATGAATGCGGGAGCCTCGACCGCAGCGGAGTTCCTCGCCCACTTTGCCAAGGGCGTGCCGTGGGTCCACATCGACATCGCCGGCGTGGCAGCAACGGTGAGCCCGAGCGGATGGAAGACCCGCGGCATGAGTGGCTTCGGTGCACGCCTGCTCATCGAGACCCTCGAACAATTCCACCGAACGGTCTGAGCGGGCAGACGGCGCCAATGCCGACGGCATAACCCCATACTCGGGCTTGAGGAACGAACGGGCTGTCTACCGGAGCCGCCACCTGTGGCCTGTGTTGCGTTCGTCGATAGCCGACTTCGCCAATGTCGTTCGCTTCTGGCAGGGTGCTCGGCAACCAGCAGCTGACAGCATCGGAAGGTGGCATCGGCACCGGCCACCCGGGTCGACTCATGAGGTCTGAAGACGCCCGACCAGGAGCTGGCGAGGACGCGACACAACCATCGAGCCAGTGGTTGTCTAGGACGGATGACCACTATCTCGGCTAGCTGGCTGCAGACGCTTTCCACGGATGCGTTCGACCGTGCTGCAACGAGGAGTAATCGATCGGAAAGACGGCGTCGACCACCCTCGATAGCGCACCCATCGTTGGCACACTGCGCATCGTCGACCACGCATATCGCGCGCTCGGCAATCCGGGCGAACACGGTGAGGAGGCGCCGCATCGCGGCCCAAGCAGCGCACTGCACTTTCGCGGACCGCTCTGGCCGGAGATCTGATCGAGATCGCGACCGGCCACGTCCGCAGATGCCAGAACGACGGCAACGTTGTGCCGCCCTGTAGTGGACTGAACGTTCGGGTGCGGCCCGGCGCACTCGTGGTCCGCGTGCCTTAGTAGCCGGGTCGTGTGAGTGGTTGCCAACGCCGAACCGCAAGCTGCCCCTTCGGGACGCCGCTCAGGTGGCTCGTCGCTACGAATGCGCGCTCGGCTTGCAGGCGAGTACCGGCTTGCCGGCGTTGCGGTTGGCGACGTCCTGCACCACCCGATGCACGAAATCGAGCTTGATGCGTACCGGCTCGGTGAGCGTGAACGGATAAAAGTCGCTGCGACCCATGGCGTGGTTGATGCGGTTCAACAGCAGCGACAGCCATTGCCAGTCGGCGAGCATGTCGCTCGTCGAGGCATCCTGATACGAGCGGCGTGGTGCGATGTCGGCATCGATGAGGCCGTCGACACGGCTCGCCTGCAACACCAGACCGCCTGCGGCAGCCGTGGTCAACGAGTCCGTGATG
>JANPCI010000071.1:0-6664 GCA_031430875.1 Actinomycetes bacterium | reverse complement strand
CACCGGCCGACAGACAATTCGCGATCAGGTCAACCACGAAGGTGACAGGCCCTAAGAAGAGGCTGCCGACCGGCGCTCCGAACGCTACGACAACCGCCGCAACGCCACTCGAGTATCAATCAGGCCCAAGTCCCGCGCCACGAAATCACGTTGGGCGGTGACGGTCGCGTGAGCGCCGCGGTGAGGTGGACACGCATGCAGCGCACGTCACCCCCCACCATCTTCGCGAGGGATCGACGACTCATGAAGCGAAACTGTGCAGGAGTGGAAATGGAACCGAAGAGCGGCGAGGGACGTCCAAGTTTCATGAAGTTTGCGGCACCGCTGCTGGCCGCTCTCGTCTTGGTCGGCTCGGCGTGCTCTGCGACGAGTCTCAGTGCCGAGTCTGAGAAGGGCCTGATTGCCGCGGCCGTCGCTCGACGCGCCCTTGTGGACAGCAGCGTTCCCGGCGTGACGTTCACGACCGTCGAGGTCGTCGACAGGGTCGGCAGCAGTAACGCTGACGGATTCATCAGCTTCTCTGATGATGACCGTTCGCTCACAGCCGCTGAACGAGAGGCGATAGAACAGGCGCTCGCACCTGCCGAAGTGCGGTTCGTCTCGTCGACGGCGGATCGCCTCATCGAGTTCGAGGACGAGATTGCAGTCGTCACCGTCGCACGACCGAAGGGCGACGACAGCGAGGCGACGATTACTACCGGGCTCGCTTGTGGTGGCACCTGTGGCGCTGGAGGCGCTCAGCGCTTCGAACTCAACGACGACGGCAGCTGGGTATTCGTTGAGAACGTTGGTAGTCAGTGGATGGCATGACGAACGCCGACCTGTGATTTACTGCCGAGAGCCGTCGCCGCTTCTTCCACACGTCAGGGGCAACTGACCCGCCCGCACTTCATCTCGACGTCCTGCAGACGTCTGCGGAACGAACTCCGCCCCGGAAAGGGCACTCGGTAACGGCGCTCGATAATCCGGTCGCGAACGACGAGCCCGCGCCGCACCACGGCCCGACTCGTGGCATTTCATAATGGCGTCGCCACAACGTCTCGGATCCGCCCATTGCAGGCAGGCGAGCACCTCCGATGCCGGCGCCGCCGGCCGTTAACGCGAGCGCGGGAGTCCGAGGTCCCGCTTCGGCCGACCCCTCGGGGTTCGCCCGTAAGCAGCGCTGTGGTGGCACCTAGGGATCTTGCGTTGGGATCTGCTATCCGAGCGGGAAGGCGATGTCGCAGATCTGGTCGTCGTCGGTGATGTCGTCGGGTTCGGCGACGTACACCTCGCGGCACGAGAGTCGGCTGCCCGGTCGGGCGGTCGCTTCGGGCGAACACGCCACTGCATCGTACGCGGCGAGGATCGCCGGGAAGTCCCATTGCGCCTTCGTGATCGTCGTGTACGCCTCGTCGTGAGCTGGTTCGGTCCGTACCCCGACGGTGTCTGTTGGCTGGACATCGTTGGGGCAACCAAGGATCGCTTCGATCGGCCCGTCGTTGTCCTCGTCGACCACGCCGTGGAAGATCAGGGTGAAAGGGCCCGTCGACTCTGACTCACCGAGCAACGTGGCGAATGCGGTCTTGGATTCGTCAACAAACGCGTCGGTCTCGGATCCGTGGAGTCGGCGCTGGATCGACATGACTCGTTGGGCCGGTACGTGTCGGGTGTTGATGGTGAACATGGCGTGGTTTTCCTTCCGCAGGATGGCATGGATGTGACGAACGAGGAGTCGGCGGCCGCTGTGCGTCGACTCGAGTTCTTCGAGGAACCGATTCAACAGATGGGTTGCTTCCTGGCGGCTGCGCCCGGCAGCGGTGAGCACCTCACCGATCTCGATCAAACTCATTCCTGTGCCTCGCAGCAGCCCAATGAGGCGAGCGGGATCGACCTGGTCCTCGCTGTAGTAGCGGTAGCCGTTTGCGAGATCGACATCGGCTGGTCGGAGAAGACCTCGATCGTCGTACAGCCGCAACGCCTTGGCGCTCAGCCGTGAACGTCGAGCGAACTCGCCAATCGTGAACAGTTGACGATCACTGTCTGAAGGTGGCACGTGCACGATCATCCAGTCTCACCCACGGTCAATGTCAAGACCCGGATTTCTACTGCCCAGCCCAGTCGCCGGAACTGCATGCAAATGCCCCATACCGCCCGATATCACCCGCTCCGAATCGCTGCTCGATCATCGTCCACGCCACCCGACTGCGGCTCAACCGTGAGACGAGATAATCCCGGCCGGCGATGGGAGGAGGGTGACCGTCGGTGGTCGTGCTATGAGCGGCAGCGCGACGCCGTCGACCTGACCGAGTGCGCCGGAAGTTCAGCGCAGCGCCGAGCGTTTCGGACCGGGATTATCGCTCGTGTGCCAGCGACCAACCAGCCGATCGATACGTGCCGATATCTCTCGGTCGTACGCTCCAACGGCGTCTGTGACTATGGGCGCCGCGAACGTCTCAAAGCTGGGTTCGTTCGACTCCGCATTCGCCGTTGGCGGTGAGGAGTGGCCCTCGTCGTCGGGTCCGTTCCGGTCATCGACCACTCGATCGCGGCGAATTCACCGTCGGACACGATTGAGTCGACCGTCCAGCGTGCACCGCGCCACCGCTCGCGCACTTGAGCGACGCGGTGCCGATTCCCTTGGCGCTGCGCATAGGTGCGATGTTCGTGTCGGACACGGCTGCGTCGGCGGCGAAGTGTGCGGCGATGTCCTCGGGTGTGCCGTCAGAGCAGGGCAGGAAGTACGCCTTGACCCGTTCTCGATGTGTCGGCTGGGTCACTCATGATGGTCCAGCCTGGCGGGGCGATGACTCGGTGACATCGCCGACATCCACTGGGTACGCAGTCTGCGGTTGATTCTCGGTCGATGCGGGCGCGGTTCGTGGCAGTGTGAGCAGAATGGGAACCGCCAGAACCATGATGCCTCCACCGACGATCAGGGCTACACCGATCGAGGTGACCTGGGCGAGCGGGGCGAGCGTCAGCGAGGCCCCGACATTGGCGATCTGTGCGGTCATCGAACGAACGCTCAACATCGTCGCCCGCTGTTCGTCGACGATCTCGTCGTGGAGCCGCTCGCTCAGGAACACGCCGCTCGCACCATTGGCGGTGTAGGCGAGCACCATTCCAGCGACGAACCACCACACGTTGTTCGTCGCTGCCATGAGCACGAAGCCGATGATCGCGAGCAGGACCGCAACCGTGGCGCCGTGCTGGGGTTGATCCACCCACCGCTTCGGGACACCACTCGCCAGCCCGGCACCAACGGTGGCTGCGAGGGCGAATGCCGCAACGATCAATCCGGCCACCCGCGCGGCGGCGTCTGGGCTGCCGAGCAACTCGGCGAGACGTGGCTGCCACAGCACCTCGATGCTGACGAACCCGAATGCCAGTACGAAGAACACGATCAACAGCCGCCTGACGACGAGTCGGCTCCGGGCGGTGGCGATCGCGGAGCGAACCACTTGAGGGGCGTCACCGAGCGCGGCGCTCATCGTCACGCGGCGGTGTCCTGTCTCGTCGATGAACACCACGGTGGCGACGACGAGCAGCGCGTCGGCGATCGCCGCAACGGCGATCGGCGCAGTCGTCACGGAGAGTCCCGCGAGAGAAACGCCGTCGGCGAGGTTGGTGACGAGGACCGATGTCAGCGCGCCGACGAGTAGCGCCGAGCCTTCCAGTACGCCGGCGCGTCCGAGGTCGGCACGCAGTTCGAGCGCTGGGTTGATGCGTCGTGCCTCGTCGACGAACCAGGCCTCGAGGGGACCGCTTGACAATGCCCGGCCCATCCCTCCGACCACCGCTCCGACGAGGAAAAGAGGCAGCGACGTGGCCGAGAGGACGATGACGTCGAACAACACGAACAGGACCGCGCCGACCGCCAGCACCGGTCGCCGCCCGAGTGCATCGGCCAGACCGCCGGTGGGGACTTCCAACAACGCGGTCGTCGCACCGTAGAACGCGAACACCACACCGACCTGACCCAAGCTGAGTCCGGCATCGGTGAACACGAGCACCAGCACTGGCACGACCAACCCCGGGCCCAGCCATCGGGCGAACGTGAGCAGCAGGAACCGGCGCCGCAACGTCGACAACGTCGTCAACGCGACTCCGGGTCCGGTCGCGACTCGGGGTCCTCGCCCGGATCGTGTTCGAGATCGTCCAGCCCGGCCAGAATCGAGAGCACCTGGCCGATGTCGGCCACCGGCACCATCGATGCGAACAGCCCGACGAAGTGGGCGTCGTCGGGCATCGGTTCGATTCCGTCGCGACGACGCAACGACTGCTCGAAGAAAGGCTGGAGTGCGCTGCCGATCGCGGCCATCGCTTCGGCCGCCTCGTCGGGTGTGACGCGCAGCAGCCAGTCGCTTCGGTCACGAGCACGCAGCCAGCGTTCGGGCCACTCGACGCGCCGAGCGCTCCACTGCGACTCGGCGACGTTTCGGCCCGTGTCCCATCGACGCCCGAACACGTCGGCCAAATCCCGATCGTGCGGCGAGCTCGGCACCGAGTCGACGGACTCGATGACGGTCACCTCGTGTTGCGCCTTCCACCACCGTTCCCGTGTGGTGCCGCGGTCGACGTCCTCCGCGATGAATCCGGCCGAGCCGAGGGCGCGGAGGTGATAGCTCGCGAGGCCCGAGGAGATCCCGAGCCGGACAGCCAGCATCGACGCGGTCCCAGGCCCATCGACGCGCAACAGACCGAGCAACGACACTCGAACCGGATGGGCCAACGCCCGCAGTTGCTGCTCGTCGGGATACACGCGATTGGAAACCACGAAGCCACCGTACGTATGCAAAGACATCTTTGCAAGGACTTCTTTGCAAGGTGGCCACCCGGACCGACAATTCTGACCCGGCACCTCCCGATACCCGACCACGATCTGCAACGCGCTGCGTATCACCGTGTCGATCCGAGCGCGGCGCCCGCGGCCAGTGCGTCGGCTCGGCTCGCACCCACCCGCCGGACCCCGGCTGCTCGATATCGCTCGCACGCAATGACGCCGGGTCCACGGCTGCACCTGCCGCACCCCGGCCCAAGCCGCACACTGCATAATCTCGACGACCGTCGTCGAACCGGCGACAGTCGGTGAATGTGGTACGAACGGCAGCTCGACGCTGTCGATCTGACCGAGTGCGCCGGATCCCGAGTGGTGGTCCGTGTCCTGTGAGCCGGGATTGCCGGGCGCTTGAGGTGGAGCGCTCGGCCGATAGCGATCGTTCGCTGGTGTCGATCAGGGTTGGAACATCGTCTGCAGAAGGAGTCGCCGAGTGGGATGACGAATGGCCGAGCCGCCTGTGGACAAGGCTTTCGCAACCGGGGTGCCGGCAGTGCGCCCGACGACGTGCACGAGATGAGACGACGTGTCGATATGCCCGGATTACGGTTCCGGTGATGTCCGCCGTCGTGATCGTCCATCCCGGCAAAGTCGGAGATCGCGAACAGGCGCAGGCGCGTCTCGCCGGGTTCGCCGAGGCGGCGGGTCACGACATGCCGCAATGGATCGAGACGTCGGCCGAGGACCCTGGGCCGGGCCAAGCTCGCCGGGCAGTTGCCGCCGGTACCGAGTTGGTCGTGGTCTGGGGTGGTGACGGCACGATGATCGGCGTTGCTGCTGCGCTCGAAGGGACCGGAGTGCCGCTTGGGATCCTGCCGGGAGGGACCGGGAACCTCCTCGCACGTAACCTCGGCTTGCCGCTCAACCTGGCTGACGCTGCCTCCGTCGCGTTTACCGGTCGCGATCGGGTCATTGACCTGCTCGACGTCGACCTCGGTCGTGGTGAGCGGCGGGTGAGCGCGGTGATGTCGGGGACAGGATGGGACGCCGAGATGATGGCTGCGCCCGAAGCGCGCAAACGCCGACTCGGCTGGGGGGCGTATGCGATCGAGGGCGCGCTCGGGCTGCGCTCGAAGCCGATGCAGTTGCGTATCTCGGTCGACGGCGGACCCGAACAGCGGTTGGCCGGTCGGACGGTCCTTGTCGCCAATGTCGGAATGCTGGTCGCCGGGCTGGTGCTCGTGTCTGAGGCTCGACCTGACGACGGGTTGCTCGACGTGCTCGTCATCGACCCGGCCTCACCGGCGGACTGGATCCGCACGGCCGCCGGCATCATCACCCGCACCGGTTCGGACACCGATCCCTCGCGCATCCGCTTCCGCGGATCCCAGGTCGAGATCGCGACCGGCCACGTTCGAAGACGCCAGATCGACGGCGACCTCGTCACGCCCGGGAGTGGACTGAGCGTTCGGGTGCGGCCCGGTGCACTCGTGGTCCGCGTACCGCAGTAGCCGGGTCGTGTGATCGGTTGCCCACGCCGAACCCGAAGCTGCCGTTCGGGCCACCGGCCAGGTGGCTTGTCGCTACGAGAGCGCGCTCGGCCTACAGGCGAGTACCGGCTCGCCGGCGTTGCGATTGGCGACGCCCTGCACCACCCGATGCACGAAATCGAGCTTGATGCGTACCGGCTCAGTGAGCGTGAACGG
This sequence comes from Actinomycetes bacterium, assembly GCA_031430875.1. Lineage (GTDB taxonomy): Bacteria > Actinomycetota > Acidimicrobiia > Acidimicrobiales > Ilumatobacteraceae > Sva-07. The sequence continues at coordinate 199 of JANPCI010000071.1, read as the reverse complement.
ATAAAAGTCGCTGCGCCCCATCGCGTGGTTGACGCGGTTCAACAGCAACGCCAACCACTGCCAGTCGGCGAGCATGTCGCTCGTCGAGGCATCCTGATACGAGCGGCGTGGTGCGATGTCGGCATCGATGAGGCCGTCGACACGGCTCGCCTGCAACACCAGACCGCCTGCGGCAGCCGTGGTCAACGAGTCCGTGATG
>JANPCI010000070.1:0-4779 GCA_031430875.1 Actinomycetes bacterium | reverse complement strand
CGCCGGGCCCTGCCAGGTGGTGCCGTTGAGCACGCCGTCGACGGTCGACATCAGCTGTGCGATGGTGTCGATCTGGCGGGTCAGGGTGGTGCCCAGAGTCGTCAGCTGCTCGGGGTTCGCTCCGTACATCGTCATGTTGGTCCCTCTTGTCGTCGCCGACGGAGTTGTCGACACGGCGCCAGTGGGCGGCGACGCCGCAAGTCGGGAACGCCTACCATGCGACGATGGCCGACGCGACAGAGGCACCCGACAGCGAGATGATCAGGTCGGTGCGGGCGCACGCCACCGATCTGCTCGGCGACACGATTGCGCTACGACGCACGCTGCACGAATGGCCGGAACTCGGCAACGACCTGCCGATCACCCGCGATCGGGTGCTCGAATCGCTCGAAGGACTGCCGCTGTCGGTGACCACACACGAGTCGACCAGCGGCATCGTCGCGCTACTCGAGGGGTCGAAGCCGGGGCCCACGATCCTGCTACGCGGCGACATGGATGCACTGGCGATGCCCGAGGACACTGGCCTCGACTTCGCGTCGAACGTGGATGGTTGTATGCACGCGTGTGGGCACGACACCCACACGGCGATGTTGTCGAGCGCGGCGCGAGTCCTCAGCGACCGACGCGACGACCTCGCCGGACGCGTGCTGTTCATGTTCCAGCCCGGCGAGGAGGGCCACCACGGAGCGCGATTCATGCTCGACGAGGGACTGCTCGACGTGCCGGCTCTTTCCGACGGTACGCCATCACCGGTCGATGCTGCGTTCGCGTTGCACATCACGTCGGCGTTGCCGAGCGGTTGGGTCAGCGGTCGGGGAGGCCCAGTGATGGCATCGGCCGACACGATGCTGATCCGCGTCGTGGGCCGTGGCGGACACGCAAGCGAGCCTCACCGGGCGCTCGACCCGATCCCGGTGGCGTGCGAAATCGTCCAGGCACTCCAGACGATGATCACCAGGTCGATCGACGTGTTCGATCCTTCGGTCGTCACCGTCGGGCGGATCTCCGCCGGGACGACCAACAATGTGATCCCCGAGGTCGCCGAGATCGAAGGCACCATCCGGGCCACGAGCGAACGCACCCGCACAAAGGTCCACGACGGCATCCGACGAGTAGCCGAGGGTGTCGCTGCAGCTCACGGGTGCGAGTGCGACATCGAGATCGTCCACGGCTACCCGGTGACCAGCAACGACGACCAATTCGCCGAGTTCTCGCTCGATCTGGCACGTGATGTTGCCGGCGCCGACAGCGTCGTTCGGCTCCCCCATCCCGTGATGGGTGCAGAAGACTTCAGCTACGTGCTCCAGAACGTCCCCGGTGCGATGATGTTTCTCGGTGGAACGCCCGCCGGCGTCAATCCGGCAACGGCAGCACCCAATCACTCCAACCGCGTGATGTTCGACGAATCGGCGATGGCCGTCGGCACCGCGCTCTACGCGACCACCGCACTGCGCCACCTCGCCCCCGCCTGATCTCGCCCCACCCCACCCCCCACCCCCCAACCCCAAAATTCGGAGCCGACATTGCGCGCAGCGCAATGATCGCTCCGAATTTTGGTTCGGGGGGCGGCGATCAGTCGGTGAGAGATCGGCCGTCGGCGGTAGCCGAGCGGCGAAGGCGCAGGGTGACGATCTGGAACGGATGCAGTGTGATGGCCACGATCCCGTCACCGACCTCTTCAGCCGTGTGCGGTTCCTCCAACAGGTTGCATCGCCATGCTGAGGCGATCCGCTCTGGCGTCGCCAGCGACATCCGGATTCGATTGCCGCACGCCTCGTGGAGCCGCACGATCAGGTCGCCGGTGCCGTCGTCGGCGAGCTTGACGGCGTCGACCTCCACGCCGGAAGCAGCGCCGCCGTCGGGCCCACTCACGACGACGACCGGCATTGACGCTGCGGCGACCATGCCGCCGCCGGTGCCGTTCACGATCCGCAATGGCGAGTTGAAGCGTGCAGCGGCGGCCCGCACGTCGGCCAGACCGGCGCCGTGCGGACGGATCGCCAACGTCACCTCGTGGTGGCCGCGATCGGCGCGTGGGTCGGGGTAGTTCGCGGCCCTCGCGAGGCTCACCCTGACGGCGCCGTTGAACACGCTGTGTCCGTAGCGCCCGGTGTTGAGAATCGCGACACCGAAGTCGGGTTCGGCCACATCGACGTACCGGTGCGCACACACCTCGAACTTGGCGGCGTCCCACGGACTCGACGGATGGGTGGGACGAGCAACGACACCGAATTGGATGTCGCACATCGCCACCTCGGCGCGCACATCGAGCGGGAATGCCATCGACAACAGATGTTCGTCGTGATGCCACTCGAGCTCCACATGAATGACGAGTTGTGGGCTGTCGGCGCGCAGCTCGTAGGTGACGATCGACGACGACGGTCCGAAGTTGCGCTCGACCCGAACGCGACCGACGAGTGGACCGGCGTCGACGATCGTGACCTCGGCAGAGTCGGTCAGCGGCCGAGCACCGGCACGAGTCCACGATTCGAGGTCCCATGCGTCGTACTCGACGGGCTGGTCGGGAGCCAGCTCGAGCACTGCGGCCAACTCACCGCTCGGAACGATCTCGCGGGTGTGGGCGAGATCGATAATCGACGTGATGTTTCCGAACGGATCCCAACGCACTGCGAGGTGACGGTTGGTCATCGACGAGTCAGACAGCACGACCCGGTCGTCGACGGGCAGCGCCGCGAGTGGGGCGACACCAAGGGCCGGGACCGCGAGGCGGACCGCCGTCGTGCCGTCGGCAAGTTGTTGCCCCCCGAGACCAGCATCGACGACGCTGGTCGAGTCGACAACGACGACCTCGTCGACCGCGGAGTCCGACGGGTTCGCAACGATGACGCCGGCACCGAGTTCGCCGAGCAGACCGCCAATGCGGTCGTCGAGCTCGGCTTCCACCTCGGCGAAGACGGCCTCGGCATCCTGATGGACCCAAGCGATCGACGAGCCCGGAAGGATGTCGTGGAACTGCTGGGTGAGCACCTGTTTCCACAGGTGATCGACCTCGGCTGGGCGGCCGAGCGTCGTTGCCCAGAGTTCGGTTTCAACCAGCAGGCGTTCGCAGCGCCGGTTCCCCAGCTTCGTCTTCAGCTGGCTCGTCAGCGTGCCTCGGTGCGTTTCGAAGTACAGCTCTCCGCGCCACACGGGCGTCGGCGCGCCGCGCTCGGCGTCGTGTTCGATCCGGTCGAACATCGCAGCCGGAGTGCCGACCTCCAGTGTTGCCCGGGCGTCGATGTGTGCGAGCCGGCGGGCGCGCTCCAGCATCTCGCGCGTCGGGCCACCGCCCCCGTCGCCGTGACCGAACGGCATCAGCGAGTCTTTGCTCCACGCGTGATCGCGGAAGTTGGCGACGGAGAATCCGAACTCGGCCGGCGTGATCTCGGCGTTGTAGGTGTCAACCGGCGGGAAGTGGGTGAGCACCTTGGTGCCGTCGAGGCCCTCCCACCAGAACGTGCTGTGGGGGAACCTGTTCTGTTTGTTCCAACTCAGCTTCTGGGTGACGAATCGGTCCATGCCGCCGGCGGCGAACACCTGCGGCAGACCGGCGGGATAGCCGAACACATCGGGGATCCACACCTCGGTGCAGCGAACACCGAACTTCTCCTCGAAGTAGCGCTGCCCGAAGACGATCTGGCGCACCAGGCTCTCGCCCGACGGGAGGTTCATGTCGGCCTCGACCCACATCCCACCGACCGGGATCCACTGGCCCCGCTCGACGCGTTCGCCGATCTTTGCGAACAGCTCGGGATGACGCTCTTCGATCCACGTGTAGTGCTGGGCCGACGAGGCACAGAACATGTACTCCGGGTAGTCGTCCATGAGGGCGACGGCGGACGCGAACGTCCGCGTGACCTTGCGCTTGGTCTCGCGCATCGGCCACAACCAGGCGGTGTCGATGTGCGCATGACCGATGGCGACGGCACGGTGACGAACGGCGTCGCCGAAGTCCTCGGCCAACGCCGGCGCGAGCGTTCGGCGCGCTGCATCGATGTCGGTCGTCCGGTCGAGCGCATCAGCGAGCACCCGTTGGAGGCGAGCGCGGCGAGGGTCGTCGCGATGCAACGCGCGCATCACACCGTCGAGCACCTCGAGATCGTACGCAAGCGCCTCGACCTCCGAGTCGACGACCACGAGCGACGCTTCACGCACGCGGTACAGGAGACGATCGCCCGCTGTGTCGAGCGAGCCGAGGTGCGACGGCGTGTACGACGGGAACATCGGGTTCGAGGCCGCCTCCAAGTGGAGGACAAGCGGCCCGGCGACGGCATCGACTGCGTAGTTGGTTCGACGGGGATGGATCCCCTGGAGCGGACGGAACGAGCCGTCGGCACCGACGTCGACCAGGAGCCCTTCGCACTGGAAGCCTGCAGCGCGCTGGTGGAACCCGAGATCGATGACGGCCTCGACGCGACGACCTACCCACTCGGGCGGGATCTCGGCCGACAGCCGGAACCACGTGGTCGCCCACGGCGCACCCCACGACAACCCGGCCTCGAACGGTTCGAGATGGTCGAGGTCGGGGCCGGCTTCGATGGTCAGTGGTCGACGGTCGACGTGGACGAGCGGGAGGATCCGCTCCCACAGCTCGCGTTGGATGCGTTTCTCGACGAGGTCGCGATCGTTGTGCACACACCGACCCTATTCCGATGAGTTTCAGCGCGACATGTGCGCGCCGAAACTCATCGCCGCTGACCGGTGATCAGCTGCCGGGTGATCAGTTGAACGGGACGACGCGGACGTCGAACGCTTCTTGACCGTTGCGGCCCTCGCGGA
>JANPCI010000069.1:0-17904 GCA_031430875.1 Actinomycetes bacterium | reverse complement strand
CTGCCTGGGCTCGTGCCCGGTCGAACCACCGCATGATCACGGCATTGATGTCGCCGTCGATGCGTTCGATGCGTTCGATCGCGGCATCGATCAGTTCGGTCGATGTCGCCTCCTTGGTGGCAATCAGTTCGGCCTGTGCGGTGGCGTCGAGCCACTGTGTGTCGTCACCAACGTTGTTCCCCATGCGCACGTGCTATCACGTCGGCCCCGGCGTCTCGGGGGTGGAGTGCCCGGTCAGGCGATGTTGCCCTTGGCGAACTTCTTGATCGTCCGCGATCCGATGGCCCAGCGCGCCTCGATGGCTCGATGCCGAAGGAGTCCCGCAGACGAACGTTCAACAAAATGTCGAAATTCGTCCATCTGCTGGTCATCCGGAGTTCATGTCGGCTCCGTACTCTTTACATCGATCCCACCTGGTGAGCCTCCGCCGACCTCCCCCCTTCGGCAGACGGCTCCCGGGCTGGGGTCGAGCAAGCCGACGTCAGCGGTTGATGCGGGCGAACCTCTGGTCTACGAACACTTCGATGGTGGTAGCCATGCCCCCAGTATCGCCTCGCTGTCACGATTGGGGTCTGACCCCAATCGTGACAGCGCCCGTGTTCTCTGCATGGAGGGTCAGTTGAGCTTTTCGATCAAGCTCGTGTGCCCGCTGTTCTCCACGTAGAGCCCGCCCGCCCGATCGACGATGTCGTGGTAGCCGGCGTCGGACATCTGCCAGTCGTCGAACGCGTCGGCGTCGGCCATCGTGTTGAATCCGACGATCCATGTGACGTCGCCGAATCCGCCGTACGCCGCTTTGGTGAAGGCTGACGAGCACTTCAGGGACTTGCCGATGTACTCGGCGGCCTCGACGCCGACTGCCATGGCGTCGGCAAACTTGCCGTTGGCCATCGCGGCTCGAGTCACCCCGTAATACTTCGACGTCGCCTGCGTCGGCGCCGTGACGAATCGACTGAACCGGTCTTCTGCTGGGGTCATGAAGAGCCCGTTCATTGACTCGAGCTTCTCGAGATATTCGGCGTCGACCATGAGCTTGTCGGTGACGTCTTGGAAGTCGACGAGCGAGTCGGCCCTGGCGCCCCACATGATCGATCCTTGTGGTGCACCGAACCGGGCCGTGAACACGTTGACCTCTCGTCCGGTGATTCGGGTGACCATGGCGCCGACTTCCAGCGCGGCGGGAATGGCGTCGAACTCACGGCCGAGTGTGGCGATGGTGCTGCGACTGAACAAGTACATGGTGCTCTCCTGTAATGGCGTTGATCTGACCGTTCCACCATGCTCTTGATCTGCACTACGGTCTATGACCTACATCACACAGTCGGGCGACTCGTCGCAACGGTCGTGTGACCCGGAGGTGACATGGACACAGTCGTACGGTCGACAGTCGGTCATGTGATCGCTGACCTCGGTCGGCGGCGAACGTACGCGTCGGGCGACCTGCTGTTCGTCGAGGGCGACCACTCTCACAACGTGTACGTCTGCGTGGAGGGCCGGGTCCGCGTCTTTCTGACGATGCCGTCGGGGCGAGAGCTACTCGTGGGTATCAAGTTGCCGGGTGACGAGTTCGGTGAACTGTCGGCCTTGGACGGTCGGCCCCGGTCGGCGAGCGCGGCTGCGATCGGCCCGACCGTGGTCGCCGAACTTCGTGCCGAACGCTTCCTCGAAGTGCTCATCGACGAGCCGCACTTGTTCGTGGCGGTCTGTCAGAGCCTCAGCGCGCAGCTCCGGCGCGCGAACGACCGACTCGTCGCTCGGAACTCGAACAGTGCGACCGTTCGAACCGGTCGGATGCTGGTGGAGCTGGCCTCGATGATGATGCGCCACGGCGGCAGTTCGGTGACCTACGAGGTTCCGATCACGCAGTCGGATCTCGCCGACTGGATCGGCGCCACCAGGGAGTCCACGGCGCGGGCGCTCGCCGAGTTTCGTCGAGCGGGCCTGGTGGAGACCTGTCGCGGCCGCATCGTCGTGCTCGACGTTCTCGGTCTGAACGAGTTCGTCTCGGCGGGCTGACTGTGGGTCAGCGGATGCCACACTGGGCCCATGGCGACGCAGAGGATCCACGACATCGAGTTCAGCGAACTCATGCAACTGGAGCCGCACGGACCCGACACCTACGTCGGCATCGCCGCCCGCTACCCGTGGGGTGGCCGGCTCTTCGGTGGCCAGGTCGTTGCGCAGGCGCTGCGGGCTGCTTCGTTGACGGTTCCGGCCGACCGGCCGGCGCATTCGCTGCACTCCTACTTCATCCGCGCGGGCAGTAACGAGGAACCGATCCGCTACGAGGTCGAGCGTCTACGCGACGGCCGATCGTTCACCACGCGTCAGGTCGTCGCTCGCCAGTCGGGCGGTGCGATCCTCAACCTGTCGGTGTCGTTCCAAGTGGTCGAGGACGAGGCCGACGCCCCGATCGCCGTCTTCCCGCCCGACCTGCCGTGGTTCGACGACCCGACGCTTCCCGACCACTCGTGGGCGGGATTGTTGGAGCGCAAGGCGACGTTTCTCGCCGACGGCACGATGGGTTACTGGATCCGCCTGAACGCCGAGATGGGCGACGATCCAGCGGATCATCAATGTGCATTGGCGTTCATGTCAGACGCTGCCCCGTCGCGTGCCGCTCGTCTGCCGCATCCCGACGCGGTGGGCGACAGCGGCGACCGACGCCTGTTTCGGGGAGCGAGCCTCGATCATTCGGTCTGGTTCCAGCGGCCGACCGATCCGTCGCAGTGGCACTGGTTCGACACCCGTTCGCACGGTTTGAACGGAGGTCGTGGGTTGGTGACAGGCGATGCGATCCGCGCCGATGGGCTGCATGTGGCGACCATCGCCCAGGAGGTGCTCGTACGCCGGGTTCGGGAGATGAATCCGCCAACGTGACGTTCGGCTGTTGCGGAGTCACGCCGCGGACGCGCATCTAACCTGTCGGGCGTGATTGTGCGGACCCGACTCGTTGCGCTCGCCGCGTCGTTGGCTGCTCCGCTCGGGTTGCTCGCGATCTCGTCGACGTCGACGACCGCGGCGCCGTCGATCGAGCGGATCGTGACCTTGGGCGACTCCTACAGCTCGGGGACCGGCATCCATCGCGACGCGTCGGACTACGACGACCACGGCCCCCGAGCCCAGACCTTCGCGCCGTCGACCCGCATCGGCAACAGCGACTGCAGCCGGGAGCTCGACGAGACTCCGGGCCCGCAGCTGGCCGCCACGCTCGGCGCCGACTCGGTGTTCGTTGCATGTGCCGGCGCCGTGATTGCCGACATCGCCAACCAGGTCGAAGCGGCCGACATCCCCGACGATGGTGCGGGCACGATCGTTACCATGACGATCGGCGGCAACGACCTGCGCACCGTGCGCGGCGAGAACTGGCCCGAAACGCTCGTTCGCTGCATCACCTCTGCCGGTTGTGACAGCTCGGAGAAGAACCAGATCGCCAACCTCGACCAGATGCGCGCCGACCTGACCGCCGTCTACACGGCCATCGGAGCGCAGTACCCCGGCATCTCCGTGCGGGTGCTCGGCTACCCGCGCCTCATGCAGAGCGATCGATGGTGCGAGGGCGTCACGGGCTTCGGACGTGGCGAAGCCGACTGGGTCGACGACCAGGTCGATCGACTCAACGCAGTGATTGCGACCGCGGTCGGCTCGGCTGCCGACGTGACCGGCGCCGACATGATCTTCGTGTCGGTGGTCGAACAGTTCGACAACCACGGTGCCTGTCGGTTCTGGCAACGCGACCGGTACATCAACGATGCGGTGTTCGGCGAAACTCTTTCCCGCAGCAGGACCGCGAGTGGCGAGGTGCGCGACCACTGGGACGACGGACCGCTGACCATCAGCGGCGCCTCGTTCCATCCGAGCACCAAGGGCTACGAAGCGTATTTCGCAGCGCTGTCCGCCAGCGTGTCCGAACTCGTCGGCGTCACCGCCTCGCGCTGAGTCGGTTCGCCAAACGGCGAGCCGAAAGTCAACAGTGAGTATGTAACCACGAAGAGTGGTGTTTTCAAGCATATCTTGTTGGACGGGTGTGCCGGATACCACGTACAGTGAATTGCTCAATCAAACGCCAGAGGTCGGGTACGGGCCTCGGTGGGCGAGGGGAGAGCGTCTCCCCATCCAGCACCCTAAGGAGAAATCATGAAGCGGACCCTCGTGGGCGGACTCTTTGCAGCGGCGACGTTGCTCGGGGGTCTCGCTCTCACATCTACGCCGGCGTCAGCCATCGACGATGAGGTTGACCAGATCGCCGTCGTTCCAGACGACCGAGTATGCGATCAGCCACCGGCGCACCAGCCTCCGGTGCCCAGCACGACCAAGACCATGCTGCTCATCGCTCCTGAGGGCAAAGTAATCGTTGCGACGTGCGTCAAGGCAGGTTCAGCCATCCAGGGCGAGGGCCCCGACTACAAGACGTACGGTGAAGGTGTGGCGTCGGTGACGATCAGTCACCCGTCTGGCAAGGACATCTCGCACTACACAGTGACGTACGCCGACAAGCCACCCACCGAAGTCAAGGCGACGGCGACGCACACTGCTCCGAAATGCGATGCAGTCGGAACTGTTGTCTTGTCCGATGCCGTCGGCTACACGTGGAGCAACGAGGGCACCGATCTGGCACGGACCTACACAGCGACCGCAACGGCTGGCTACAAGCTGACCGGGCAAACCGTGTACGGCCCGTTCCGACTCAGCAAAACGACCGAGGGTTGTGCAACGAGCGTTGTGTCTCAGCCAACTCCGCCGCCGACCCCAGCGGTGATCCAGGTCTCTTCGCAGTCGCCGGTCGTCCCGCCTGCCGCGGCAGCCCCGGCTGCGGTGGTTGCCGCTACGCCAATCGCCACGCAGTTGCCGGCGACTGGTAGCTCGTCGTGGGTGACGGCACTCATTGCGCTGGTGACGTTGCTCGGTGGAACCGGGCTCGTGCGACTGAGCCGTCGCCCGACGGACTGAACACGGACTGAACGAAACGAGAAACTCGATCGCTGGGCGGCACCTGTGACAGGTGTCGCCCAGCGGCCTGAGTGAGTGCTCACTCAGTTAGAGTCGCGGCAATGCCGCCGACCGCCAGCGCCCCGACCACGTCGAAGCGTGCGTCGGCGCTGCCTCCCGAGCAACGGCGCGCGGCGATCATCGAGGCCGTGCGTCCCTTGCTCGCCGAGCACGGCGAGGCGATCACCACCAAACAGATCGCATGCGCAGCCGGCATCGCCGAGGGCACGATCTTCGGGGTCTTCGCCGACAAGGACGAGTTGCTCGACGCCACGCTCGAGGCGGCACTCGATCAGGAACCCTTCGAGAGCGCGCTACGAGCCATCGACGCGGAGCTGCCCTTCGAGACCCAACTCGTCGAGGCCACGGTGTTGATCCAGCGGCGCGTGGTCGACGTCTGGACGCTCCTGTCGCACCTCGGCCCGAAACGACACCAACGTGTCGGCCGACCGATGACCGACAGCCCGGCACTCACCGCGATCTTCGCGGCGCACCCCGACCGCATCCGCGTCGAACCCGCCGAAGCGGCCCGGCTCCTGCGCGCCCTCACCCTCTCACTCACGCACCCGATGATCGCCGCGGAAGCATCCGAGGCATCCGACATCGTCGACACCGTGCTGCACGGCGTCGGAACAGGACCACGTACACGCGCATGAAACTCTGGCAACTCCTCAAGATCCACCTCGGCCCGTACCGCAAGGTGCTGCTCACCGTCGTCGTCCTCCAGGCGATCTCGACCTTCGCAGCGCTCACACTGCCGACCATCAATGCACTGCTCATCGACAACGGTGTGCTGCAGGGCGACAACGACTACATCTTGAAGATGGGCGCTGTGATGCTGTTCTTCTCGCTCGTCCAGATCGTGTTCGCATCGGCGGCCGTGTGGTTCGGCGCCCGAGCGGCGTTGGGGTTCGGGCGTGACATCCGTCGTGAGTTGTTCCACACCGTGACCGGCTACTCGGCTCGCGAGGTCGGACAGTTCGGGGCGCCGTCGCTCATCACTCGCACCACCAACGACGTCACCCAGATCCAAACCCTCGTGGTGCTCGCCACGACCATGATGATCGCCGCGCCGCTGACGATGATCATCGGGATCTTCTTCGCCGTGCGCGAGGACGTCGGCCTGTCGGTCATCCTGCTGTTCGCGATTCCGGCGGCGGTCATCATTCTCGGCTCGATCGTGTTTCGGATGGTCCCCTCGTTCCAGGCGATGCAGGGCCGTGTTGACCGGGTCAACCTGGTCTTGCGCGAGCAGATCACCGGGATGCGAGTCGTGCGAGCGTTCGTGCGCGAGCCCCAGGAGGTCGAGCGGTTCACGCAGGCCAACGACGAACTCACCCAGACTGCGCTGCGCGCCGGTCGACTGCAGGCGGCCACGTTCCCGACGGTGATGCTGATCATCAACATTTCCAGCATCGCGGTGATCTGGATCGGTGGCAACGAGGTCGCCGCCGGCCAGATCGAGGTCGGAACACTCGTCGCCTACCTCAGCTACCTCATCCAGATCCTGTTCGCCGTCGTCATGGTCACGTTCATGGTGTCGATGATTCCGCGGGCCGCAGTTGCCGCAGATCGCGTCTCGGAAGTGTTGGACACGCCGTCGACGGTGCGCCAGCCGGACAACCCCGTCACGTCCGTCACGGAGCGGGGCACGCTCGAGTTCCGTGACGTCGGGTTCGCCTACCCCGGCGCCGATCGGCCGGTGCTGTGCAATCTGTCGTTCCGGGTCGAAGCAGGCACCACCACGGCGATCATCGGCAGTACCGGGTCGGGCAAGACGACGCTCGTGAACCTGGTGTCGCGGCTGTCCGATGTCACCGAGGGCGCGGTGCTCGTTGACGGCGTGGACGTGCGTGAACTCGATCTCGACCTGCTGTGGGGCAAGGTCGGCTTCGTCCCCCAGAAGCCGTTTCTGTTCTCGGGCACGGTCGCATCCAACCTGCGCTACGGACGCCCCGACGCCGGCGACGCCGACCTCTGGGAGGCGCTCGATGTTGCGCAAGCCACCGACTTCGTCCAATCGATGCCCGACGGGATCGACAGCACGATCACGCAGGGCGGCACCAACGTGTCGGGCGGACAACGCCAGCGACTGTGTATTGCCCGCGCCCTCGTCGTGCGCCCGGAGATCTACGTGTTCGACGACTCGTTCTCCGCACTCGACCTGGCCACCGACGCCCGCCTGCGTGCTGCACTGCAGCCGCACACCGCTGATGCTGGCGTGCTGATCATCGCCCAACGGGTGTCGACGATCATCGACGCCGACCAGATCCTCGTGCTCGAAGACGGCGAGATCATCGGCCGGGGCCATCACGCCGAACTGCTGGAGTCGTGCCCCACCTACGCCGAGATCGTCGAATCGCAGATCGGCCAGGGGGCCGTCGCATGAGCACGAACGGCACGAATGGCACGAACGGCGCGGCTGAGACGCCAGGGTCGGACCCCACCGTTTCAGTAACGAACGACGACAAGAAGCTGCTGTTGACCGCCGGCACCGAGGCGCGGCGCAACAGCTTCGGCCCGGGCGGAGGCCTCGGCATCCCGGTGGAACGCAGCGACAAGTTCGGTGAAACGCTGCGTCGCCTGGGGGAACTCCTCGGTAAGGAGAAGCCCCGCCTGTTCGGGGTGCTCGTTGCCACGGTCCTGAGCGTGATGCTCGTCGTGATCGGACCCAAGTTGCTCGGCGAGGCGACGAACATCATCATCGTCGACGGCGTCAGCAGCCCGGAGGGGATCGACTTCGATGCGCTGCATCGCCAACTGATCATTGTCGGCTTCGTCTACATCGCGTCGTGGGTCCTGTCGTACACGCAGTCCTACGTCCTCGCCGGCGTGGTTCAGCGGTCCATGTTCCAGTTGCGTCAGTCAGTCGAACGCAAGCTCAACCACCTTCCGCTGAGCTACATCGACCGCCAACCCCGCGGCGACCTCCTCAGCCGGGTGACGAACGACATCGACAACCTGTCGCAGAGCCTGCAGCAGACGATCAGCCAGATCCTCACGTCGATCCTCACGCTGATCGGTGTGACCGTGATGATGTTCACGATCTCGCCGTCGCTCGCCGTTGTCGCCCTGATCACCGTTCCGATCTCGGTGTGGCTGATGAAGTTCATCGGCGGCAAGGCGCGTCCTCGGTTCATGGCGCAATGGCGCTACACGGGCGATCTCAACGCCCAGGCCGAGGAAGTGTTCACCGGACACGCAATCGTGAAGAGCTTTGGACGCCAGCGTGAGGCCGAGGCCCGCTTCCGTGCCGACAACGACAAGCTCTACGACGCCAGCTTCTCGGCTCAGTTCACCGCCAGCCTGATCATGCCGGTGACGATCTTCATGGGGAACATCCAGTACATCCTGATCGCTGTGGTCGGCGGCCTGCAGATCTCGTCGGGGTCGTTGAGTGTCGGCGACATGCAGGCGATGATCCAGTACGCCCGCCAGTTCGCTCAACCTCTCACCAACCTCGCCTCGATGGCTGCGACGTTCCAGTCGGGGATCGCTTCGCTCGAACGGGTTCTGGAGTTGCTCGACGCCGAGGAGCAATCGGCCGAGCAGGACGTCGCCGGCGAGCCGGTTCCGGTGGTCGGCCGTGTGGTGTTCGAGGACGTCCATTTCGCGTACGACCCCGACAAGCCGTTGATCACCGGGCTCAATGTGGTCGCCGAGCCGGGAGAGACGGTCGCGATCGTCGGCCCTACCGGGGCGGGCAAGACCACGCTCGTCAACCTGATCATGCGGTTCTATGAACTCGACTCCGGCCGGATCACGCTCGACGGCCGTGACATCGCCAGTTTCCCGCGCCATGAACTGCGCTCCGACATCGGCATGGTGCTGCAGGACACCTGGCTGTTCGGCGGCACGATCCGTGACAACCTGCGCTACGGCAACCCCGACGCGACCGACGAGCAGGTGCATGAAGCCGCGCGGGTCACCTACGTCGACCGGTTCGTACGGGCACTGCCTGACGGCTACGACACGATCATCAACGACGAGGGCGACAACATCTCGACCGGTGAGAAGCAGTTGATGACGATCGCCCGGGCGTTTCTGAGTGATCCGGCGATCCTGATTCTCGACGAGGCGACCAGCTCGGTCGACACCCGCACCGAGGTGCTCATCCAGAAGGCGATGACCGCACTGCGGGCGAATCGCACGAGCTTCGTGATCGCTCACCGGCTGTCGACCATCCGCGGCGCCGACGTGATCCTCGTGATGGAGGACGGCCAGATCGTCGAGCAGGGCAACCACGACTCGCTGCTGGAGGATCACGGCGCCTACTTCCGCCTCTACAACGCCCAGTTCGCCGGCAACGTCATCTGAGTTCCGACGCCCCATCAGTTCCGTGAGGAATACGTCTCAGCCCTTGCAACGCATTCCGCACAGAACGACCCGGGAGGCGTCGGCCGCCGCGACGGCGCGTACTGATCGACGCGCGACTACTGGGCGGAGCCGGGGTCGAGGTGGATCAGTCCGGGGATTGCCGAGAACGCTCGGTCGGCTGACATCAGCCCGCTCAGGTGATTGCGCCCGATGACGATGGCCGCGAGGATGGCGTCGAAGCTCCCGAGAGCGTCGTGGCGTTCGAACAGTTCGAGTCCGCGGATGAGATCGGATTCCTCGGGTTGCACCAGTGGTGAGAGCAGGTCGATGAAATGTCGCGAGAGGGCACTTGCGTCGGAGCGGCCTCGGCGACGGGCTCTGACGTGCGCGAACTCCTGGATCACCTCGACCGTCGTTGTTGCTGCAGTTGTACCGGCGCCGACCTCCTCGATGATCCGGCGACATGGCTCCCGCAACGGGTGGTCGCCGCCAACGCCGTAGACGAGCACCGTCGTGTCGAGCAGGATCAACCTCGACGCCCCCGCAGTTCATCGAGCTCGCGGCGCAGTTCGTCGAGGTCGGGAGCCGGCATCGGTTCGGCGTCGAGGATCGCGTCAGCTGCGCTGCGCCGACGCGGCAGTGTCGGTGGAAATGTGAGGTCGATTGCCTCGCGCACGAGCGTGGCCACCGACGTGCCTCGCTGGGCGGCCTCGAGTTCGAGCCGCTCGCGCTGTTCGCGTGCGATCAGTACCTGGAGGCGCTCATTGAGCATGCTCATACTGTAGCAGGTCGACGATTTGTCCGCCGCCGCATCATTCCGTGCGGAATAGGTCTCAGCCCCTGCAACTCATTCCGCACAGAACCGCTCGGGTCGGGTCAGGTCAGCGGCGCTTGGCGAGGACAGCGAACTCGTGCTCGATCGATGCGGCGACCGCGCCGAGATCGGGCATCACGTCACGGTCCGACGTGATGCCGACGTGGAGTTGGTCGTCGTACGACACGACGGCGATCGTGAGGCCCTCGTTGTCGATCACTTGCACACGGCTCATGAGCGCGGCGAGTTGGTCGTCGTCGCCGGGGCGGGGGAGCGCTGTCAGGCGGACGTGGTAGTCGATGTCGAAGTGCTCGTCGTCGACCCACACCGGCCGGCCCTGGTTGTAGGGCACCTCCATGACCCGTTGACGCAGGCGCGGCACCCGGTGCATCCGTCGGGCGATATGGGCCTGGAGTTCGTCGAAACGGATGCGTCCGCTCGCATCGCGCAGCGGGCCACCCTCGATCACCGACAACGAGCCCACGTGTTGCGGCTCGTGCGGCGTTTCGATCCGCAGGAAGATCGCGTCGGCCGCGGTCAGTCGTTCGTATGCATGGCTGATGGACACACCCCAGTGTCTCGCTCCGCGTACCGGGTTAACCAAGGACCTTCGGCGCAACCGCACCTGCACACGTCCTCACTGGGCCGTCGCGCCGGTAGGAATGAGGTATGGAAGGTTTCGTTCATCCCGACTTCGCCCCTGTCACCGAGAAGGTGCAGGAGCTGATGTCGAAGAAGTCGGCCCGTGGTGGCATGGCTGTGGCCGTCTACCACCATGGTGAGCTCGTGGTCGACGCCTGGACCGGGCGGCGTAACGCGGCGGGCGACCCGTGGACACGCGACACGATGTCGATGAGCTTCTCCACCACCAAGGGCGTCGTGGCCACGATCGTGCACCGACTTGTCGACCGCGGGCTGCTCGACTACGACGCCCCGGTTGCCACGTACTGGCCCGAATTCGCCACCGCGGGCAAGGGCTCGATCACGCTGCGCCATCTCCTCACGCACCAGGCGGCGCTTCACGACGTGCGGGCCCTGGTCGACTCCACCGAGGGGCTGCTCGACTGGGACAACATGGTCAAGCTGCTCGCCGAGGCCGAGCCGGCGTGGGAGGTCGGTACCCGTTCGGGGTACCACGCTTTGACCTACGGCTACCTCGTCGGTGAGGTCATCCGCCGGGTCACCGGGCTCACGGTCAACGAGGCGCTGCAGCGCGAGATCGTCGAGCCGCTCGGCATCGGGGGGATGTACATCGGCGCGCCGCCGGCTGTACGTGGCGACATCGCCGAGCAACTCGTCGATCCGAAGTCGCTCGACCGCTTGTTCAAGACGACCCAATTCATGTCGAGGTTCGACCGGTACCGGCCGCTCCACTCGGCGCTGGTGATCGACGATCTTGTCGACGTCGCCACCACCGAGCACATCCACGACAGCGAGATCCCCGCCGCCAACGGTGTGTTCACGGCCCGATCGCTCGCCCGTATGTACGCCGCGTTGGCGACGCCGGACGACTTTGATGGCCCGCCGCTCGTGTCGGCCGAAACAATGCGCGAGGCGACTCGGATCCAGACGACCGGCGATGGCCGCACCGGCGAGAAGGTCGGTCGCGACGCAGCGGTGATGTTCAACATGCGTTGGCGTCTCGGCTACCACGTCGTCGGCACCACCTCTGGTGTGCTGCCGCGAGCGTTCGGTCACTTCGGCTTCGGCGGATCGGGAGCGTGGGGCGATCCCGAGTCGGGCCTGGCCGTTGCGATGATCCTCAACCAGGTCGGCGGCACTCCGTTCGGCGACACCAAGATGCTGCGTCTCGGCGGCGCCGCGGTCCGTTCCGCCAAGCGGCGAGCCGGCTGATCGGTTCGTGACTCTGACGGTCGTTCGCGATCGCGCTATCCGAAATGTGCAGGAATATGTGCACTCAGCGCACGATCCAGCGCATTTTTCGGATTCGGAGGAATCGTCCGCCTCCTGTCGTTCGGTTCGTGAACGTCTACGGTCGAGTCGATGAGTGAGCCGATGAGTCCCGAGGCGATCGACGCATTGGCCGATCGGATCTTCGCCGCGATCGAGGTCGGTGACACTGCGACCATCAAGTCGATCTGGGCCGATGACGTGGTGGTCTGGCACAACACCGACGGGATCGAGCAGGACAGAAGCGCAAACCTGCGGGTGCTCGACTGGATGGTGTGGGCCACGACCTTGCGTACGTATCGGAACGTCCGGCGCACGATCGTGGCCGGCGGGTTCGTGCAGCAGCACGTGCTGCACGTCGAGTTGCCCGACGGTCGAACGGCCGATGTGCCCGCGGCGGTGTTCGTCGAGGTCGACGACGGTCGGGTCACCCGGATCGACGAGTACCTCGATGGTGTCGGTGTCGCCGCTGCCTTCGGGCAATGATGCGTCGGTGACTGCTCCCGCCGACTCGTTCGTCCTCATCGCGCAGCTGACCGACACCCATGTCGTTGCGGCCGACGCCGACGGCAATCTTCCCGATGAGGTGTGGGTCGACAACAACGCACGGCTGGCCGAAGCGGTCGCCGGGCTGAACGCCGAAACGCCGGCGTTGGCTGCCGTGCTCGGAACCGGTGACCTCACGAACGGGGGCCGCCCCGGTGAGTACGTGAACCTCGCCGAGTTGTTAGCGCCGCTCGCGGTGCCGTTCCTGCCGATCCCCGGCAACCACGACGACCGCGACCTGCTGCGTTCGACGTTCCCCGACATGCCGTGGGTGGATGCGGCGCATGCGAGCTGGGTCACATCGGTGGCGGGCGTGCGGGTGGTTGGCCTCGACTCAACGATCCCTGGCCGTCCGGGCGCCGAGTTCGATGTCGATCGTGAGGAGTGGTTGCGTTCGGTCCTCGCCGTTGCGCACGATGGGCCGACGCTGCTCACGGTGCATCATCCGCCGTTCGCGACGGGGGTCGTTTGGATGGACAGCGCAGGGTTCATCGGCCTCGACCGGCTCTCAGCGGTGCTCACCGAGCATCCCGTGGATCGAGTGCTGTGCGGGCACTTCCACCGGCCGATCAACTCGACGATCGTCGGGATCCCGGCGCAGGTCTGCATCTCGACCGTGCAGCACATCGACCTCGACTTCGCCCCGGATGCCGGCCCGAGCCTGATCATCGATCCGGTCGGCTACCAGATCCACCGCGTTGCCGGCGCCGACATCGTGACGCACACCCGCTACATCGGCACCGGCGCCGAACGCATCATCCCCAACTGGGCCGCCGACCACTGAGCGGCATGCCTGAGGCCAGTGCACCTCAGGTGGACCGAAGTAAGACCGGGCCACCAAGTAGAATTGGCCAATGAAATCGGGTGCGATCTCCGGTGTGCAGGTGGCTTGCGAACTGGCGGAGATGGGTGCACACATGGTCGAGGCCCGCTTTCGACGCGAACACCCTGACGCATCCGACGAGGAAGTCGCCGACCAAGTTGGCCGATGGTGGATCGATCGACCCGGGGCTCCCGATGGCGATGCGGTGGGCATCGCACGGTGAACGCGCTCGAACGAAGCCTGCACACAATCGTCGGACACCTCCGAGGTCTCGACCGTCGATTTGCGCTCGTCGGCGGGCTCGCGGTGTCCGCTCGTGCCGAGCCACGCCTGACGCGCGACGCCGATCTCGCGGTAGTGGTGAGCGACGATCATGACGCCGAGGCGTTGGTGCTCGACTTGAGGTCCGTGGGCTACGAGGTGTCAGCGTCCGTCGAGCAAGAGGCAACCGGGCGGCTGGCGACGATCCGACTGCTGCCGAGAGACCCGGCCGATCCACTGGTCACCGACCTGCTCTTCGCATCGAGCGGTATCGAAGAGGAAATCGTCGTCGCTGCGGACGACATCGTGGTGTTTGCCGGCCTGTCGGTGCCGGTTGCAACCGTCGGTCACCTGATGGCGATGAAGTTGCTCGCCAGAGATGACCGTCGGCGTCCGGCCGACGCCGATGATCTTCGCGCCCTGGCTGCGGTTGCGAAGAACGATGACTGGACGCAGGCGCGAGCAGCCGTCGAGCTGATTATGGAACGGGGATTCGCTCGTGAACGAGACTTGGTGACCGCCCTCGACTTGCTCCGTCGCGACGGCGCGTACTGAGCGGCGCTGGGCCCCCGATCAGTGCGCGTCCTGTTCCGCATTCCGGCACACCTCGCGCACTGATCGTTGCGGGCCGGAGGGTCACCGCGCGGGTCTGCGTGGTGTGACTGGTTCGCCGGTGACGAGGGCGAGTTCCGCGAGGGCGTCGTCGAGGCGGTCGTCGTCGAAGACCATCGTTCGTGTGAGGTTGCCATGCGCGTCGGCCACACCGATCTGCAGGAACGACGAGATGTTGTCGTCCCCTGCGACTTCGCAGCGGTAGAGCACTCCGACGTCGCCCGCCGTGGCGACGACGTCGAGATTCTGGATCGACAGTCCCTGCTCGACGAAGATCTGGAGCCCGGCGAGGTACTGGTCGCGATCGAGGACGTAAGAGAACCCGGTCCGCCGGGAGTCTTCGGTGAACCCCTCTGCGACGCGCGCCTCGAACTCGTCGAGGCGGCGTTCGTTGATCATCGCCGTCAGTTCGCGCTGCCACCGCTCGGCGCTGGTGGGCTCCGGGTGCTCTGACAGCCCGTGGAAGTGGGCGAGCGCACCGTCGAGGTCGTCCTCGGGGAACATGTCGAGCGTTCGGAGCTTGCCGTCGGCGCTTCCGTAGACGCCGATGAAGGGGAGCCCGATCCAGTAGTCGCCGGCTCCGCCCCGCGTCCACATCGCGCCGGCGATGACGCACGCCTGAGCGCTCGTCGCGTGGATCACGCTGTACACAGGGTCGCCCCGCAGTGTCTCGTCCTCGGTGCGCACCTGGAACAGAGCCAGACCGTCCTCCCGGTCCAACGTGCCGTAGCCCAGCGGTCGGTGGTCGACCAGCGAGAAGTCGTCGTGCGTCAGCTGGGTCTCGCCGGCGACGTCGTTGTTCCGATGGGCGTCGAGCCACTGCTGGATCGGCTCGGGTACGAGGTCTGGCTCGGACATCCCCCGTGCGGCGAGTTCGAACGCGTTCGTCGCGGTGAGCAGGTCGTCGTCGAAGAGCGTCACTCGGACCAGCCGGTCGTGTTCGTCGATCTGCTCGATGGACCAGCGGGCGTTCTCGACCCGCAGCAGCGTCAGTCGTTCGCCGCGAATGGCCATCACCTCGCGGTCGGTGACACCGAAGCCGAGGTCGGTCGGGGCGACGGTGCCAGCGCGGAGGTTGTCGAGGATCACCGTCGATCCGTCGGGCAGCGTGGCGGTGAAGTCGTCGGCGAGGCCTTCGATGAACCGGTCGGGTTGAGGGAGGCGGCCCCGGTAGTTGGCCACTCCGCCGGCTGCAACGGCCCGGGTGATCGGCAGGCCGCTTTCAGTGAAAGCGGTGTCGAGCTCGGCGAACATGCGCCGTGCTGCGTCGACGTCGCCGGGGTCCAGTTGATGGGCCACCATGTGGAGTCCGGTGACCGGATCGACGCTGATGGCCCAGAGGACGGGTTCGATGATCACAGCGCCCTCGGGAGTGCGGACATGATTGGCCGAGGAGAGACAACTGGCGCTCGCGCTCATGTCGTGGAACCGAGTGACCACGGTGACGTGTCGAGGATTCTCGGTGATCGTCTCGAAACGTGCACGAGTCTCCTCCGAGTCGAGCGTGCCCCAACCCAACTTTCGATGATCGGTGACCTGAGCGTCGGGATGGCCCACAGCCACTGCGGCGTCGAGGTCGCCGTCGTTCAGCGCCTCGTACGTCACATTGACCTTTTCCTGGAAGCCCGCCTGGAGCGCTCCGATCAATTTGGCGTCGAGGCGGTTCAGTTCGATGACGGCCGCTCCGAGGTCGCCGACGTCGAACATGACGACCAGATCGAGTTCGTCTGTCGCGTTGGTCCGATTGACGGCGAAGTGTTCGACCACGGTATCCGCGCCGTCGGAGGCTCGGTGGGTGCACTCGACCCGTAGCAGCGCCAGGCGTTCGCCGCGGACGGCGATGAGTTCGCGTTCGGTGACGCCGAAGCCGAGGTCGGTCGGGGTGATGGTGCCGGCGCGGAGGTCGTCGAGGGTCACCGTCGAGCCGTCGGACAGTGTGGCGGTGAAGTCGTCGGCCAGGCCGTCGACGAACCGGTCGGGTTCGGGGTGGCGGGCTCGCAGGTTGGCGAGCCCGCCGGCCAGGACCGCACGATTCGGAAGGATCGTGGCGGCCGACTCGGCGGCAACGACCTCGTCGAACCGCGCCAGCGCGGCGTCGAGATGGTCCGGGTCGAACTGCTCGGTTCGCATCACCAGGCCCGTCGCCGGATCCATGGTGTTGATCACCAAGATGTCGCTGTCGTTGACGAAACCCCCGGCGGTGACGGCGTGGTTCCGGCCGATCATGCAGCTACTCGCCAACGACGACCGGTTGACCCGTCCCAGGTAGAAGAAGTAGCGGTCCGGTGACTCCGTGAGTGTCCGCATGCGCTCGTGGATCCCGGTGAGGCCGAGCGTTCCCCATCCCAGCGGGCGATGATCGACGAACACCGATGACGGGTGGTAGATGACCATGGCCATGTGGAGGTCACCGGCGTTCAGTGAGCCGTAGTGGATCTCCAACAGGGCGAGATGCCGCCACTCGAGCAGGTCCGTCGGGTCGAGCGACTCGGCATACAGACGATCCAGTTCCTCGACGGCCGCGACGAGGTCGTCGAAGTCGAACAGGACCATCCGATCGATCAGACCGTCAGCGTTCACGTGCATGACGCCGAGCGACTCGATGGTGGTGTCGGAATCGTCGACCTTCGCCAGGTGTGCGGCAATCAGAGCGAGGTTCTCACCACGAACGGCGAGCGTGTCGAATTCGACCTGCCACGGTCGAATCGTGCCGGTTGTTCGCCAGCCTTCGATCACGGCGTCTCGGCCGATATAGGTGTTGTACAGCAGGTGGCGCCGATCGTCGACGACGGCGTCGTCGGCAAGCACCTCGGTCGAGGTGGCCCTGCCACCACCGATGTCGCGGAACGCCTCGCGCCCGGCGCGGTCGGCTCGATTCCATGCCAATGAGTCGGCACCCGCTTCGGTGTCGAGTTCGTGGAACCTGGCCACGGCGGCGTCGAGCTCGTCGTCGGCGAACATCTCCATCGACACGACCAGGTCGTCGCGGACCATGATGACGTTGATCGCCGGCGACGTCTCCCAGAACTCGCCGGACGCTCCGCCGGCCCACATGGCGTTGCGGGCGACCGACCCGTGCTCCGAACTGGCGATGATCTCGCCGATCACCGGCACCGAGTTGAACGACTCGTCGGTGCCGTCGTTGCGCATGATCGACAGGAAGCCGGCCCGATCCATCGGCTCGAAGCCGAGCGGGCGAAGGTCGGTGAGGAGGAAGTCCGGGTGCAGCGACCTGTCGAGTGCGTCCGCGTCGAGCTCGCGGACCGCACGGCGCATCGCCACGAGTGCATTCGCCTGCCGGGGCGCATCGTCGTGGGTCAACGTCCGGGCCTCGAGGTGCTCGACCGCATCGCGGAGGTCGGCGTAGGCGAAGCGGTCGATCCGGACGAGCCGTCCGTCCGGGCCGATCTCCTCCACCGACCATGAGTCCTCGACGAGCAGCAGTGCGAGGCGATCCCCCCGCACGGCGATGACCTTGCGGTCGACGACCCCGTACCCGAGCGCCGACGGCTCGACCCGGGCGGCACGGAGGTCGTCGCGGGTGACGGTCGCTCCGTCGACCAACGTCGCAGTGAAGTCATCGGCGAAGTGATCGAGGAACAGGTCGGTCTGGGCAGCGCGGGCCCACCGG